>JAEYXD010000013.1 GCA_023428645.1 Pseudomonadota bacterium
TCGTACAGGTGGTATGCCATCAACTGCGCGATGAAATAACTCGGCACCTCCACGGCGAGAGAATCGGGCACGACCGAGCAAGAGGCCGTATAGATGGCGCGTGCGGCAGGCGGATGGATTGGAATCGTGAATCCATGCACGATGCCGAACTCGGCGGCGCGCGTCAGGATGTCGCGTTCCTCGCGCGTCAATCCCGGGCGAAAAGCGTCGTCCCACGAGAAAGGCAGCAGTGTCGTCTCTGCCAGGCGCAGGATGGGATCCCGCTGGAACAATCTTTCCTCGGTGTACTGACGCACCCAGGCGGCCGGGTACGAGCACAAGACGACCGCACTTGGCGGCGGGCGCAACAGATCGACGTGCGAATAGCAGGCGAAGTAACGGAATCCCAACGTTCCGACGGCCTTGCCGAAGGCGACTAGCAGCTCATCCGCGCTCGCTGCGCGCAAGCAGAGCTCGATGAACCCCTGAAGAAGGGCGAAGTAGTTCATCTGCCATGTCCTTATGCAGCGCTCGGCGACACCTTGCCTTGCGAAAACTCTACTCGCCGCCGACTACTGCGAGATAGCGAAGAACCGGCAGAATGCGACGCGCTCCACCCCCTGCTCCAGCGCCCTTCCAGACGTCGCGCCAAGACGAATGATGTGTGCGCGGCGCGGCGGCCGACGCCCTCGCGCGACTAGACGGAACGCAAGAGGTGAGCGACGCCGAGCGATACCCAGAACACCGCGAGCAGTACGCGTACCCAGTTCTTGAATCGCGAGCGTGCGTATGTCGAGGCAATCGAGGGCAGGCACATCGCGACACCCACGCAGACCAGCGTCGTGATCAGACCCACATCATCTTTGTCGACCAGCACGAAGTAGAGGAACAGCAAGCCCTGCAAGGTGGCAAACCAGCTCAATCGATGCCGGATCGCGCCTCCTTCGAAGTGCCGGGTCGCAAACACGTCACTCGCGTCTTTCATTTTCTTCTCGAGTCTCCCGCTTTCCATCGAGCGCGCGCGGCGCTGTGCCTCACGCGTTCGTTCAATCTGTCGTACACGCATGGATCATCGCGCCCGTCACACAGCCGGCGAACATCATGCGACGGGGAGCAGCTCGATCACCGCTGCGCCTCCCGAGTCGCGGATGCGGCTACTTGGAGTCGCGCGATTCGCGACTCGACGGCCGTCGCAGCGCGGCGGTCGCGCAGAGCTGACGTTTCAACCCGCAATTTCGGATGCGGCCGTCTATAGCAGCCCCTCACACCCGACCCTCGGCGGCCCGATCCCACGACCGCATCGATGCAACGCGCGACCGACCAAATCGCCGACATTCTGGTGAGTCGCGGCATAGGCCCCGCCGCAAACGCCTTCCTACAATCCGCGTCGCCCGCTTTGCCGCGCTCGCGGCCCGGTGGGCCCAACAACGTCACGTGATAGGGGGATCTATGCCATCGACAAAGACATGGGCTATCGGTTTGAGCTGTCTGTTCGCGGTCGGCCTCGCGAACGCACAGCAAATCGGCCCCAACCCGACATCGTCGCAACTCAATGCCACCGCCGGACCGTTCGCGGTCAGCTCGTCCAATGTGTCCTCGCTCGTCCTCGGCTTCGGCGGCGGCACGATCTACTACCCGAGTACGTCCGGCAGCTACGGCGTCATCGCCGTCTGCCCGGGGTACACCGGAACCTCGTCGTCCATCTCCTGGTTCGCACGCCGACTCGCTTCGCACGGATTCGTGACGATTGCGATGGACACGACCACCCTCCTGGATCAGCCCTCCAGCCGTGCGACCCAGCTACGTGCCGCGCTCAACTACGTCATCAACAGCAGCAGCAGCACCGTTCGCAGCCGCGTCAACAGCAACATCCGCGGCGTCGCGGGGCACTCGATGGGTGGCGGCGGCACGCTGATCGCCTCCTCAGACGACGCAACACTGCGAGTCGGCATTCCGCTGACGCCATGGAATCTCAGCTCACTGTCGTTCCGTTCGATTCGTGTCCCGCAGATGGTGTTCGGCGCCGACGGCGACACGGTCGCGCCCGATTCCTCGCATGCACGCCCGTTCTACGACGCCATTCCTACGACGACGCGCAAAGGCTACGGTCTGCTCAACTCGGCGTCGCACTTCACCCCGAACACCACCGACGAGCGCATCGGCCGCTACGGCGTCGCCTTCGCCAAGCGGTTCATGTACGACGACACTCGCTACAGCACGTTCCTCACCGGTAGCGAACACAACAGCTATAACACCTTGCTGCGGTTCGAACGTTACTTGCACAACGGTCCGTATTGATCGACATCGCGACCGCCCCGAGGCGCCGAGCGCATTGTCATGCTCGGCGCCTCGGGAGGCGAGGCGAAGCGCGCAAGCGTTCGGTTGCGGGAGACATGCGCATGAACAGGTTGACGGTATTGGGCGGCGGCGCGGTCGCGCTCGCATTGGCAGCCATACTTCTCTGGCCCCAGCGAGAGCCCGCCGACATCACGGCGGTCGACATGCTCGCGCACGATCAACGAGCTTCGACGTCGCCGGCCAGCGGAGTGGATTCTTCGCCCGCCACCGTTGCAGCGCCTGCCGCGGAACTCGCCGCGGAACGCATGCCCGACGCAAACACGCCCGACGACGACTACAGCGAGGATCCGGCCAAGATGTTCAGAGCCGACGCAGCGGGAGATCTGTTGCTGGGGGAACGCACCCGGCTCAACATCGAAAAACTCAGCGTGCTCTACACACCAGAGGAGCAGCGGGAGCGGCTCGCCGTGATCGAGCGCACTCTGCCGGCAGGTGCGTATCGGCAGCTGACGGATCTTCTGGATCGCTACGACAACTTGATACGTGACTTGAAGCAAGCGCTGCCGCCAGGCCGGGAGGCTTCGACCGTGGAAGAGGCCATCACGCAGCACGAGTCGCTGCATGCGTTGCGCGTTGCCCATTTCGGCGCGGAGGTCGCCGAAGCGCTGTACGGCCAGGAAGAGCGGATAGGACGTCAGCTGCTGGACTTCATGGCCCTCGAAAGGCACGAAGGGCTGACCATGGAAGAAAGAGCAATGCGTGCTCAGGAAATGCTGCTGCGTTCGCCGGAACTGCTCGCCGCGTACGAAAACAACCGCACGGTGCCGACGCAAAAGTAGGCGATCTCAGCGGACTTCTTTCGACACCACCGCGGACGGCTCGCTCGCCCGGCCTTCGCTATTCACGGCGACGACCGAGAAATACCAGACGCCTTTCCCCAGCCCCGTCACGACGAAGGACGTCGGCGCGGGGTCCTCGATCCGTTTCCAATACTTGAGGTCGTCCGGGCTGCGCCCGTACAGAACCATGTACGCGTGGAGATCGGTCAAGGGCTCGCCGTCTTGGTTTTCGGTCGGCGGATGCCACGAGAGCTTTGCGGCGCCTTCGCCTATGTCCGGATTGGGTGCCGCACCTCGCTGCTGGCTGCATGCGACCGAGAGCAGCGCCAGCAGTGCGGGCGTGAATGCGCGCACGAGTCGATTCACGGCAGGCCCCGAGCACCGGTCGTCGTTGCACTATCGAGCCCGCGAGCGCCCTGCAGCGTTGCGCCGGTGAAGTCGACATTCGTCAGGTTCGCGCCCGAGAAGTCCGTATCGATCAGCACCGAATCGCGCAGATCCGCCTGCGTCAGATCGGCATCAGTCAGAACGGCGCCGCTCAAATCGGCGCGGTAGAGCTTCGTCCGCGGCAGCTTGGCGCGGCTCAGGTCGGAGAAACTGAAGTCCGCGCGCGAAAAATCCGCGTCGGAAAAATCGGCCTCGATCGCCTTTGCGTTCACCACGTTGGCGCGCATCAACCCCATCGATTGGTTTCTCATGTCCGGCGCTGCGTTGGTTCGTATGAGCTTCGCCCGCGACAGATTGGCTTTCCGCAAATCGCCGGTCAAGCGTGCGCCCGTCAGGTCGGCGCCACTGAGATCCGCGCCCGCGAGCTGCGCCGAAAACAGCACGGCGTCACGCAGCGAAGCGCCTGACAAATTGGCGCCTTCCAGAAAGCTCACCGTCAGATTGCAGCGATCGAGCTTCGCGCCCACGAGCTGCGCACCATTCAGCACCGATGCCGAGAGATTCGCGCCCCGGAAATCCACGCCGGACAGGTCCAGCTCGATCAAGTTCTTTGCATTGAGCGCCGCCGGCGTATCGGAGCGCGCGTCCGCCACCGTGGCGAGTAGTGCCTCACGCGTGAGGCGCTCGTAGCCTTCCCACTCCGCCGCGCCGACGGCCGCGGCGAATGTCACGCAACTCAGCAGCGCGCAGCGCCTTGCGGCGCTCACTTGAATGCTCATCGAGGACGCCTCGCGATTGTCCCCTCGCTACGGTCGTTGCAGCATATAGTCCGCGTCGCGGACTGCGAATCCTGCAATGCAACGTCCGCATCCTCCCCGGAGCGTCGTAGTGCCCAACAGTGATGTATTGATCGTCGGCGGCGGCCATAACGGCCTCGTCTGCGCCGCGTATCTCGCGGGCGCGGGGCTGTCGGTCACCGTGCTCGAACGCAGGCACGTCGTTGGCGGCGCGGCAGTCACGGAGGAATTCCACCCAGGCTTTCGCAACTCCGTCGCGTCGTACACGGTGTCGCTGCTGAACCCGAAAGTGATTCGCGATCTAGGGCTGCGCGAACATGGCCTCCGGATCGTCGAGCGCGAGTTGGCGAATTTCCTACCGACCGACGATGGCCGCTATCTGGCGAGCGGTGCCGGCCGCACGCAAGCAGAAGTCGCGAAGTTCTCGAGCAAGGATGCGCAGGCGCTCGACGCATACGGGCAGCACTTGGATGCGATCGCCGCGCTGCTGCGCGATCTCGTGCTCGAAACGCCGCCGAACGTCGTCTCCGGCGGCTGGCGGGTCGCGCTGCCCGAATGGGTACACGCCATGAAATTCGGCAAGCGCTTCACGCGTCTCGACATGGAGACGCGCCGCGATCTGTTGAGCTTGTTCGTCAGCTCCGCCGGCGATTTCCTCGACGGCTGGTTCGAGAGCGCGCCGATCAAGGCGCTGCTCGGTTTCGACAGTATCGTCGGCAACTACGCGAGTCCCTTCTCGCCCGGCTCGGCGTACGTGCTGCTGCATCACGTCTTCGGCGAGGTCAATGGCAGGAGGGGCGCATGGGGTCACGCGATCGGCGGCATGGGCGCGATCACGCAGGCCATGGCGAAATCCGCCGCCAGTCGAGGCGCTGACATCCGTGTCGGTGCGGGTGTTCGCGAAATCATCGTCGAGAAGGGGCGCGCGGTCGGCGCCGTCACCGACGCCGGCGACACGTTTCGCGCCAGCGCCGTCGTCTCGAACTTGAACCCGAGACTCCTGTATCTGGATCTCCTCGATCCCGCGGCGCTCGACCCCGCGTTCCGCCAGCGCATCGGCCAATGGCGCTGCGGCTCGGGAACGTTTCGCATGAATGTGGCGCTCGCGGAATTGCCGAGCTTCACGTGTTTGCCGGGAAGCGATCGCGCGCCCCATCACACTGCCGGCATCATCATCGCGCCGACACTTCGATACATGGAACGCGCCTACTTCGATGCGCGCGATCAGGGGTGGTCGCGGCAGCCGATCGTCGAGATGCTGATCCCATCGACGCTCGACTCGAGCCTTGCGCCACCGGGGCAACACGTCGCCAGCCTCTTTTGCCAGCACGTCGCGCCGCAGCTGCCGAATGGCGAGTCATGGGATATGCATCGCGAGACCGTCGCCGATCTGATGATCGACACCGTGAATGCCCACGCACCGAACTTCAAGGCCGCCGTGCTGGGTCGTCAGATCATGAGCCCGCTGGATCTGGAGCGCACGTTCGGCCTCGTCGGCGGCGACATCTTTCACGGCGCGTTGAGTCTCGATCAAATGTTCTCGGCGCGGCCGATGCTGGGCTACGGCAACTACCGCGGCCCATTGCCTGGCTTGTACATGTGCGGATCGGGCACGCATCCGGGCGGCGGCGTCACTGGCGCGCCCGGGCACAATGCCGCGCGTGAAATTCTCGGCGACTTTCGCCGGCAAAGACTACGTCGGGGCGGCTGACCGCGGCGCCGCTACCGCACCCAGCGATCGCGCTGTGAATTTCCGGCCGAGCGCGCGAACAACATCGCGCCGAGCGCCACCGCACCGATAGCCACCGCCGCGACACCGGCCGGGAAGGTTTGCGCGGCTGTCGATGCAATCTCGCCCGCATGCGGCTTCAGCAGCTCGAATCTGCGCTTCGCCATTTGCGCGCCGAGCGCGCTGAGCTGATCGCCGAGCAGGCGCTCGGCAGCCGGCAGCAGCATGCTCTCCTCGTCGGCGACGTGGTGAATGACGATGCGCATGAGCGCGTAGAAGTTCTCGTCGAACTGGGGATCGTCGACGCCCTGCTCGCGCAGCATCGCGATCAGATCCCGCATCAGGTTGTGCTCTGGCTCGCTCTTGTCGAGCACTTCGTTGCTCGCCATGACGGCGCGCAGCGCCGGATAGAAGAATTCCTCCTCGAGCTGTGCATGGACCTCGAGTGCGAGGCAGGCGTGCCGCACGAGCGCCTCCTTTCTGCGGCTCGGCAAGTCTGGCTTGAAACGGTGAAACGCGGCCATGACGTGCGTGTGATCCATGCGGATCATCGAGGTGATGCTCGGCGACATGCGTTCGAGAGCTGCGTTCATCGGGATACTCCGCGCTGAGGTTCACGAGTGCGCCGCTGCAACAGCCGCGCAGCCAACTCATGAGAAAGCTTTCGCCTCAGGGAGGAGTTCCTATGAACGAGCGGTCCGCGCGATGGAGGTGAAAAGCCGACTCGCGCGCCGCGCTCGTGACTAGGTGGGCAAGCCTGGCGCCTGCGTAGCTGCATCGCCGCGCGGCTCGGGTAACCGCGTCTGCCATCCGCCCTTGGCCGTGTAATGCGGGAAGACCCGCGCAACGACGGTGCCGGCGACGGTCGACTTACCGACCGCGGCGAGCTCCGGCATGGTCGTATACAGGACGAGATCGCCCACCTGGATGTTCGGCACCTTGTCGTCGAGCATCGCGCTGAAGCAGATGTGAGTGAGATCGGCGCGCGCCAGCAGCTCGTTGAGCGTGCCCGCGGGAATCGACTTGTCTTCGCTGTTCGCGATCTTGACGCTGCACATGCGTCCCTGCACGCCGAGCACGATCGCCAGTACGGGTCGGCCATCCTTGAGCGAACAATCGAGATGTTCGCAGGCGTATTCGAAAGCTGCTTCGTTCGATGAAAAGATTCGGGATTCGGCCATCTTTGCTCCGTCGTGAAAGATGCGGCTCAGGCGAGCACGTCGCGGATCGAAGGATCCTTGGCGAACTGCGCGCTCGCGAACGGACACGTCGCAATGATCTTCGTGTGGTGTTCACGGGCCCAGGCCACGGCCGCATCGAGTAGTCGTCTGCCTATGCCGCGCCCTCCCAGGCTCGGGTCCACTTCGGTATGGTCGATGATGACGAGCGCATCGTTCGCGCGGCTGTACGTCATCTCCGCGAGCCGTCTGCCATCTTGCTCGATGAAAAAGGCGCCGCGCTGGTCGGTTTCCGAGTGCGCGATTTGGCTGTCCATGGGAGGTGCTCAGAGGCGATAGGTAAGGCCACACTACTTCGTCCAAGATGCGCCAGCAACTCGCTCCCGACACGCGAGTGCGCGTAGGAATGCGCGGCCACTCCGACGCGCCCTGTCAACCGCAGCACACGCAATTGCGCCCTCGTTCCCAATAATCGAGTGTCACGATGAGAACGCCGGTCGCAGCGGTAATGATGCGCGCCGTCGAGTCGAGGAGGTATCGATGCAGCTTGGCTTCGTTCGTTCGTTGTGCGCGGCCCTGGGTTATTGGCGCACGATCCTGCTGGTGTTGAGCGTCGGATCGGTGGTGGCGGCGCTGTTTCGGGATGCGATCGCCGTACTACTCGCAACCCTTGCCTGTGCGTTCGTCTTCAGCGCGTACGAGCATCGCCGCTGGATCTCGATGCCCCCGGACCTGCTCGTCGGCGGCATCACGTTGCGACTGACCTTCGCGTTCGCATCCACCTATCTCTTGTGCCACACGCAGATGTCGCCCGCCTTGCGCCTGATCGCGAGGATGTAGCGGCCGGGTCTTGCCTTTGCGCATGTCCGCACGCCACTCTTGCGAATGGCCTCAGGACTTGCAGCATTGCTCGATGACGTCGCGGCGATCGCGAAGTTGGCCGCCGCGTCCCTCGACGACGTGACCGCCGCCGCCGGCAAGGCGGGTTCGAAGGCAATCGGGGTGGTCGTCGACGACGCCGCCGTGACGCCCGGTTACGCGATGGGTTTCAGCCCGGAGCGCGAACTGCCGATCGTCTGGAAGATCGCCCTCGGCTCGCTGCGCAACAAATTCCTGTTCCTGCTTCCTGGCGCGCTCCTGATGAGCGCATTCGCCCCTTGGGCCATTACCCCGATCCTGATGCTCGGCGGCGCCTATCTATGCTTCGAGGCGACCGAAAAGATCATCGAAGCGATCGGCAAGACGGCGGGCAAGATCGAGCCGACGCCGACTCCCGCCGAGCTCGCGCAGAGCTCCGCCGAGGTGGAGGCGCAAAAGGTCGCCGGCGCCATTCGCACCGATCTCATCCTTTCCGGCGAGATCATGGCGATTGCGCTCGCCACGGTTGCCGATCGACCGCTTGCGATTCAGGCGGGCGCGCTCGTCGTCGTGAGCCTCGCGCTGACCGCCGCCGTCTACGGCGTCGTCGGCCTGATCGTGAAGATGGATGATGTCGGCGTGCATCTCGCACGGCGCACGTCGCGTGCGGCGACCGTGGTCGGTCGCGGGCTCGTCAGGTCGATGCCTCACCTCATGAAAGGCCTCAGCTTCGTCGGCACCGCGGCAATGCTGTGGGTCGGCGGCGGCATCATCGTTCATGGCCTGGAGCACTTCGGGCTCGACGCGCTGCCGCACGTCATTCATGAGCTTGCGGCGCTCGCCCACCACGCGCCCGGCGTTGGCGCCGTCACTGCATGGTTGACGTTCGCGGCGGCCGCCGCGACGGTCGGCCTCGTGATTGGCGGCGCGATTGTCGCCATCGTACACGTCGCAGCGAAACGCAAGCACGGAGCGAAAAGCAATGAATAACGTACCCGCACCGTATCCCATCGGCACTCCTGGCGTTCCATGGGGCGACGCCGAGCGCGCGCAGTGGTTGTCGCGGCAAGTGCGGCAGCGAAGCTACGCGGATGACGTCGTGAGCGCGATCGAGCGGCTGTCCAGGGGCTTCGATGTGAGCGAATACGGACGGCTCGACTACCCGCCCGACAGCTATCGGCTGTTCGCGATCCGCAATCGCGGCTGGCGCGACGATGGACGGCCCGTCGTACTCGTGACGGGGGGCGTCCACGGGTACGAAACCAGCGGCGTGCATGGGGCGCTGCAGTTCGTCGAGCACGCGGCCGCGCGCTACGACGGGCGCATCAATCTGCTCGTCGCGCCTTGCGTGAGCCCGTGGGCCTACGAGCGGATTCATCGCTGGAATCCGCACGCGATCGATCCGAACCGCTCGTTTCGAGCAGACAGTCCCGCGGAAGAATCCGCCGCATTGATGCGATTGCTCGCACCGCTGCACGGCCGCTTCCTGATGCACATCGATTTGCACGAGACGACGGATACGGACGAAACCGAGTTTGGTCCGGCGCTCGCCGCGCGCGATGGCAAGCCGTTCGAGCCAGACACGATCCCGGACGGCTTCTATCTCGTCGACGACAGCGAGAACCCCCAGCCGGCCTTTCAGCGCGCGATCATCGATGCGGTTGCGAAGGTGACGCACATCGCACCGGCCGACGCGAAGGGCGAGATCATCGGCTCGGAAGTCGTCGCGCCCGGGGTCATTCGGTACGCCCTGCGTCAGCTCGGCCTGTGCGCCGGCGTCACTGGCGCGCGCTATACGACGACGACCGAGGTGTATCCCGACAGCCCGCGCGCCACGCCCGAACAGTGCAACGCCGCTCAAGTGGCCGCGGTGTGCGCGGCGTTGGATTTCGTACTTCAGCAGCCGTAGTCGAGCGAGTTGCGGCATCACCGCCGCTCATCGCGGCGCGGTCGCGAAGCGATCAGCGCCGCAGAATGAATTCGTGATCGACGGTGTTGCCGACCGGAAAGCCGTACTCGCCGACCTTCTTGAATCCGTAGCGTGCATAGAAGCGCTGCGCGCCGTGGTTCTCCGACCAGACACCGATGTAGAGCGGCGCGCGCGACTGCGCTTCGAGCCATGCCAACCCGACTTCCATGAGGCGCGTGCCGAGCCGCAGGTTGTGATGTCGAGCGAGCACGTAGAGTTGCTTCACTTCGCCCGCGGTCGGCTCCCGATTCTCCACGGGCAGCTTGCACGGGCCCACCAGGATGAAGCCGATCGGCGTGTCCTCGAGGTGCGCGAGCCAGACGGCATGGTTTACGTCCGTGAGTGTCTTGAGCCACGACTCGACGGAATGCACCGTCGAGAGAAAGGCCTGTAGATCCTCGGGCGGATATAGATACCCGAACGTCTCCGTGAACGTCGCGGCGCCCAGCGTGGCGAGCGCCTGCGCATCTTCACGCGTGGCGCGCCGAATCGTCGCCGCCGGCTCAGCGAGGCTCATTTGAGGCGCTCGCCCGGCATTTCGTTGGATTCTCGATAGGCCGTGGCGCGCTCGTTTTCGATCGGCCGGACCTCGAAAGACAGCCCGCAAGCGATGCAGGGATTCTGCGCGGCCAACGCGGCCGCCTCGTCCAGATCGCGCGCATAGAAGAACCAGTAGCCGCCGATCACTTCCTTCGCTTCGGTGAAGGGCCCGTCGGTAATGCCGAGGCTCGACACGAAGCGGCGGTCGACGGCGAGCCGCTGGCCGGCTTTCGCCCTGCCCTCGCGCACGAGACCTTCGTGCCACGCGTAGAACGCGTCGATCGCCCCCTGGATCTGCTCGGGCGACTTGTCCTCAGCCCATTGACCGCGGGAAAGAATCAGGAACTCGGATAGGCGCGGAGTTTTGGACATGGCTGCTCCAGGACCAGGGGATTGCTCTTCCGGCGCCCTCGGCCGGCGGAGCGCGGCGATGATATCAGCCAGGCTTGGCCTGCACCCAGGGCGAGAAGCAAGGCGGGTTGCCGAGTTTTGCAGCCCGCCTGCCTTTCACACCAATCAGTGCGGTGTGGCGAAGCGAGCGTCGACGATCGAGAACTGCAGGTTACTGACGCACTGCCTGAAGCCGCCCCACGCCGGATGCAGCCCGAGCTGAGCGCACGACAACTCGGCTCTCTGGTCTTGCTCCGAATGGCTCATCTGGTGGTAGTACTTCTTGGGCAGCGCTTCGATAACCGGCACGGGCGCGCTCGCGCCCGCGTCGCTCGAAGCTGCAAGGTTGGCACTCGCCGTCTCCAGGGACGACTCGCCGCCTTGCTTGGCTTGCCACTTGAACATCACCGCGCACTTCGCCAGCTCGGGCGTGCCGCGCACCATGCCCTGATCCGTGCAGAACTGATCCGCTCGCGTCAGCAGATCCGCCTGCTGCATCGACAACACGGTGCTCGCGAGGCTGCCGGCGCACGCCTCGAACTCCGCTCCGGCCCGCAAGCCCATGATGTCGCTGCACGCCTGTCGGACGAGCAGCGCGTTGTCTGCATCCAGGCCATAGTCGTTCGGAAACGAAGTCGCACACGCCGTCGCGACGAAGGCAGCAGTTCCGAGCGCTGCGATCCGGAGGAAGCGCATCGCCATAGGCTATGCACTCGCGAATTGGACGAGGCGGCGATACGAACCGCTTCCGCCTGCCTCACGAAGACCCACCACTTCCAGCTGTGTACCGGCCCTGCGTTTGCGCTGGATCCAGTCCGTGAGGACTTCCGCACACGTGTGGTCGATCAGCGCGAGCTCGGAGAAATCGAGACGAACGCGGGCGCCCGCCGGCAAGTTGTCGAGAATCTTCGTGAGACGCGGCAACGTGAGGAACGTCGCACGGCCGCGAACCTGCAGCTCGACCTCGTCACCCTTCTGATCGACGTGGATCTGGCACCTGAGATTGCGTGCGTGCGGGGCGAGCTCGAGCAGCGAGATCGCCAGACCGGTCAGCACGCCGGTGAGCAGATCCGTGGCGACGACCATGACGAGCGTCGTGACCCAGATCACCGCCGGCAGTACGCCATGATGGTGATAGAGGTGCCGCACGTGCTCGAGGCTCACGAGACGCCAGCCCGTCACGACGAGGATGCCGGCGAGCGCGGCCATCGGGATCTCACGCAGCAGCCACGGCAAGCCGAGCACGAAGGCGAGAATCCACACGCCGTGCAGGATCGCGGACGCGCGCGTCACCGCGCCGGCCTGGATGTTCGCGGAGCTGCGAACGATGACGCCCGTCATCGGCAGCGCGCCGACCGCGCCGCACAGGAAGTTGCCGATGCCTTGCGCACGCAGCTCCTTGTCGTAGTTCGTGCGTACGCCGTCGTGCATGCGGTCGACCGCGGCGGCGGAGATCAGTGTCTCGGCGCTCGCGATGAAGGCGATGGCGATCGCGGTCGCGAAGAACGCCGGGCTGAGCAAGCCCGTGAAGTCGGCCAGCGTCGGCATGGAAATCGTCGCGAAGATGGATTCCGGAACCTCCACGCGCGTCACATTGAGCTGCAGGAAGAAGGCGACGAGCGTGCCGAGCACCACGCCGACCAAAGCGCCCGGCACGAGCCGTAGCGTCTGCGGCCGATATTTCTCCCACGCCAGCATCGCCACGATCGTGATGCTGCCGGCCGCGAACGCTCCCGCCGTGGATTCGGATTCGGTGAAGAGGCGGAACAGCGAGATCGGAATGGCGAGCAGGTTGTCGACGCCGCTCGGTTTCGGCGAGTCGCCGAACAGCACGTGGAACTGGCCGATGAAAATCAGCACGCCGATACCGGCGAGCATGCCGTGCACGACCGCCGGCGAGATTGCACGAAACCAACCGCCGAGCCGCGCGACGCCCGCGATGAATTGGAAAGTGCCCGCGATCAACATCATCGGCCCGAGCGCGGCCAGACCGTATTGCCGTACGAGCTCGAACACGATCACCGCGAGGCCCGCGGCGGGACCGGTGACTTGCAGCGGCGAGCCGGCCAGCGCGCCGACGACGATGCCGCCGATGATGCCGGCGATCAGTCCCTTCTCGGGCGGCACGCCGGATGCGACGGCGATGCCCATGCACAGCGGCATCGCCACGAGGAACACCACGATGGATGCGGTGAAATCGCGCACCCAAGCCGTCTTACGGGACATCGCTCCCGCGGCGCTTGCTTCCGACGTCATGGGGTCGACCTCAGGCGCTGCGCTTCAACAGTTCGGACGCCGCGAGCCGGGCGCCGTGCGGGAGCGCGACCGGCAACGGTTCGTCGTTCTTGATCGCGGTGAAGACGCCCTTCTCCGCGTCGAGCGCGAGGATCGATCCCGAATGGATGTCGACGTACCAGCCGTGCAGCGCGAGCTGGCCGCGCGCAATCCCGGCCGCCACGGACGGGTGCGTGCGCAGATGCGCGATCTGACAGACGACGTTCTCGAGGGTGAGCGCGCGCAGGCGTTCGGTGTCATCGACGTCGGGATAGCAGCTGCGCACGACGCCTTGGGCGGCATGCGCATGACGCAGCCAGGCCGCGACGTTCGGCATCTCGTCCAAGGAGCCGGGCTTGAGCAGCGCGCCCATGGCGCCGCATCCGGAGTGCCCGCACACGATGATGTCGGTCACGCCGAGCGCGACGACCGCGTATTCGACGGCGGACGACACGCCGCCATTCGCCTGCGCGAAAGGAGGAACGATATTGCCTGCGTTACGCGTGACGAATAGATCGCCAGGCTGCGCTTGCAGAATGATCTCCGGGACGATGCGCGAATCCGCGCAGGAGATCATCAACGCCTTGGGGCTCTGCCCGTTGGTGGCCAGCCGGCTGTACATGTCGGCATGGCGTGCAAAGACTTGCTTCTCGAAATTGAAGATGCGGCTGATGACTTCGTTCATTTCAAGACCTCGACGTTGGGGTGTTCGAGGCCTGCAGCGTCACTGTGCTCTTCAGGGCTTACAGGCCAGCCTGAAGAGTGCCGCGCTTGTTTTGCTAGTCGCGCGCTGGTTCGTTACAAAGTTGCTCTGCTTCGTTACAAAGTATTGCTGGTGACTGGCGCGGCAAATCGATCTGAGCGCGCAGGCCACCCTCCGGCATATTGCTCAGGCGCAGCGTGCCGCCAGCGGCGGTGACGACGCGCAGCGCAATCGGAATGCCCAAGCCGACCCCGCGCGTATTGCGTTCGCGCGCGAGCTCGAGCCGTTGAAAAGGCTCGAGAACGCGCTGCATGTCTCGTTCCGGAATACCGGGACCGTTGTCCTCGACACGGATGCAGATGTTGTGCTCATCCGCGTGCAGCCGCACGACGGAGCGCGTGCCGTACACGCAGGCGTTGTGCGTGAGATTGCTCAACGCACGCTTGAATTCGACCGGGCGCAGCCATGCATCACAATGGGGCGGACCGTCGTACGAGATGTCGTAGCCACGATCTTGCAAGTCGTACACGACGGTCGCCGACAACACCGCCAGATCGACGAGGCGCGCTTTTTCCGAGTGATCGTCACCGCGAAAATACAACAGCAGCGACTCCACCATCTGCTCCATCTCGTCGAGATCCTCGAGCAATGCATCGCGCGTCTCCGTGTGCTCCACGCTGTCCGCGTTGAGCCGCATGCGTGCGAGCGGCGTTCTGAGATCGTGACCGACCGCGGCAAGCGCCTCGGTACGCGACTTGATCAACGACACGATGCGCCCTTGCATGTCGTTATAGGCGCGAATGAGGCGCCGAAAATCCGGCAGCCCTTGCTCTTGCAACACCGTGGGATTGCCGAAGCCGACGCGCGTAACGGCGTCCGCGAGCAGATTCAATGGCCGCAGCATCGAGCGCAGCGCCAACGCTGCACCAAGAGCGAGCACCAGCATGGGTATGCTGGCGATAATGATGCGACTGCTTTTCAGCGGCCAGTTTCCGACCAGATCCTGCGCTCGGAAATGCAGCCAGGATCCATCCGCCAGCTGCAGCGATCCTTCGACCTCGGTGGGATTGTCCTGCGAGCCGAGGCGCAGCCGCAGGTTTTTGCCGGCGAGCGTCGGCTCCCACACCACCATCTGGCGCCGCATCTCTTGAAGCGCGGTGGGGTCGTTGCCCGGCGCAATCGGCTCGTCGCGCACCGCCACCTTGAAATGCTCGGTGGACGTGAACTTGACGATTTTCGCGCGGCCTTCGGGCTCTTCTTCGTCTTCGAGCATGCGAGCGACGACGACGATGTGCTCGGACGTGCGGCGCGCTTCTTCTTCGCGGACGTCCAGACGGTCGGTGCGCTCGTACAAGAGCACGTTGGCCGTGAGACCGACGACGGCGGTGAGCGCGACCACCGCCAGAACGAGACCGATCGCGCTGCGTGGGACGACTTTCAAGCGGTCAGCCCGGAGTCACGTCGGCCGTCAGCATATAGCCCACCCCACGCACCGTGACGATGGGTGGCTCCTGACCCGCGCTCGACAGCTTGCGTCTGAGCCGGCTCACGAGCACGTCGATGCTGCGATCGGATGAATCGCCGAGCCGTACGCGCGACAGCTCGATGAGCCGCTCGCGGCCGAGGATGCGCTGCGGGCTGCCCACGAAGCTCGCGAGCAGATCGAATTCGGCGCCGGTCAGCTCGATGCTCGCGCCGGTCGGCGAGGACACCGCGCGGCGGCGCAGGTCGACCTCCCAGCCCGCGAACCGTACTTTGTCGCCGGTCGCACCGCCGGTGTCGGTCGTGCTTCCCGGAGGGCGGCGGCGCAGCACCGCGCGAATGCGCGCAATCAGCTCGCGCGTTCCGACCGGCTTCGGAATGTAGTCGTCCGCGCCGAGTTCGAGACCGATCACGCGATCGATCTCGTCACCCTTCGCGCTGACGAACACGATGGGCACATCGCTGCGCGCGCGGATTTCGCGGCAGAGATCGATGCCATTTTTTCCCGGAAGCATGATGTCGAGGAGAATCAGGTCGATCGACTTCTGTTCGAGCGCGCTCCACACCTCGGGCTCCGAGGTGGCCTGGGAAACGGCGAAGCCATTCTGTCGGAGTGCGCGAGTGATCAGTACTCGAAGACCCGGATCATCCTCCACGAGGAGGATTGCTGGAGTGGTCATGTCGTTGCGTCAGTGATCTTCGTCATTCGGCGTTCAACAAAATGTAGGAAGTCACTTGCGTGACGAATCGTCTGGGACAACGGACGACGCTGACAAGTTCAGTCGCTGCTCTCACAACAGTGAACATGCGAGTGCGCTGATTTTCAAGCGGGTCCGGGCGGCCGACCCTGGCACACAAATTATCGAGGAACCGAAGGTGGGAACGGTGCGGAAAGGTGCGCACTGATTGCGCTTGCACCGATGTAGCGCCTCGAACGAGCGACTCAGGGGATTCGCTAGCGTCTGCCCTCTCAAGATCGGGGCAGGCATCGATGATGCCCGCCCCGATGAGACGCGGTTACTGCTCAGGATTCCACACGAAGTGATCGCCCTGCTGCGCAAACTTGCCGACGCCAGGGAACGGGAAGTGGAACGCGTAGATGCGCTGGCCCGCCTGAGCGTTCGTCGCGATCACGTCCTTGCGGCTCGCCTGCGCTGTCGCCGCGTCGCGATCGAACTGAATCGTCCAGTCCGGCTGTTGCACGGAGACGATGTAATGGTGCGCGGTGTCGCCGATGTACAGCAGCGAGTCCGCGCCCGAACCAATGAGATAGCCCGAGTGGCCCGGCGTGTGGCCTTTGATCTCCACCGCTTTGACGAGATTGGGAATGACGTCGGCGCCAGGCGCGAACGCCTCGACCTGCGGCGTGATCGTTGCAATGAGCGCGGCGCGATTCGTGTCACTCTTCAGCGCCTCCCACTCGGGAGCCGACATGCGAATCGTGGCATTCGCGAAAACGAGTGCGCCGTTTCCGTCCACGAGGCCGCCGACGTGATCGCCGTGCGCGTGCGAAATCAAGACATCGGTGATGCTTGCAGGATCGATGCCGGCTTCGCTCATCGAGGTGAGGAGCCTGCCCGCGACCTCACCCGCGCCGGCGCCTGCGCCGGTGTCGAACAGCAGGACCTTGTCGGCCGACTTCACGACGAGCGGCTGAATGCTCACGGACAGCTCGGTCGGCGCAACGCCGCCGGCTTCCAGCAGCTTGCCGATCTCCTCGGGCGTGCGGCCGACGCCGACCGTCTTCGCATCGTTCGGGAACGTGAAGCCGCCGTCCTTGAGCGCGAAGGCCGTGAGGTCGCCGACGTTGAAGGCGTGCACATTCGCGCTCGAGGCGGCGGGTGCTGGCGCCGGCTCGGCGGGCGCCGCGGGCTGCGGCTCTGGCGCTTTGCCGCACGCGGCAACGAGCGTCGTGAGGGCGAGGACGGGGAAGATGCGCATTGAGATCTCCGGGATGCTGCGAAGCGAACGTGAACGAAGGATTTTCAACAGAAATGGCTGCAACGTCCACGGGATTGTTCCTGCACCAGTGGCGCGATGCTCGGTCCGTGTGCGCGTTGTACGCGCCATCTGCGTGAATGCTGAAAGGCTCCACATGCAGCGGCGCTGGCGATGCAAGGCGTTTGTTTCGCTGAGTTCTTTGATTTCACGGATTTCTTGGAATTGAGGAACACGTTCCTCGCGAGCAGTCTTGCGGCATGCGCATCGAACGCTCCGCTTCCGATGGCCATGCCCTTCCGCCGGGGCAGCGGCTCATGAAAGAGTTTCCCCGCTTCGGGGTCGTGGAGTTCGCCAGGCGGCCGCTGCAGACTCGCGAGGTTCGCCTCGAGTTCTTCGGCGCGCTCGCTCACTCGATCGTTCTCGGTGCTGCCGACCTCGCGACATTGCCTCGTCACAGGCTTCGTTCCGACTTCCACTGCGCCGCCGGATGGAGCCACGGCAATCTCGACTGGCAAGGCGTGCGCTTCAAAGACGTTTGGGATGCATTCATCGCACGGCACGCGCGCTTGCCGATCGGACGAAGTCTCATCGTCCTGCGGTGCCAGGATGGCTTCCGCACGTCGCTGCCGCTTGCGGATCTCCTCGCGGCGGAGGTTTTGCTCGCGGATCGATTGAACGATGCGCCGTTGCCGCTTCCGCACGGCGCGCCATTGCGACTCGTCGCGCCGGCCCACTACGGCTACAAGAGCGCAAAACATTTGATGCGTATCGGGGTGCGGGATGACGATGGCAGCTATCGACCGCTGCTGCCGCGGTTCATGGAGCATCCGCGTGCGCGAGTCGATCTCGAGGAGCGTGGCCGATTCCTGCCTGGATGGATGCTGCGTTACCTGTTTCGTCCGTTCGTTCAACCGCTGATCCGAAAGGTGCGGCTCGCGTCCGAGCAGGGCGAGCGCGACCATCCCGGTCATCGCTGAGGCCGAAGAAGACTGCGACTGAGCGCAGCGCTCGAAAAAAAACCCCGCTACTTAGGCGGGGTTTTGTAGTGATGTCGCCGGGCTAGTCCCCAAGGCCATCAACAACTTCAATGCGAAATGTTCGTTCGCGGTGTTCGACTGCAGGGAGGTGGCCGCAACAACGGCTCTCCACTCTCATTCACGCGCAGGAGCGTGTGGGTCGCTTCGCTCACTCCACCCCTCTCCCGAGACAGAGAGTGTAGCGAACACTGCCGCCGTCGGCATGGCATCTCGCGCGACCACGAGAACGACCAGCATTCGCCGCCGGTCACCCGCACTTCGAATCACCGCAGTTCAAGCAGGTCATGCAGCCGTCCATCAGCACGACCGCCGCCGTCGAGCATTTCGCGCACAACTGCGCCCCTTCGGGGAAATGGCTCTTGGCGAAGGCGTCCACCTGCTTCGTTCGCGCCTCGTACTCGGCCTTCTTCTCTTCGATCAGCTTCTTGCGATCGTCATCCAGGTCCGGCGCCTTCAGCAGACCGATCGTCTGCAAATGCTTCTCCACGACATAGCCGAGCTCGGCAATGATCGACGGCATGAACTTGCCGCCCGTCTGCCAATACCCGCCGCGCGGGTCGAACACGGCCTTCATCTCGTCGACGAGGAACGTCACGTCGCCGCCCTTGCGGAAAACGGCCGAGATGATGCGCGTCAGCGCGACGATCCACTGGAAGTGATCGAGATTCTTCGAGTTGATGAAGATCTCGAAGGGGCGACGCTGCTCGTGCTTCGTGCCCTCGTTCAGGATGATGTCGTTGATCGTCACGTACATCGCATGATCGGAGACCGGGGTCTTGATCTTGTACGTCGAACCGATGAGGACTTCCGGACGCTCGACCTTCTCGTGCATCCAGACGACGTTCGCTTCCTTCCGCGGCTCCGCGGCTTCCTTCGCAGCCGCCGCGGCAGCCTTGTCCTCGGGCTTCTCTACCCGATACTTCATGATCTTCTTGTCGATCTTGATCGATGACATGTGTCGCTCCGAGCGGCGCGCCCGCGCCTGCTTCGCCAAACCTCTGTATGTGACAGCCCCGTGCCGGTACTTAAACGCGTCTGACTGCGCTGCCCCCTTCCTGTCCTTCCCCCGCAACGCGGGGGAAGGGACGCCTAACGAAGCGGCGTCAGGACGGCACTCCACCGGACCGGCGGCGTTAGGACGGCACTCCGCCGGACCGGTGCCAATCGCTACTTTCCCGCCCGAACTGCGCGCTACAGCGCCAGGGCCGTTCAGCTCCGTCAGAATTTCCCGTAGTAGCCTTCTTTCAGCGCATCGAAGAGATTCGCGGCGGTGTGCTTCTCGCCGTCGTACTCGATCTCCTCGTCGCCCCGTACCTTGAGCTCGCTGCCGTCTTCCAAGGTGAACACGTAGGTCGTGTTCTTCAGATCCTCTTCCTTCACGAGCACGCCCTGGAACGCCTCGGGGTTGAAGCGGAACGTCGTGCATCCCTTCAATCCCTGCTCGTAGGCGTAGAGATAGATGTTCTTGAAATCTTCGTAGTCGTAGTTCGTCGGGACGTTCGCCGTCTTCGAGATCGACGAGTCGATCCAGATCTGCGACGCCGCCTGAATGTCGACGTGCTCCTTCGGCGTGATGTCATCCGCCGTCGTGAAGTAATCCGGCAACCGCTCCGCGGGATTCGTGGAATTCGGCATCGCACGGGGATTCACGAGCTCGCGATATGCCAGCAGCTCGAACGAGAATACGTCCACCTTCTCTTTCGACTTCTTGCCTTCGCGAATCACGTTCCTGAAATAGTGATGCGCGAACGAGGGCTCGATGCCGTTCGACGCATTGTTCGCGAGCGACAGCGAAATCGTGCCCGTCGGCGCGATCGAGCTGTGATGCGTGAAGCGCGCGCCGATCGTCGCCAGCTCGTCGACGAGGTCCGGCGCGGCTTCCGCCACGCGCTGCATGTAGCGGCTGTACTTCGCATGCAGAATGCGGCCCGGCACGATGTCACCGACCTTGTAACCGTCCTTCGCCATCTCGGGACGTTTGCGCAGCATCTCCTGCGTCACCGCGAACTCTTCGAGCATGATCGGCGCCGGCCCCTTCTCCCGCGCGAGCTCGAGACCCGCCTCCCAGCCGGCAATCGCCATCTCGCGCGACACGTTCTGCGTGAAGGCCACCGACTTCCTCGAGCCGTACTTCATGCAGAGCATCGTGATCGTCGAGCCGAGACCCAGGAAGCCCATGCCGTGACGGCGCTTGCGTGTGATCTCGTCGCGCTGCTGCCCGAGCGGCAGGCCATTGATCTCGACGACGTTGTCGAGCATGCGCGTGAACACTTTCACGACCTTGCGGAACTCTTCCCAATCGAAGCGCGCCTCGTCCGTGAACGGGTCGAGCACGAAGCGCGTCAGATTGATCGAGCCGAGCAGGCACGAGCCGTACGGAGGCAGCGGCTGCTCGCCGCAAGGATTGGTCGCGCGAATGTTTTCGCACCACCAGTTGTTGTTCATCTCGTTGACTTTGTCGATGAGCACGAAGCCCGGCTCCGCGAAGTCGTACGTGGACGACATGATCACGTCCCACATGCGCTTCGCCGGCACCGTCTTGTACACCCTGCAGCAGACGAGGCCCGAGCCATTCGTGACGTAGCCGCGCGTCGTCGGCCATTCGCGCCAGATGAACTTCGAGGGATCCGAGAAATCCAGGCCGTCGGCCTCGGCTTCCTGCTTCGTGACCGGGAACGCGAGCTTCCAGTCGCCGTCGCTCTTCACGGCCTTCATGAACTCGTCGGTGATGAGCAGCGACAGGTTGAACTGGCGCAGCCGGCCCGCCTCGCGCTTCGCGCGGATGAAGTCCATCGCATCGGGATGACCGATATCGAACGTGCCCATCTGCGCGCCGCGCCGGCCGCCCGCCGACGACACGGTGAAGCACATCTTGTCGTAGATATCCATGAACGAGAGCGGACCGGACGTGTACGCGCCCGCGCCCGACACATACGCGCCCTTCGGGCGCATCGTCGAGAATTCGTAGCCGATGCCGCAGCCGGCCTTCAGCGTCAGGCCCGCCTCGTGGACCTTCGCGAGGATGTCATCCATCGAATCGAGGATGGTCCCGGAGACGGTGCAGTTGATCGTCGAGGTCGCAGGCTTGTGCTCCTGCGCGCCCGCGTTGGACGTGATGCGGCCTGCGGGAATCGTGCCCTTGCGCAGCGCCCACAGGAATTTCTCGTACCACTCGTCCCGCTTCTCGGGCACTTCCACGTCGGCAAGCGCACGCGCGACGCGGCGGTAGGTGTCGTCCATGGTCTTGTCGATCGGCGTGCCGTCTTTCGCGCACAGCCGATACTTCTTGTCCCAAATGTCCAGTGACGCTTCCTGGAATGGAATGCTGTTGACGTCCATGGGCTCAAGTTTGATCGCAGTTTTCATGCCGGCGTGACACTCCCGGAAGTGAGCGTGGGATTCCCCAAAACATCACCTGTTCTCGATCGGCCCGCGCGTTGCGGCCCAGAACAGTCCCTTCTGACTCATCGAGCATCGCGATCCGGGACTTCTCGCGGCTCGACGCAGCATTGCAGCCGGCCCCCGCAGTTCTTTTGGTCGCGACACCCAACATGTTGTGTCAGGGGAGAGAATCTAGTCCCGAGCGCCGGACGCGTCAAGAAAGCGGTTACGATGGCATGAGCAGACGAATTTATTTTATTATCAGTCACTTACATCTTTTCGCGCGGTGAAAAAATAAATGCAACCCCGTCGTCGTCGGTAAATCGACGCCAATGCATAGCACAAGATGTTGTGTCCCTCGCTCCACAGCCAATTCACATCGAGTGCACCGCTTCTCCACAGGTTGTTACCAACCCGCGCCGTCGCCGATGCAGCCCATCGCTCGCGGCCTATCCGCAGCCAAGTGCGCATTCGCCGCTCGAGCCGTGTAGGCCGCCGCCCCAGGACTGTCCGGCGCACGCGGCTTTGCGGCTAGAATCCCCGAGGTTCATACATCTCTTATAGGACGCCACATGATTCAGTTGGGTCAGCCGCCGCGCGCGTTTGCGGCCTCGATCGCGACCGCGATGCTGTTTGCTGCCACCGCGAATGCTCAATTGCCGGAACGAGTGGGCGGCGCACCGCTGCCGTCGCTCGCGCCAATCATCAAGAAAACGTCCCCGGCCGTCGTCAACATCGCCACCAAGGGCACGATCCGCGACGACAGCAACAATCCGCTGTTCAGCGACCCCTTCTACCGCCGCTTCTTCGGCATTCCCGAAGGCCCGCGCGAACGGCAGTTCCAGAGCGCCGGCTCGGGCGTCATCGTCGACGCGAAGAACGGCTACATCATCACGAACGCGCACGTGATCGAGAACGCGACCGAGATCACCGTGACGCTGCACGACGATAGCGAGGTGAAGGCCGAGATCGTCGGCAAGGACACCGGCTCGGACGTCGCGGTGCTGAAAGTGGCTACCAAAGGCCTCGCCGAAATGCCGCTCGCGGACTCCTCGAAAGCCGAGGTGGGCGATTTCGTGATCGCGATCGGCAATCCGTTCGGCCTGCAGCACACGGTGACCTCGGGAATCATCAGCGGCCTCGGCCGCTCCGGCATCAATCCCGAAGGCTACGAAGACTTCATCCAGACGGACGCATCGATCAACCCCGGCAACTCGGGCGGCGCGCTCGTGAACCTCGAGGGCGCGCTCGTCGGCGTGAATACCGCGATCTTCTCGCGCAGCGGCGGCAACATCGGCATCGGCTTCGCGATCCCCTCGAACATGGTCAAGGGCGTGATGACGCAGCTCATCCAGTACGGCGAGGTGAAGCGCGGCATGCTCGGCGTGCAATTGAGCCCGATGACGGGCGCCGTCGCCGAGAGCCTCGGACTCAGCAGCTCGAAAGGCGCGCTCATCGGCCAGGTCGTCGAGGGCTCGCCGGCGGAGCGCGCGGGCATTCAGGCAGGCGATGTCATCACGACGATCAACGGCAAGGCCGTCTCGAATCCGGGTGAGGCACGCAACACGATCGGCATGCTGCGCATCGGCGAGAAGGTCGACATCGGTCTGATTCGCGATGGCAAGCCGCGCAAGGTGACGGCCGTCATCGGCGGGCGCGAGGACGTGAACGGTGCTGGCGCGGGCGATCTGCACAAGGCCTTCGAAGGCGCGACATTCGGCAACACCGACAACAATGGCGGTGTGACCGTGCGCAACGTCGCGGAAGGCAGCCCGGCCGCGGAGAGCGGCTTGCGCGCGAACGACGTGATCCTCGCGATCGGCCGCACGCGGGTTACGAACGTCGAGCAATTGCGCGCGGTGATGAAGAACGTGCAGTCGTCGTTTGCGATCACGATCCGCCGCGGCAACTCGACGATCGTGTTCCCCATCGGCTGACGCCCTTCCCGCCCAGGAAGACCTGCTCTCCCCCGTAGCGCGGGGGAGAGCGGGAGCGCCTGGTTTCTCTAACCCTCTCCCGCACTCATGGAGGAGGGAATGGAGTCGCAAAAGCCGCGGCGCTGGTCCCGTGATCCTGCCGCGATCTCTCGCACGCGGGCATAGAACCGCCGCAGGTCATCGTCTTGCGACTTCAACAGCTCGCGCAGCGCCGGCAAGCATCCGTGGTATGTCGCGGCCGACACGAGGTGCGCGTTGTTCAACGCGCGGTCGAACCAGCGGTCGTAGCCCGCGTAGCCGTTCCAGCGCTGCTTCAACTGCGAATATTCGAACTTCAGGCGACCGAACTCGGCGTTCTTGCGATCCCGCATTGCCTCGGGCGGCAAGTCCTCCGCATATAGATTGCGCAGCCGCTCGCGCGTCGCGAGCAACAGCCCGATGAACATCTCGCTGCGTTCGCGCTGCGTGTACCAGGCGCGCATCTCGTCGCTGCGGCCGCGAGCGGCGAGCCAGCGCTTGAGCCCCTCCTCCTCGACGACGGTCGCGAACGACTCGTTGAATTCCGAGTCTCCCGGCACGTAGACGACCTGATGCGCAAGCTCGTGAAACAGCGTGCCCGCGAGCTGCACGTCGTTCCAATGAATCATCGTGTTCAGCACCGGATCGTCGAAGTGCCCGAGCGTCGAATACGCCGCGACGCCGCCGGTCGCGGCATCTCGACCGCCGAGACGCAGTCCCCTCGCATAGCGCTCGGCCCGCCCCTGATCGAAGTACCCGCGATAGACGACGCAACCCGCGATCGGAAAACACCAGCGGCGCGGATCGACCGAGAACTCGTCGGTCGCGAACACGTTCCACACGACGTACGGTCGTCCGACATCCGCATAGGCGCGATAGCTGTCGTTGTCGGGCAGGCCGAGCTCGTTGACCGCGAACGCGCGTGCGTCCGACACATATTCCAGACGCTCGCGCAGCGGTTCGGGCGTCGACGGATTCGCGATCACCGCGGAGATCGGCTTGCGCTTCGCAACGATCTCCATCTGACCGGTCGCCGCTTGCAGCAGGTAGCAGCCGGAGAGTTGCGAGGCAGCGAGGAGGACGAGCAGCAGTCGCGATTGCACTGGTAACGCGGGCGAGAGAACGAATACGGGCGATTATTCCTGCGCCGCGGACAGAGAGCCAGGGAATGGAAATTTCGCTGGCGCAGCGATGATTACTAGTGGAAAGATCCTCACCCGCGCAACGATCGGCGTCGGTGTAAGCACCTCGGCAGGAAACTTTCGATCGATGCTGCGATTGCACTCGGAGACCAGCCACCCGTGATCCCTCGCTCATGAAGACCTATCTCGTCGGCGGCGCCGTACGCGATCAGCTCCTGGGCCTGCCCGCGCACGAGCGGGACTGGGTCGTCGTCGGCGCGCAGCCCCAGGAGCTGCTCGATCGCGGCTTTCGTCCCGTCGGTAAAGATTTCCCGGTCTTCCTGCATCCGGACACGAACGAGGAGTACGCGCTCGCGCGCACCGAACGGAAGACCGGTCCCGGCTATCGCGGTTTCGTGACGCGCTTTTCGCCCGATGTGACGCTCGAAGAGGATCTCGAACGTCGCGACCTCACCTTGAACGCGATCGCGCAGGATGGCGATACCGGGGCGCTGATCGATCCGTTCGGGGGCCAGCGCGATCTGCGCGCGCGCGTGCTGCGCCATGTCTCCGCCGCCTTCATCGAAGATCCCGTGCGCGTGTTGCGCACGGCGCGTTTTGCGGCGCGCTTTGCGCCGCTCGGATTCACGGTGGCGCCCGAAACGATGGCGCTCATGCGCTCGATCGCCGCGAGCGGCGAATTGAACGCGCTCGTTGCTGAGCGCGTCTGGCAGGAGCTGCTCAAGGCCCTACGGATGCCGGCGCCGCGCAAGTTCTTCGAGGTGTTGCGCGAGGCCGATGCGCTTGCCGTCATCTTTCCGGAAATCGACGCGCTGTTCGGCGTGCCGCAGCCCGAGCGCTGGCATCCGGAGATCGATGCCGGCGTCCACACGATGATGGCGCTGGATCAAGCGTGTCGATTGAGCGCCGATCCGATCGTGCGGTTCGCGGTGCTCGTACACGACCTGGGCAAGGGCACGACGCCGCCCGAGGAATGGCCGCGTCACGTCGCGCACGAGCATCGCAGCGTGCCCTTGATCGCGGCGCTGTGCGCACGCTTTCGCGTGCCGAATGCATTTCGCGATCTCGCGATACTCGTCGGGCGGCACCACCTGGTCATGCACAAGGCGACGGAAGTCCGCCCGGGCACGCTGCTCGATCTGCTCGAACATCTCGATGCCTTTCGGCGGCCGGAGCGCGTCGAGCAATTCGTGCTCGCGTGCGAAGCGGATGCGCGCGGCCGCCAGGGGCTCGAGGACCGCGACTATCCGCAGTCAGATCTCCTTCGGCGCGCGCATGCGGCGGCTCGGGCGGCAAAGGTTCCAGCAGAGGCGCGCGCGGGACTGAACGGCGAGCAGATCGCGCAGCGCTTCAGGCAGGCGCGGGTGCAGGCGATCGCGGAGGTATTGAACGCGGCGCGTGGCGCGGCAGCCTCCCCTCCATAACGCCGCGGTTCGCGGGGAACGCCGTGCTTCGCGGGGGGCCACCGCAATTCGTGGGGAACGCCGTGCTTCGTGGGGGACCGCCGCGATTCGTGGGGAACGCCGTCAGCAGCCAGCCTGCCCGTGCAAGGACAGGATGGGGGCAGCTCCGCTGCGCATTGGAAGCCGAACCCGAATCCACATCCGCGCTCCGCATCCACAATGCCTCACAAACTCCCGCTCAAATCTCGCACGCCGAAGCCGCGCAGCGGATGCTCGTACTTCTTCGTGACGCCGATCACCTTGAAGCGCTCGCCCATCTCCCCCGGCAGCGTGAGCAGCATCGCCTGACGAGCCAGCTGCACGCGCTCGGTGATCTCCGCGTCGGCAAGCGCGGCGAGATAGCGCTCGATGCCGCAGCCGATCAGGAAATGCGCTTGCGTCGCGAAGCCCGCGACGGTGAACCCCGCGTCGCTCGCGGCTTCGGCCACCGCCGTGAAATCCACCCACGCTCCGATGTCCTGAATGCCGGCCAGAATCAGCGGATCGTCGTGGAAGCGATGGCGGTAGTGGCACAGCAGCGTGCCTTCGCGCCGTTCGCTTCGATAGTACTGAGCACGCGGTAGGCCGTAGTCGATGAACAGCGCGACGCCTTCGCGCAATGCGCCCGCGAGGCCCTGCATCCAGCCCGCGAGCCGCAAGTTGACCTCGGAGCAATAACCATCGGGCAGCGCCCCTCCCACCGCGGTCTCGATGTCGCGCACGGCCCGCTCCAGCGCCGCGCTCGCGTGCGTCTCGGACCAGTCGAGATGGCCGAGCTGCCAGGTCACGCCGATCGCGTTCACCTGCGTACCGCGAATACAGAACCGCTCGACCGGCATCGCGTCGAGCACTTCGTTCGCGAGCACGACACCGCGCAAGTCCGTCGGCCAGGCCTCGAGCCATTGCACGCGCTCGAGCAGTTGGGGCACGCGGGCGGCAAGCGTGGCGCGCTGCCGCTCGCGCAGGTCGGCGCTCACTTCGAGAATGTAGTAATGCTCGGGAAGACGCTGCTGCGCTTCGAGCTCGAGCAGGATGTCCGCGGCCATTACGCCCGAGCCGGCGCCGAGCTCGACGATGTCCGCGGGCCCGATGCGCTCGAACACCTCGACGCACTGGTTCGCAAGACAGCGGCTGAACAGCGGCGAAATTTCCGGCGCAGTGACGAAATCGCCGGCGGCCCCTAGCTTCGTCGCGCCGGCGCTGTAGTAGCCGAGCCCCGGCTCGTACAGCGCCATTTCCATGTAGCGCTCGAAGCTGATCCAGCCGTGCTGCGCTTCGATCGCATCGCGAATCCGCTCGACGAGCCGCGCGCTGTGCGCGGCTTCCTCGGGAGAAGGCTGCGGCAGTTCGGTAGCCGTCATGGATTGTGCTCCCCCCATGGAAGCGCTCGGGCGAGGCGCGACCGCCGCATGCCTGTTGCAACCACCGCGACTTCGGCGAACATAGCCGCATGAGCTCCGCAACGAACACTGCGCACGACGGCCCGTTGTCCGAGCGTGTCGTCTTGGTCACGGGCGCCGCCAAGCGGGTCGGCGCCGCGCTCGCGCGTGGATTTCATGCGCAAGGCGCGCGCGTGGCGATACATTTTCATCGTTCGTTCGAGGCCGCTCGGTCGTTGCACGATGCTCTCAATGCGGAGCGCGCCGATTCTGCCATTCTCGTGCAGGCGGATCTGCTCGATTGTGCCGTGATCCCGAACATCGTCGCGACGACGGTCGCGTCGCTTGGCCGGCTCGATGTGCTCGTGAACAACGCATCTTCGTTTTATCCGACGCCGTTGGGGTCGATCGACCTCGATCATTGGGACGATCTGATCGGCACGAACCTCAAAGCGCCGCTGTTCCTGTCCCAGGCAGCGGCGCCGCATCTGCGGCAAGCGCGCGGGCTGATCCTCAACATGATCGACATTCACGGCCAACGTCCGCTGCCCGAGCATCCCGTGTACAGCACCGCGAAGGCGGGCCTTGCCATGCTCACGCGATCCCTGGCCCGCGAGCTCGGGCCCGAGGTGCGCGTGAACGGCATCGCGCCGGGGCCGATTCTCTGGCCCGAGGGAGGCATCGAGGAATCGCTGAAAGACGAGATCGTGTCGCGAACATTGCTGAAACGCAGCGGCTCGCCCGAAGACCTCGTGCGCGCCGCGCTGTTTTTCGCGACGGCTGCGCCGTTCGTCACGGGACAGATCCTTGCCGTGGATGGCGGGAGAAGCGTGGGCTGGTAAGAAAGGAATACGCGCCATTCACCCGCCGCTCTACCCGCGGGGGGATCAGAGCGGGACTGGCGTCAGCTCGTGATCTGCGCCCGGAAACTCCGCCCACAGCTCGCGGATCGTTTTGCCCGCCGTCGGATGACGCACGTGCGGCGCGATATCAAGCAACGGCTTCAACATGTACGCGCGCCGCAGCAGGTCCGGACGGGGCAGGACCAGTTCCGGCTCGGTCCGCACTTCATCGCCGAACAACAGAATGTCGAGGTCCATCGAACGCGCGGCCCACTTCGGCGCCGCGCGCGGCCTGCCGCACTGCGTCTCGATCTCCTGCAAGCGCTCGCGCACGCGATGAAGATCGTGGTCCGTCGCGAAACCGACCACGAGATTGATGAAGTCATCGCCCGTAAAGCCGACCGCCTTGTTTCGATACGCCGGCGAAATGGCCAGCGGAGCGAAGCTTCGCTGCAGCTCGGCCAGCGCGAGCCGCAGATGCTTCTCGGGCTCGATGTTGCTGCCGGCCGCGACGAAAACGTCAGGCATCGCGCGGCACACCCGGCTGCTCCTGCACGCCCAGCCCCGCGTAATCCTCGCGGCGGCGCTCGATCTCGATCCCCACGTCGCGCGCGCCGCGAATCGCGCCGCGCTTGTTGAGCCGCACCTTGACCCAGCTCACGCCGAATTCGGTCACGATCAGCTGCGCGATGCGCTCGGTCAGCGTCTCGACGAGTTGAAACTGCGACTCGCCGACGAACGTCTGCAGCCGCTTGGATACGCGCTTGTAATCGATCGTGTCGTCGATGTGATCGCTCGCGGCCGCCTTGCGAATGTCGGCCGCCATCTCGATGTCGATGACGACGGTCTGCTTGACGCGGCGTTCCCACTCCCAGATGCCGACGATGCATTCGACGGCCAGCGAGCTCAGAAAGATTTTGTCCATTGATGCGTTACGGAGTGGGACTGTTCGGCGCGCGCAATGTATCAAGCGGCCAGCGCGCAGTCGCGCGGATCGCCAGGCCTTCTTGCTCGCCGGCGCTCAACCGACACCAGCCCGCGTAGGCAATCATCGCGGCGTTGTCCGTGCAAAACATGGGGCGCGGATAGCTCACGGTCACGCCCAGCTTCTTGCCCAGCTCCGCGAGCGCGTGGCGCAGCTGCTGGTTCGCCCCGACGCCGCCCGCGACGACGAGCGCATCGAAGCCGGTTTGTTCGAGGGCGCGGCGGCTCTTCGCGACCAGCGTATCGACGACCGCTTGCTGGAATTCGGCTGCGACGTCGGCGCGGGTCGTGTCATCGAGATTCAAGCCGCGGGTCGCGACGACGACCGCCGTCTTCAGACCGCTGAAACTGAAATCGAGACCGGGCCGATCGAGCATCGGCCGTGGAAACTTGAATCGTCCTGGCTGCCCCGATTGCGCCAGCTTCGCGAGCGCCGGGCCGCCGGGGTACGGCAATCCGAGCAGCTTCGCGGTTTTGTCGAAGGCCTCACCCGCCGCATCGTCGACCGAGCTGCCGAGGATCTGATACCGGCCGACGCCATGCACGGCCGCCAGCATCGTATGGCCGCCGGACACCAGCAGCGCGACGAACGGGAATTGCGGCGGCTCGGGCTCGAGCATGGGGGCCAGCAAGTGCCCCTCCAGGTGATGGACGCCGATGGCGGGACATCCCCAGGCATATGCCAGGCTCCGCGCGACCGATGCCCCGACCAGCAACGCGCCGACCAACCCCGGACCGGCCGTATACGCGACCCCGCCGATCCGGGCGGGATCGACGCCTGCGTCGGCCAGCGCTTGCTGAATCAGCGGCAAAACCTTGCGAACGTGATCCCGGGACGCGAGCTCCGGAACGACGCCGCCGTACTGCGCATGCATGTCGACCTGGCTGAACAGCCGGTGCGACAACAGGCCGGCGTCGCCGCCGAACACGGCCGCCGCGGTCTCGTCGCAAGAGGTTTCGATGCCTAGAACGTTCATCAGATCGCCTACAAATTACGGGGTCGGGAGGGCGTCCGAGCCTTCGAAACCCCATCGAGCCGGGCAATGTCGCATATTTGCCGGGACTTTTTTGATTTTCGCGCGGCCCCTCATTACACTTCCGCGCCTTCCGCCCGCCCCGGCCCACGGCGACGGGGTTTCATGACGGGCTTTCACCCAGGTTAGAGGTAGCGATGCCGAGCGTCCGCGTCCGAGAGAACGAGTATTTCGATGCCGCCTTGCGGCGCTTCAAGCGCGCCTGCGAAAAGGCGGGGGTATTGACCGAACTGCGCCGTCGCGAGTTCTACGAAAAGCCCACTCAGGAACGCAAGCGCAAGAAAGCCGCCGCCGTGAAGCGCCACATGAAGCGCTCCAGCCGCGATTTCAGCGGCGCCCGCGGCGCCCGCCCGGCTTCGCAGTCCCGCTCGTACTAAGCCTTTCGAGGCGGTGAATTCCTTCACCGCCTCTGCCCCTCTCCCGCCATGTCATTGAAAGATCGAATCACGGAAGACATGAAGGCGGCGATGCGCGCCAAGGATTCCGAGCGCCTCGGCACGATCCGCATGATCACCGCCGCGATCAAGCAGCGCGAAGTCGACGAGCGCATCTCGCTCGACGATACCCAGGTGCTCGCGGTCGTCGAGAAGATGATCAAGATGCGCAAGGAATCGATTGCGCAGTTCCAAAGCGGCGGTCGCGAAGACCTCGTCGCGAAGGAAAGCAAGGAAATCGAGTTGCTGCAGGTGTACATGCCGGCCCAGCTGTCCGAGGCCGAACTCGATGCACTGATTGACGAGTCGATCGCCGAGGCGGGCGCGACCTCGATCAAGGAAATGGGCAAAGCGATGGCCCTGCTCAAGCAAAAGGCTCAAGGTCGTGCCGACATGGGCACGGTGAGCGCCAAGCTGAAGGCGAAGCTCGGCGGCTGACCCCGCGGCGGCTGGCGGTTCACCCGCTCGCTATTCGCCGAGATATCCCGATCCTCCGACCGCGATTGCGGCGCGTTTTTTGCGCGCTTGCGCTGAGTCGATCGCGGCATATGCTTACGCACCAATTCGGCACGCAGGCGCCGATGCGAGCGCGCCATGTCGCATTCGTAATTCAATCCACCGCTATCGCCCATCGCTTTCGCTTCATGGCCGGCCGTATCCCTCAACACTTCATCGATGAGCTGGTCGCGCGTGCCGACATCGTCGAATTGATCGGCAGTCGCGTGCCGCTCAAGAAGCATGGGAAGGAATACAAGGCCTGCTGCCCGTTTCATGGCGAGAAGACCCCTTCGTTCACGGTCGTGCCGGACAAGCAGTTCTATCACTGCTTCGGCTGCGGCGCGCACGGCACCGCGCTCGGCTTCTTGATGGAGCACGACCATCTCTCGTTCGTCGAAGCGGTCGAAGACCTGGCCGCGCGCGTGGGGCTCGACGTGCCGCGCGAAGATCACGGCGCGGCGCGCACGACGTCTCCGACCGAAGGCCTGTTCGCGGCACTCGAAAAGGCGGCAGGCCTCTTCCGTGAAGAACTGATGCAGTCGGAGCGCGCGAAAAACTACTTCAAATCGCGCGGGCTGACGGGCGACACGGCGAATCGCTTCAATCTCGGGTACGCACCAGACGCATGGGATTTCCTCATCCGCTCTCTCGGTCTATCCGAGAAGGAGCGCCAGACGCTGCTGCAGGTCGGCCTGATCATCGAACGCGAGCGGCGGCCCGGCAACCAGGCAGCGCCCGGGTATTACGATCGCTTTCGCGATCGCGTGATGTTCCCGATCCGCGATGCGCGCGGCCGCACGATCGGGTTTGGCGGCCGGGTCATGGACAAGGGCGAGCCGAAGTACCTGAATTCCCCTGAAACGGAGCTTTTTCACAAGGGCCGGGAACTTTACGGCCTTTACGAAGCGCGACAGGCATCACGAACCCTAACCCGGCTCCTGGTCGTTGAAGGCTATATGGACGTCGTGCGATTACATCAGGCTGGCATCACTTACGCAGTGGCGACACTGGGTACGGCGACCACGCCTGAGCATTTATCGCGCATTTTCCGTGTCTGCAGTGAGCTGGTTTTTTGCTTCGACGGCGATCGCGCGGGCAAGGCCGCCGCCTGGCGCGCGCTGGAGAACTCGCTGAGCCAGATCCGCGACGGCCGGCAGATCCGCTTTTTGTTCCTGCCGGATGGGCACGACCCCGACTCGCTGGTCGGCGAGGAAGGCCGCGAAGCCTTTGAAGGCCGCCTCGATCGCGCGATATCGCTGTCGGAATACTTCCTCGGTCATTTGACTTCTCAAGTCGACGTTACGACGGTGGACGGGCGAGCACGGCTCGCCGAGCTTGCAAAACCGTTGCTCGAACGCATTCCTGCCGGCGTATACCGGGAATTGCTCGCCGAAGAGGTCGCGAAGATCGTGAAGCTGGATGCCGCGCGACTCTCCGCCGCCCTCACCCGCGACGGCGGCGCGGCGGCGGCGAAGCCCGCTCCGGAGGTGGCGTTGCGGCCGAAGATCGCGCCGCTCGCCACGGGCCGGGGGAGTCTCGTCCGACAGGCGATCCGCATCCTCGTCCATCACCCGAGCGCCGCGACCCAGGTACGAGCGGCGCCCGAGGAATTGCTAGAGATCGAACGCCCGGGCATCCCCCTGCTCGTCGAGCTGCTGAACGATTTGCAGGAAAACCCATGCCCGCACACCGCTTCGCTGCTTGAACGGTGGCGGGGTCGACCCGATTTCGAACCACTCGCGAGGCTCGCGCGGGACGAGTATCCCGTCGATGCCGTCGGCGCGGCGCGCGAGTTGACGGACGCGTTGAATCAGCTTTTCCCCGAGCGCGCGGAGCGGCGGGTCGAGGAATTGGTCCGCAAGAAATCCCGTGAGGGATTGACGGACGCCGAAAGGGCTGAATTACAGAGCTTTTTGACTAAAGCTGCCGTGAATGCCGGTGCCGCAGGGCATCGAACCTAGCGGCTGCATTGCAATCCAAGTACACTGCGCGGTCTTTTTTAGCCCGCCGCAACCGACCAGCCGTGAGGGCCGCAACTTGAGCAAAACCTTGGCAGCAAAGAAGGAACCGGCGCAAATCGCCGACGAGCGTCAATCGCAGCTGAAGCTGCTGATTGCCCGCGGCAAGGAGCAGGGCTTCCTCACTTATGTCGAAGTGAACGACCACCTGCCGAGCGAGATCGTCGATCCCGAGCAGATCGAAGACATCGTCAACATGATCAACGACATGGGCATCCCGGTGTACGAAAAGGCACCGGAGAACGAAGCCCTGCCGTTGAACGAGCCAGTCGTCGTCGATGAAGAAGCTGCCGAAGAAGCGGCCGCGGCGCTCGCGACCGTCGATGCCGAGTTCGGCCGCACGACCGATCCCGTCCGCATGTACATGCGCGAGATGGGCACCGTCGAGCTGCTGACCCGCGAAGGCGAGATCCGCATCGCGAAGCGCATCGAGGAAGGTCTGGATGCGGTGCGCACGGCGCTGTCGTCGTACCCGATGACTTATCAATACATCCTGAATGCCTACGAACAGGTGAAGGCCGGCCAGGGC
>JAEYXD010000071.1 GCA_023428645.1 Pseudomonadota bacterium
CGAGGACATCGCGGTCATGCCGAAGATCGTCTCGGGCGCGCCTTTGGCCTCGGCGACGAGCTCGCCGTGCGCGTCGCGCATGACGACCACCTCGCGACGGCGGTCCTCGGTAAAAGGAAAGACCGCCAATCGCGCCGCGCTCGCCGCCGCCGGGGCCCGTTGCAGGATCGCGAGGTCCATGGGGTCCGCGCTTTCCGCCCGCGAGGCCGCCGCCGCCGTCCGCAGCAGCGCCTGCTCGTCGACGCCAGCGGCCGGAAAGATATGCGTGAGCTGCAGCTTTCCTTCCGTCAGCGTGCCCGTCTTGTCGGTGCAGATACAGGTCACGCGGCCGATGTTCTCCACCACCACGGCGCGACGCACGAGCGCTTGCCGTCGCGCCAGGCGATATACGCCGATGCTCAGGAAGAACGTGAAGGCGACGGGAAACTCTTCTGGCAACGCCGCAACGCCGAGCGTGACGGCGCTCAGCAACGCATCGAGCGCACCGTGCCCTTGCATGTAGCGCGTGACGGCAAGCGCCACGCACATTGCGGTCGCCGCAATCAGCAGCGTGAACACGAGTGATGCGAGCGCTTGCTGCAGCGGCGTGCGCTCGTGCGTGTCCGCTCGCGCCAGGCGCACGATTTGTCCGTACAACGTCTGCGCACCGGTGAATACGACGCGCACGCGAGCTTCCCCCGTCAACACGCGCGTGCCCGCGGCAGCCCAGGATTCGTGCGCGATCGTGGACTCCGTCGAGCGGTCCGCGCTGCGTGCAGCGGTGCGTTCGATCGCGTGCTTGCGTACCGGGAGCGCTTCGCCCGTCAGCGCCGATTCGTCCACTTGAACGTTGCTGCTCGCGATCAGCACGCCGTCGGCGGGAAAGGACTCGGGCCCGGAGACGACGACGACGTCGCCTGGAACGATGTCGGCCGAAGGAATTTCGACGAGCGCGCCGTCCCGCGCCACGCGGGCGCGGGTGGCGAGACGTCCCGCGAGTCCAGCGGTGCTCGCTTGCGTGCGACGGTGGAGAAAGGAGTCCATGCCGATGATCGGCGCGAGCGCGATCGCGAGGACCACGGCTTCCGCGTAGTCGCGCAGCCATGCGAACAACACGGCCGTGCCGGCGAGAAACCAGATCATAGGATCGCGCACCGTGTTGCGCGCCACGACCCGCCAACCGGAGGGCGGTGCGATGACGATGTCGTTGCGGCCGAATCGCGCTCGGCTCGCGAGCACTTCGGTCTGCGTCAGTCCCCGCGGATCGTCCCACAAGAATCGCGCCCTATCGGCGGGCACCGTGTGAAGCATGCGTGCGCCCTACTCGCATCGTGAAATCGACGGTTGCTACTGCGGCGAAATCGGACGCATGGATGCTTCCTTCGCGGCGACGCGGCGCTTGACCTCGACGAAGCTGTCCGGGCTCACGGAGAGAGAGTCTATCCCGCACGCGACCAGAAACTCGGCGAACTCCGGGTGATCGCTCGGTGCTTGTCCACACAAGCCCACTTTCGCGCCAGCGGCGTGAGCCTGGTCGATGACCTGTCGAATCATCCACTTGACGGCTTCGTCCTGCTCGTCGAACAAGTCGGCCAGCAGGTCGGAATCGCGATCGACGCCGAGCGTGAGCTGAGTGAGATCGTTGCTGCCGATGGAAAATCCGTCGAAGCGAGCCGCGAACGCCTGCGCCAGTATGACGTTGGAGGGGATCTCACACATGACGTAGACCTGCAGGCCGTTCTCGCCGCGCGTGAGGCCGTTCGCCGCCATTACATCGAGGACGTGGTCCGCTTCGCGGATCGAACGACAGAAGGGAATCATGATGACGACGTTGCGAAAGCCCATCTCGTCGCGCAGGCGGCGCAGCGCGCGGCATTCGAGCGCGAACCCCTCTCGATAGCGCGGCGAGTAATAGCGGGATGCGCCGCGGAAGCCGATCATCGGGTTCGCTTCCGTGGGCTCGAATTCCTGGCCGCCGATGAGATTGGCGTACTCGTTCGTCTTGAAATCGCTCGTGCGCACGATCACGGGTTGCGGATACAGCGCGGCCGCGATGCGCCCGAGACCGCGCGCGAGCCGCTCGACGAAATATTCGGCCTTGTCCGAGTAGCCGCGCGTCATCTCGTCGATCGTTTGCTTCGCCTTCGCGTCGACGAGCGTCGCATGCCGCACAAGCGCCATCGGATGCACCTTGATGTGACTATTGATGACGAACTCCATGCGCGCGAGTCCCACGCCGTCCGCGGGCAACCGCCACCAGCGCAGTGCCGCGGCGGGATTCGCGAGATTCAGCATCACTCGGGTCCTGGTTGGCGGAATGGCGCCCAGGTCGAGCGCCTGCACGGTGATGTCCGCGGTGCCATCGTAGACGAATCCTTCTTCGCCCTCGGCGCAGGAGACCGTGATCTCCTGCTCGTCGTGCAGCACGCGCGTCGCATTGCCGGTGCCGACGATCGCCGGAACGCCGAGCTCTCTGCTGACGATCGCCGCGTGCGAGGTGCGGCCGCCGTGGTCGGTGATGATCGCGGTGGCGCGCTTCATGATCGGCACCCAATCGGGGTCCGTCGACGCGGTGACGAGCACCGCGCCGTCGACGAAGCGCTCGATGTCGCGAGCGCTCTGCAACAGGCAGGCGCGGCCGTTGACCGCGGCACTGCCGACGCTCAGCCCGCTCGTGAGCGTGCGTCCCTTCTTGCGCACTTGGTAGGAGCGCAGGGCGGAGGTCGCGCGGTGCGATTGCACGGTTTCGGGTCTCGCCTGGACGATGAACAAGGCGCCCGTCCGGCCGTCCTTCGCCCATTCCATGTCCATCGGCATGCCATAGTGCCGCTCGATCGCGCACGCCCAGCGGCCGAGCGTGAGAATCTCCGCGTCGTTCAGCACGAAGGCGCTGCGCTCGAGCTGGGAAGTCGGCACGTCGCGGGTGCGCGCGTCGCCGGCGGTCGCGTAGATCAGCTTGCGCGCCTTGGCGCCGCACTTCTTTTCGATGATCGGTGTCAGCGCGCTGTTCGCCAGGTGCGGCTTGAAGACCTCGTATTCATCAGGGTCGACGGCGCCTTGTACGACGTTCTCTCCGAGACCCCAGGCGGCGTTGATGAGGATCACGCGATCGCAACCCGTCTCGGTGTCGATCGAGAACATCACGCCGGCGCCGGCGAGGTCGGACCGCACCATCTTTTGCACCCCGATCGACAGCGCCACTTTGAGGTGATCGAATCCCTTCGTCTCGCGGTAGCTGATCGCACGGTCGGTGAACAGCGATGCGTAACACCGCCGACACGCATCCAGCAGGGCACACTCGCCACGCACGTTCAAGTACGTCTCCTGCTGTCCGGCAAAGCTCGCGTCTGGCAGATCTTCGGCCGTCGCGCTCGAACGCACGGCGACGTCCGCGACGTCGACGCCGCATCGGCCCGACAGAGTGCGATAGGCATCGCGAATCGCCGCCGCCGTCGCCGCGGGGAATTCGCCATGCAGGAACGCGGAACGCAGGGTCTGCCCGGCTTCCGCCAGTGAAATCTTGTGCTCGCGATACGCGCGCAGCGCCCGCTCGATCACGGGTCGCAGTGCGTTCGCGTCGACGAATTCCCAATAGGCTTCGGCCGTCGTCGCGAACCCGGGAGGCACGCTCACTTCCTGCTGCGCGAGATTGCGCACCAGCTCGCCGAGCGAGGCGTTCTTGCCGCCGACGCGCGGCACGTCGGTGCGTTGCAGCGCCTCGAACCAGATCACTGGCTGAGCAATCATGGGAGTGTCCTCACTGTGCCAGGGGCTCGGTGCCGAGGGAGCCAGCGCCGTCGCATGCCGCCGCGCCGAGAAGATCGGGCTCGCCGCAATGCTGGAGAATCTGCTGGCGAGCGGCGTCGCGCAGCCATGCGGCGGCGGCGAGCTCTCTTTCAGCCGGCGCCGTCGTGAGCGGCCGGCAGATGTGGACGACGACGGGCGCGCGTTTGGGCAGCCATTCCTCATCGCGAAGGAGCGCGCGTGTGCCGCGCAGCGCGACAGGAACCACCGGCATCCCCGCGTGTGCGGCGGCGGCAAACGCGCCGAGGTGGAACGCCATCAATCCCGGCGCGCGCGTGAACGTGCCTTCGGGAAAGAAGATGAAGGAAGCACCATGGCCCGCCAGATCGGACAAATGCCGTGCGTCCTTGATGCTGGCACGCACATCGAAGCGGTCCACGAATACCGTGCCGATGCGCCGCAGGAACAGGCCGACGATGGGGACGTGCGCGAGCTCGCGCTTTGCAACGAAGCGGGCCGGGTGTGCGAATGCGGCGAGCAGGAACAAGCCGTCCAGATAGCTGGCGTGATTCGCAACCACGATTCGAGGCGCCTGGCGCCGCGGCTCGTGACCGGCGACGACGAGCGGAATGTTGGTCAGACGCAGGATCGAGCGCGCCGCGTGATGGCATGACGACCAGAGCACGTTCGCACGCAGCGGCAGGAGGACGACCAGCATCGCGCCGCCGCCGACGAGCGCGACGATCGACCAGAAATACGTCCCGTACAACAGCTCCGACGCGCGGCGGGCAACGCGCCACGCGCCGGGGCGCAACCCGCTCACGAACAACCGCACGAGCTGCATCCTCGTGCCGTGCTGCTGTGCGACGCGATGGGCGCCACGCTCGTAAGCTTCGCGCGTCGCGGTCCGGCGGATCTTGCCGCTCGACGTCTTGAGCACGGTGTGCGGGGCTGCGAGCACGACCTCGTCCGGAGGCTCGCCCAGCAACTCCATGACGGTTGCGATGATCGATTGCCGCAGCGGGTCGCGATCCGACGGCTGCTCCGAGCGCGTTTCGGCGAGCACGACCAGACGCTCGGTGCCGGTCGATGCGTCCGTGCTGCCGAAGACGGCGACGCAGCCTTTGCGAATACCGTCGACGGCGCCGATCGCGGCTTCGAGCTCGTCGGGGTAGATGTGCCGGCCGGCGCGAATGATGATGTCCTTGATGCGTCCGGTGACGAAGATTTCGCCGTTCGCGCGATAGGCGCGATCGCCGCTATCGAGCCAGCCGTCGTGGATCAGCTTGCCGGTCGCGTCGGCGTTGCGGAAATATCCGCGTGTCGCCGACGGTCCGCGCAGCTCGAGCCGTCCTTCGCGGCGCTCCGGCAGCGGCTTGCCCGCCGCATCGACGATGCGCACCTGATGTCCCGCAAGCGGACGGCCGCACGACACGAAGCGTAATGCATGGGCGGACGCCGCGCCGACCGGCCGCGCGAGGCCGTCTCGCGTGAACGACTCTCGATCGATCGCGTCGATCCATGGTCCGCGGTCCAGGGGCGGGATGGTGAGGCCGACGGAGCACTCGGCCAGGCCGTAGACCGGCGTCAATGTCGTCGCTCGCAAGCCGCAGCGCGAGAAGCGTTCCTGGAAGCGCGTCAGGGTCTCTGGAATCACGGCTTCGGCGCCGTTCATCGCGAGGCGCCAGGTGCGTAGATCCAGACGCCGCAGCTCGGCATCGCTCACGCGTTTCAAACACAGCTCGTACGCGAAGTTCGGCGCGGCGGACAGCGTACCGCCGCAGCGATCGATCGCTTCCAACCAGCGTATCGGCCGGGTCAAGAAGGAGAGCGGCGGCATCACGATGAGCGGCAGCCCGAAATAGAAGGTGCCGAGCCAGGCGCCGATCAGTCCCATGTCGTGATACAGCGGCAGCCAGCTGACGAAGACGTCCCCGCACGTCACGCCGAGCGCTGTGCCCAACGCGGAGATATTCGACAGGACGTTCGCGTGCGTCAGCACGACCCCCTTCGGTTGTCCGGTGCTCCCGGAGGTGTATTGCAGTAACGCGATCGACTCCGCGTTCAGAACGACGCGTACCGGGTCGGCGCACAGGGAGCGCAGCTCGGCGGCCGTCGTGAGCTTGCGGAGAGAGGGTGCATGCATGCGCAGCAGCGCGCCGAGCCGCCGCATCTCACTCGTCGTAATCAAGATCGCGGCGGCGGCGTTGGCGAGAATGCCGGCGTGCCGCCTTACGTGTTCCTCGATCTGACTCATGCGAGCCGGTGGATAGAGCGGCACGGGCACGGCGCCGGCGAGCAGGACGCCGAAGAACGCGGTGAAGTAGTCGCGGCTCGTCGGCAGCATCAGCGATACCGTATCGCCCCGGCGAATCCCGTACCGCTGCAGCCCGCCCGCGATGCTCCGCGCGTCGAGCCACAGCCGTTCATATGTGACCGTCTCGTCATGAGCATCGCCCAGGATCGTGATCTGGACGAAGTCGGGCTGATGGTCACGATGCCAGCGCAGCACTTCATCCAAAGTCGTCACGGTAGGCGGCGGCCGCGACGGCGCACGCGAGGGAGCGGCAGGCAGATCGACATGTGTCCGTGCTGCGCGCGGCGGCGACGGCGAGCGCTCGAGCGCGCAGGCAATATCGCGCAGGGTTTCCGCGCTGCCGAACAAGGCGTCCGGAAGCCGCACGTTCAGCTCGTGCTCGATGCGGGCGAACAGCTCGACGCGAGCGAGGCTGTCGAGGCCGAGATCGTGATCGAGCGTGCTGTCCAGCGACAGCGGGCGCGATTCATTGCCCTGCTGTCGCAAGTCGCTCAAGACGGAGCGCACGATCGGCAGGAGCTGGCTGCCCGGTGTCGTCGCAGCCGTGGTCATGCGAGCCCGATCCTCGCGGTACGTTTCGACCTGCACATCGCCGTGTCCTTCGAGGGCTACGTCGGCGACAGCGTAGCGAGCACGTGCGAGGGAGCCAGGAGGACATCCCTGCAGCCGCTAGGTTGGATTACGTGAGAGAACCTCGACGCCGGGCGTGGTTGCACACACATATGTATGTGCACATGCAACGTCCTAGCGCTGCGGCTTGTTCGAGTGGCGGAGCCCCGGCCCGGCCGCGAATATCGACTGTCCGTGAACTGCGTATCGCGTCGGTTCGACGTGGAGGCCGGGCGGCATGTACCACAAGATTCTCGTTCCCGTGGACGGTAGCGCCGCCTCGATGCGCGGCGTGTCCGAGGCGATCAAGCTCGCGAAGAGTCACGGCTCGCAGGTGCAGCTCGTTCACGTCGTGAACGAGACCACGCTCGCGATGACCGAGGCGCCGATCGAGTACCTGGCAAAGGTCGTCGACGCGATGCGAGGAGAGGGCAACGCCATTCTCGCGAGCGCGCAACGCGCGCTGCGCGACCAGGCGCTCGAAGGGGAATCGGTGCTGCTCGAGGCGGTGGGCGGCAGAGCGGCCGATCGGATCGTGGAACAGGCCAAGGCCTGGAACGCGGACTTGATCGTGATGGGGACTCACGGCCGCCGAGGGCTGCTGCACCTGGCGCTCGGCAGCGATGCGGAGCGTGTCGTGCGGCTCGCGCCGGTGCCGGTGCTGCTCGTGCGCGCTGACGTTCCGTAGCGGCACTCAATCGCCCCGCGGCAGCACGAAACAGACGCGGACGCGCTCACCGCGCGCGGGTTCCGCCCACATCCCGCCTCCGTGCGCTTCCACGATCGCGCGGCAAATCGACAGGCCGAGCCCGGCGCCGCTCGGATCGTCGCGCGAGGCCTGCCAGAACGGCTCGAACATGGCGTCGAGCGCTTCCGCCGGCAGGGGCTCGCCGCTGTTCGCAATGGAGAAGCGCACGCCCCCGCCCGCAGTGGATTCCGCGGTCATGAGAATGCGTCCAGGCGCTCGCGTGTGCTTCTGCGCATTGTCGAGAAGATTGGCGAACACGCGCAGGATGCGTTCCGCGTCGGCACTCACGGCGGGCAGATCGGCACGGGCCTGAACGACGAGCGCCAACGAGGTTGGCGCCAGCAGCGGCCGCACGGCCGTTGCCGCCTTGTCCAGCAACTCGGAGGGAGCCACGGCGGTACGTTTCAGTATCGATCGTCCATGTTGATCGATCGTGATGGCGAGCAGGTCCTCGACCAGGCCCGACATGCCGATGGCGGTGGCGCGCAACTTTTCGGTCAGCTCGTGAATCTGTGCGCTGTCCGGCAGAGCGCGCGTCATTCTGTCGAGCGTGCTGGCGATGGCCGTGATGACGGCGATCGGGTTGCGCAAGTCGTGAGTCACGATCGCGAGCGTATCTTCGCGGTCGCGAACCGCGACGCGCAGCTGCTCCGTGTCGGGCGGTGGGACGACGCGCTCGTCGCGGCGCGCGACTCGCACCTCGCGGTTGGCGACACGACGCACGATTGCGTGCCATTCGCCGTCCGGCAAGATGATTTCGCTCACCTCGGCGCGCAGCCAATGACCGTCCTTGCATCGAAGCGACCATTCCGCGACATGCGTCGCGCCACGAAGCATCTGCGATTTCGCGCGCAGCAGGCTATCGGCGTCGTGCGTTGCGAGCAGCTCGAATATCGTCCTGCCGATGATCTCGGCGCGCGCGAAGCCGAGCATGCGGCAACCGGTTTCGTTCATGTACTCGATGCGGCCATGCAGGTCCGCGACGAAGATGCCGTCCGGCGCATGCTCCACGATCGAGACCAACTGCGCGGGGGTCGGCGTGCGTGTCGGTGTGAGAATGGATGCGTCGTTCATGGTGGCGTCGTTCCAGCGAAAGGAAGTGCCGAGGAACCTTGGGCATGTTGTGCTCTTTCATGCCTACGTCTACCCAGGAGTTTCACCCGCTCGATTTCGGGTAGCCTCGCGGCCTCGCAATCGGAAGCTCACTACTGGAAATTTCTGAAAGTCGAAGCCGCGCGACGCCACCGTCGCGGCAGCTCGTACGTTGCAGGGAACGCGTGCGCGTTACGCGAATCCCGCTGAGCGGGTAGTCATTGGCCGTCATATAGTCGCCACCATGGTCGGTAGCACAGGCAAGCGCGCGGAGGTCATCGCTGCGATGTCGAGCGCCGCGCTGATGGCGTCGGTCGCGGTTGCGGCATGGGATCGTGCGGAAGAACTCGTCGACAACGCGCTGCAAGTCGACGCCGACGCGACACGCGGTGAAGCGCTCTATCGCGATCAGTGCGCGAGCTGTCATGGACCGAACGCCTACGGCGCCGCCGAACATGACATACCCGCGCTCGCGGCCCAGCGTCGCGCTTACATCGTCAAACAGCTCGCCGACTTTCTCGGGGGCGATCGCCGCGCGACTCAGATGCACAGGGTCGTCTCCCGGAACGCGGTAGGCAATCCACAGGCGTTGGCCGACGTCTCGCTGTACTTGAACCGTCTGCCACCGCCTGCGTTCGCGGACACGGGTGACGGCAAGTATCTGGCCCGCGGTGCGGCGACGTACGCGAAGTTCTGCGGCGGCTGTCATGAGGACGATGGCCGCGGCGACGACGACGGGTTCGTGCCCTCGGTGCGCAATCAACATTACCGCTACCTGCTGAAAGAGATGCGCAATCTCGCCGATGGGCATCGGCGCAACGTCGGACACGAGCTGTCGCGCTTCCTGGAAAGCCTCCCGCCCGAGGAAATGCAAGGGCTCGCGGATTACCTGTCGCGCATGCAAGGGCCGTTGCCCGATCGCGCGCGCGACGACGACCCGCGAAGCGACTAGAGGTGAGCAGCATGAACAAGGTCAGTAGCATTCTCGTCATCGTCGATCCGACTGCCGCGGCGCACCCGGCGCTCGACAAGGCGGCCCGCCTCGCGAAGGCATTCGACGCGCGGTTGCAGCTGTTCGCGTGCGAGACGCAGGAAACGCGAGCGCCACCTCCAGCGGGGGCATCGCAGGAGCGGGGGGAAGGCGAACTCGTCGCCGATACCTTCGCGAGGCTGGAAGCGATCGGCGAATCGCTCCGGAAGCAGGGGGTCGATGCATCGATCGACGTGATCTCGGGCCATCCGCTGCATGTGCGGCTGCTCGAGCGAACGAAAGCGACGTGCGCCGACCTCGTCGTGAAGGACACGCATCATCATTCGCTCGCGAGGCGCACGTTCCTCACGAATACGGATTGGCATTTGATCCGCGGCTGCCCGGTGCCCCTCCTGCTGACCAAGCCGAGGGCGTGGTCGCCCGCGCCGGTGCTCCTCGCCGCCATCGACCCCGGCCACGCGGACGACAAGCCCGCGGCGCTCGACACGTGCATCCTCGAGTGCGCGGCCGAGCTGCGTCGACGCCTCGATGCCGCGATCCGCGTCCTGCACGCATTCGTGCCGGCGATACTCACGGCTGAGGCGGCCAGCGGAATGCCGGTCCTCGCCGGCGATCTCACGCAAGAGCTCGTGGACGAGGAGCGGAAGGCGAAGCGGGCCGAGGTGGGTCGGTTGTGCGCACTCCATGGGATCGAGGGGCAAGATATCGCCATCGAGCTCGGCTCGGCCACGGAGGCGCTGGTGCGCTTCGCGCACGACGTCAACGCAGACGTCGTGATCATGGGTGCGATCGCGCGCAGCGCGATCAGGCGCGCGTTGATCGGCAGCACGGCGGAGCGCGTGCTCGAATACCTGCCTTGCGACGTTCTCATCGTAAAGCCGCCGGACTTCGCCGAGAGCTTGCCGTTCTGATGAGCACGCCGGCGCCGAGCACCGCGGCGGTCGCGCCGACGAGCGCGGCGGCCAGCAATGCGAAGGGCGGCGTTGCAAACCGAAAGGCCGTCGCCAGGGCCGGTATGTAGACGACGCTTGCGACGACGGCCGTGGCCCCGCCGACGATGATCCAGAACACCTTGTTCGGCCGCGCCAGCAGTTGCGCGAACGAGCTGTCCGGGGCGCGGTTGACGAAGATCAGCGCCAGCACCGCGACGACGAGGGCCATGTAGCCAAGCGCACGCGCCGCATTCTCCGGCAGCGACCCGAGCGCGAGCCCGTACACGGCCAGTGCGATCGCCAGGATCACGCTTCCCATGACCAAACTCCGTCGCAGCAGGCTTGCGGAGAACAAGCGCGCGCGCGTCGAACGGGGCGGGCGGTCCATGATGTTCGCCGCTTGCTCGTCCGCCTCGAACACGAAGGTGCACGCCGGATCGATGACGAATTCGAGGACGAGCACGTGCAATGGAAAAAACAGCAGCGGCCAGCCGAACAGGACGGGCAGCAAGCCCATGCCGCCGATCGGTACGTGCACGGCCAGCACGAAAGCCATGGCATGGCGCAGATTCTCATAGATCCTGCGGCCGGAACGGACGGCGGCGACGAGCGATGCAAAGTCGTCGTTGAGCAGCACGATCGAGGCCGCCTCCCGCGCCACGTCCGTGCCGCGGCCGCCCATCGCGACGCCGACATGCGCGGCCTTCAGCGCCGGCGCGTCGTTCACCCCATCGCCGGTCATCGCGACGATCTCGCCGACAGCCTTCAATGTGTGGACGAGCCGCAGCTTGTGCTCGGGCGACATGCGCGCGTATATCGAAGTGTGCTTCGCACGCTCGCGCAGCGTGCCATCGTCGAGCTCGTCCAGCTCGGCCCCCGTGAGCACGTGCCGCGAATCCGCGAGTCCAGCCTGGCGCGCGATCGCTCGTGCCGTGCCAGGATGATCGCCGGTGATCATGACGACGCGAATGCCGGCGCGTCTGCATTCGTTCATCGCGGCCGGAACATCGTCGCGCAGCGGGTCCGCCAAGCAGATGAAGCCCGCGAACCGCAGACGAAATCCACGAGGCGACTCCGGCAGATCGCCGTCGTCGCATTCCCCGTGCGCCACGGCGAGGACGCGCAAGCCTTCGGCGGCGATCGCAGCGACACGCCGCGAGCGAGCTGCGCGCTCGGCGGCATCCAGCCCGCAGAGCTCGAAAACGGCCTCCGGAGCGCCCTTGCACGCGACGTCCAGCCGCTTCGAGTCGGGCCGTCGCCAGACGTAAGTGACGGCAAGCAGTTGCGGCGTGAGTCCGAATTCCTTGACGAGTCGTGAGGGCTCGCTCGCGGCCGCTCCGTGATCGATCAGGGATTCGGCCGCTTCGTGAATCGCTCGTTCCATCGGATCGAACGCATCGGTCTTGCTGGCCGCCCGTGCGATGGCCAGAACCTCGGTGCTCGCTGGCGACGGCGCGGCGGCGGTGCGCAGGTCGCTGGCTGCGCCTTCGTCTGGCTCGAGCAGGGCGACTCGCATCCGGTTCTCGGTCAGCGTCCCGGTCTTGTCGACGGCGAGCACGGTCACCGCGCCGATCGTCTCGATCGCCGGCATGCGGCGGGTCAGTACGTCCAGCCGCGACAGCCGCCACGCGCCGAGCGCCAGGAAAATCGTCAGAACGACCGGGAACTCCTCCGGCAACAAGCCCATCGCGAGCGTGATTCCCGCGAGCGCTCCGCCGAGCCAATCCCCGCGCGTCGACGCATAGGCGATCGTCACGACGGCGCAGAAGCCGAGGGCGCCGAGCGCGGCCCATCGCACCAACGTTCTGACTTCGCGGAACAGCGGCGTCGTCTCCGGCTCGAGCGCATCGAGCGCGCCGCCGATCCGACCGATCTGGGAGCGCGGTCCGGTCGCGAGCACTTGCGCGACCCCCGAGCCGCGCACGACGAGCGATCCGGAGTACACGCGATTCTCCTCTCGCTGCTCGGCGTCCGTCGCCGATTGCGCCGCGATCTTGTCGACCGGCAGCGACTCGCCCGTCAGGAAGGATTCATCGACGCTGAGCTCGCTCGCGCTGAGGAGGAGCGCGTCCGCGGGAATGCGATCACCCTCGTGGATGAGAGTGATGTCGCCGCGCACGACGTCGCGGCCGGCGATGCGTCGCTCGCGGCCGTCGCGGATGACGAGCGCGCGCGGACTCGACAATTCGCGCAATCGCGCCAGCGCATGTTCCGTCCGGCGTTCTTGCGCGATCGAAATTGCGATGACGACGAGCATCGAAGCCGCGACCGCGAGCGCCTCGCCCGCGTTGCCGAGGACGAAGTAGACGCTCGCCGCCGCGATCAGCAGCAGGAGCATCGGCTCCTTCAGCACGTCGACGACGATCGCCAGGAAATTTCGCTCGCGTGTCCCCGGCAGCTCGTTGGGTCCCTCGGTCGCGAGCATGCGTGCTGCGGCGTCGGCCGAAAGGCCGCGGCGTTCGGGGGCGCTCATTGGTGCCATGGTGCGCGCGCCTCGGTGTGTCCCGGCTACGAGCTTCCCACGAGCGGCACTCGGGTTCTCCGGGGCAGCGCATCGTCATCCGTGTGCTTACATAGAGCCAGGCACTGTCAGGAAAGACCCATGGTTCGAGTCCTCACCGCGGCGCTATGCATGAGCTTGGTTGCCGCCTGCGCCACGACGCCGTCACCGACGCATTTGAACACGCTGTCTGGGATGCAGCTCTACGAGCAATTGTGCGCCAGTTGTCATGGCATCGAAGGGCATGGCGACGGACCGGTTGCGCCGCTGATCAAGCTCCATGTGCCGGACCTGACTCGGCTGGCGGCTCGCGACGGCGGTGAGTTTCCGACCGAGGACGTGCGGCTCGTCATCGACGGGCGCTACGAGAAGCCGGCGCATGGACCGCGAGACATGCCCGTATGGGGATGGCAACTCTACGATTCCGCGCAGCCGAACGATGCCGCCGCGCGCGCCCGAACGGATTCGATGATCGATCGGCTCGTCGGCTATCTGCAATCCATCCAGCGTCCGTAAACACCATGAACGAACCAGCATTTTCGAGGGCCCTCGCGTCGCTGATCGGCCTCGTGCTCGCGAGTCACGCGAGCTTCACCGCCGCGGCCGACGACACGTCCCAGGGCGGCAAGCAGCTCTTCGTGCGCCACTGCGCGTCGTGCCATGGTGCCTCCGGGCGCGGCGACGGCCCGGTTGCCAAGTCGCTCGCGGTGGAGGTGCCCGACCTGACTCGCTACGCGCAGCGACATCGACAGCGCTTCGATCGCGAGCGCGTGGAGCGAATCATCGACGGCCGCTTTCTCATCGGCGCGCACGGTACGCGCACGATGCCCGTCTGGGGCGAGGCATTCTCCCTGGCCGATCTCGGCGACCCGGATGCGGAACGCGCGACGCGGCTCAAGATCGATCGGCTCACCGACTACGTGCAGCAACTGCAGCATGAGGTTGCCTCGTCCGATGCAAAGCAAGAGTCGCGATGACGCAGCCGCGCTTGCGGGACGCGCGTTAAGCGGAAGCACGGAACCGGCTCGGAATAACCCGCAGTCGCAAGGGCCCCCAGCGCGCGTACAACTCGTACGCCCACGTTCGAACGAGGACTCCCCATGAGCCCCCGAATGCGCGCACCGATCATGGTGGCCATCGCGGAAGTCGGTCGCACTTCGCTGCCGTTGTTGCAGAAGGCCGCCGCGCTCGCCCGCCAGCGCGATGCAAGTCTGCAGCTCGTGCACGTGATCGCATTGCCTTACGGTCCCGTGGTGCGCGCCGGCAATGGCGTGCGCAGCGCCTTCAAGCGATCGATGGAGGAGAGCCGCGAGGCGCTGGACGAGCTGACGCGCCTCCCGGCGCTGCGTGGGCTCGAGATTAAGACGACGGTCGCATGGGACTACCCCGCGTCCGACGCCATCGTCAGGCAGGTGTTGAAGCAGCGGCCGGCGCTGCTGATCGCGGCATCGCAGCGCCATGCGCGCCTTGCGCGCGTACTACTGACGAATACGGATTGGGATCTGATCCGCAATTGCCCCTGTCCGCTACTGTTGAGCAAGACACGTCGCATGCCGGCGCGACCGACCGTCGTCGCGGCGCTGGATCCGTTCCATGCGCACGCGAAGCCGGCGGGGCTCGACACCCTGATCCTCGAAGCGGCCGTCGCCGCGGCGGGCTCGCCGCAGCGGGTGCGCGCGTTCCATGCGCACGAGATGCCCCGCCTGCCGATCGACGGCGCCCTGGAGCCGTATTGGGTGACGATGTCGGATCTCGATCTGGCGGCCTACGAGGGCGGTGTGCGCAAGGCGCTGGCAACGGTGGCCGCGCGCAGCGACATTCCCGAGAAGAACGTGGTGTACGAGCGCGGCGATCCTGCGAGCCGTCTGCCGCGCTTCGCGAAGCGCTGTCGCGCCGATGTGGTCGTGATGGGCGCGGTCTCCCGCAGCGGGCTCACGCGACTGTTCATCGGCAACACGGCCGAGCGCGTGATCGACAAGCTCGAGTGCGATGTGCTCATCGTCAAGCCGCGGCGCTTTGCGACACCGGTGCAGCGTCGTCCGCCCCGGTTGCCTCGAGTCCGCCGTATCCGCTCACGATGTGATCGCCGAGCAAGGTGTCATCCATGCGTCATGCCATCGTCGCAGCAAAGAAGGTGCTGCCGCCACGCCCGTTCCCGGTGGCCGCGGTCGGTCTCGAAGCGAAGGTGCGTGCATTGTGCTCGCCTGCCGCGTACCCGGAGAAGCCGACCGCCGTTGACTCCATCGAGACTCATTTCTCGTGGGTGTTCCTCGGCGATCAGTACGCGTACAAGCTGAAGAAGCCTGTGCGCCTCGTCGGTCTGGACCTGAGCTCGCTGGACGCGCGCGCATTCGATTGCGCGGAGGAGGTGCGATTGAATCGTCGGCTCGCGCCCAGCGTCTATCTCGGTACCGTCCCGCTCATGCTCGATGCGAGCGGCACCTTGTCGATCGACGGTTCGGGCGAGGCCGTCGACTGGCTCGTTCGGATGCGAAGGCTGCCGGCGGCGGCAATGCTGGATCGTGCGATCGCGGCCCACTCGGTGCGCCCGGAGCAACTGCACGCACTCGGCCTGCTGCTCGTCCGCTTCTACTCGGGTCTGCGGAGCGTCCTGCTGGCGCCGGACGCGTACGTGAGCAGACTTGAGCGGCGCATCGCGGAGGACCGTCGACACCTTCTCGATCCCGCGCTCGCGATGGATGCCGGCGCCGTGCATCGGCTCATCGACGAACAATCGCGGGTACTCGGGCTGCTCCGAGCCGAGCTCGGCGATCGCGCGCGACAAGGACGCATCGTCGAGGCCCACGGCGATCTCCGGCCGGAACATGTCTGCTTGTCCGAGCCACCGTGCATCATCGACGCGCTCGAGTTTTCGCTCGATCTGCGCACGCTCGATGCCGTCGAGGAGCTTGCGTTCTTGCACATGGAGTGCGAGGTGTCCGGCGCGGCCTGGGTCGGCAGCACCGTCGTGAACGTGTATCGAGAGCTGTCCGGCGACGCATTCACGCCCGCGCTGTTCGACTTCTATCGCAGCCGGCGCGCATGCGTGCGCGCCAAGCTGGTCGCGCGGCATCGGCTCGATTCCCGCTATCGCAACATGGCGCCGTGGGCGTCGTTGGCCGCCGCCTACGTGGACCGTGCGATGGCGTATGCGCAAGCGGTCGACTGACGTTGCGCCCGCGGCAGTGTCAGCGCCGCGTGCGTGACTCGCGGCGCCGCGCGTTGCTGCTGACTTCAGCGATCGCGGCGCCTTCCTCGACGTGCGCACGCAGGAGATCGTCGAGCGTCACGATGCCGAACACGAAGCCGTCTTCATCGACGATCGGAATGCGCCGAACGCCTTGAGCGCGCATGCGTTCCAGAGCGATGCTCGTGTCCTCCGACGTGGACGCGATGACGGGATTTCTCGTCATGACTTCGCTCACTTTCACGGTCGCCGGATCGCGGCCGAGCGCGATGACCTCCACGACGATGTCGCGGTCCGTGAGGATGCCGATCGGCTCCCGCTCCTCGTCCGCATCGTCGATCACGACGACATCGCCGACGTGGCTTTGACGCATCATCCGCGCCGCCGCCGCGATCGTGATGTCGGGCAGGCAGCACACGGCATCGAGAACACAGGCATCTTTCAGTTTCATGAGGTCACCTTTGGTTCGCGCCGTCAAAGCGCCAGGGAGTTGGCGAGCTCCAGCAGTTCGAGATCGATCGGTTTCGTGCGATGGGCAACCTCGCCGAGCGGCGTCGCGACGACTGCGCCGTTGCGCCAGCCCACGAGCACGCCGTCCCTGCCGGCGAGGATCTGCTCGACCGCCGCGACACCCAGGTTCGTGGCGAGCAATCGATCATGGGCATTCGGCGCGCCGCCGCGTTGGATGTGGCCAAGGCGCGTCACGCGCAGCTCGAGTCCGTGCCGCTCGGCGTGTGCCTTGAAGTACGCGGCGAGCGCGTCGGCATCGTCGCGGGCGCCCTCGGCGACAACGACGATCGCGTGACTCTTGCCGCGCTCGCGCGAGCGGCGCAGTTGCCCCGCGATCGCTTCGGGATCTTGGGCGAGCTCGGGAACGACGACAGCTTCGGCGCCGCCGGCGATCGCCGCGGACACCGCCAGAAACCCGCAGTGACGGCCCATGACCTCCACGAGGAACGCTCGTTCGTGAGCGCGGGCCGTCACACGCAGCCGGTCGATGGACTCGAGCGCGACATCGAGCGCGGTCGTCGCGCCGATCGAGATGTCCGTGCCCATGAGGTCGTTGTCGATCGTCGAGGCGATGCCGATCACGGGCATGCCGAGCTGCGATAGGGCATGCGCGCCGGTTTGTGAGCCGTTGCCGCCGATCACGATGAGCGCAGCGATGTCGTTGTCGCGCAGCCGATCCCGTCCCTGGCGCTGGCCCTGTTCTGTCTTGAATGCCTCGCAGCGGCTCGTGCCGAGCATCGTGCCGCCGAGGTGAACGATACCGCCGACGTCCCGGGCACCGAGGGGGACGAACTCGCCGGCGAGCAGTCCCGTGTAGCCGTGACGGATGCCGAACACGAGCATGCCGCGCAGCAATCCCAGCCGTACCACGGCGCGTATGGCGGCATTCATTCCGGGGGCATCGCCGCCGCTCGTGAGCACTGCTACGCGCCTCATTGCTGCCACTGCCTTGGCCTTCGATGCTGCAGGCTAACGCTGCGTACGAGCGGTCGCGCTCGGTCTTCCCGAAAGGCGCTAAGCGCCGCCGCGTAAGTTACGGCGTGATTGCAACCTTCAGCACGCCGTCGCGCTGATGGGAGAACAGATCGTACGCGGCTTCGATGTCGGCCAACTTGTAGCGATGCGTGACGAGCGGCTGCAAGTCGACGCGCTGCGATGCGACCACCCCCAACAGGCGCCGCATGCGCTCCTTGCCGCCAGGGCAGAGCGTCGTGACGATCGTGTGATCGCCGAGTCCGGCCGCGAACGGACCGAGCGGAATCGTCAAGTCCTGCGAGTAGACGCCGAGACTCGACAACGTCCCGCCGGGGCGCAGCACTCGCAACGCAGCCTCGAACGTCGGCTGCGTGCCGAGGGCTTCGATCGCGACATCGACGCCTCGACCGTCCGTGAGCCGCAAGATGGCGTCGACCGGATCGACCTCGCGAAAGTTGACGATGTGATCGGCGCCCAAGCGCTTCGCGACCTCCATGCGGGCCGGAACGGATTCGACGGCGATGATCGAGGTCGCCCCCATCAGCTTCGCGCCGGCGGTCGCGCACAAGCCGATCGGGCCTTGCGCGAACACGACGACGGTGTCGCCGATGCGAATACGGCCGCTTTCGGCGCCTGCGAATCCCGTCGACATGATGTCGGGACACATGAGTACCTGCTCGTCCGTGAGGCCGTCGGGAACGGGCGCGAGATTGGCCATCGCATCGGGAACGAGGACGTACTCGGCCTGGCAGCCGTCGATCGTGTTGCCGAATTTCCAGCCGCCGATCGGCTTCCAGCCATGTGGCGTGCCCGCGCCGTCCTGCGAGCAGTCGCCCGATAGACACGCATTGCTGTAGCCGCTCGGCGTGATCGCGCCGGCGATGACGCGCTGTCCTTCCTTGAATCCGCTCACCGCGCTGCCGAGCTTCTCGATGATGCCGACGGGCTCGTGGCCGACGATCAAGCCCCGCTTCACGGGATACTCGCCCTTCATGATGTGCACGTCCGTGCCGCAAATCGTCGTCGTCGTGACGCGCATCAGCGCATCGAGCGGACCGACGTCGGGAATGGGTCGCTCATCGAGCGCGATGCGGCCGGGTTCGACGAATACGGCGGCTTTCATTGTCGTGGCCATGGCAATCTCCCGTTGAGTGGGTGTGCGGACGTGATCACTTCCGCAAGTCGCGAGCGAATCTCCTGTCTGACGTGCTGCACGGCGTGCGGCGCACGCGCGTCGACTTCGATCACGTCGGCACGCTCGCTGGGTGGGAAGGGCTTGAACTCGCGGAGCTGCGCATCGAGCACCGCGAGGGTCGCGTCGGAGGCGTCCGTGCCGCGCGCGGAACGCTCCAACAGATGCGTCGACGCTGCGATGGGATCGGACTCGCACGAGACGATCAGGCGTGGAACGCCCAGACGGGCGGCGATTGTCTGGAAGGTCTCGCGGTGCGCGCCGTCGAGGAAGCTGGCGTCCACGATCACGCTGAAGCCCGTCAGAAGACAACGCTCCGCGCAGTGCGCGAGCCGCTCGTACGTGCGTTCACTGAAGCGCGGGGAATAGATGCCTTCGCGGACGCCGGCGGCGGCGGATTGCGTGGGACCGAGATGCGCGAGGCGCTTGCGCTCCAGGTCCGAGCGGATGCGCAGGGCTGGCAGCTCCGAGACGAGGCGGGCGCTGAGCCATGACTTTCCGGATCCGGACGCGCCGTGCATGAGGATCAAGAACGGCTGGCGCTGCGGTGTCGTCCACGTCATCGCGGCAACCAATCTCTGCTCCATCCGATCGCGGCGTTCGGCGGCGCGGGCCGGCACGGATCGCGCGGTCAGCGCATCCACCTTCGCGCGTACGAGCGCGCGATGCGTGGCATAGAAGGGCAGCAACTGCATGCCATCGTAGTCGCCCGTGACTTCCAGGTAGCGGCTGAGCAAGGTCGTGGCGAGATTGGCGCGCCCGTAGCTCATGAGGTCCATGACCAGAAAGGAGATGTCGTCGATCACGTCGATCCAGCGCATGCGCGGATCGAACTCGATGCAATCGAAGGGCACCAGGCGCTGCTCGTGCCTGACGATGTTGGCGGCGTGGAGATCGCCGTGACCTTCGCGGATGAAGCCCTCGCGCTCACGTTGCTGGAAGGTTGCCGCGAGCTCATGAGCCGTGTCGCGAGTCCAGGCAGCGAGGTGATTCATGCGCTCCTCCGGATCGGCCGGCGCGGCCATGTCGAGGAGCTGTCGCAGATTGTCGAACACGGCGCGGTGGATCTGCTCGGTCTTTTCCGGCGCTCGCATCGTCGGTGCGTGCGGCGCGTCGCGGTGGAACGCCGCGATCAGCTCGCCGAGCGCGGCCATCTCGTCCGCCGCGACCGCCTGCTGCGCGAGCAGCGCAGGCAGTTCATCCGTCGGGGAGAACTGCCGCATACGCACGGCGTATTCCACCGCGATGCCGTGCCTGCCAATGAGCGCATGGCCATGCTGCAATGTGATCGCGACGACGTCGATGTACAGGTCCGGCGCGGTGCGCCGGTTCAGTCGGACCTCTTCCTCGCAATAGTGACGGCGCTGCTCCAAGGTCGAGGCGTCGATGAAGTCGAGCTTCACGGGCTTCTTGATCTTGTAGGCGAACGATCCGGTCAGGATGACCCACGAGATATGTGTCTCGCGCAACTGCAGTGCGCTCACCTCGTGCGGGAACGCGTCCGGACGCAGCAAATCCTCGATCGACCACTGCGCGGTGAAGGGGTCCTGAGAATTCATGGCATTGCCTTCGCGGGAGGGGCGCGAGCCGTGCTATCGGTGGTGCAACGTGTGCGGCGGCGGACGTGCGCTCGTGGCGCGCAGGCGCTCGAGGTAGTGAGCCTTCCACAACACCGCGGCCACTTCGGTATCGCTGATCTGCTCGAAATGGTCGTACCACTCGCCGACGCATCTGAACGCCTCCGGCGTGCATGCGCAGACCACTTCATCGCACTGGTCGCGCAGGACGGCCAACGTGTCCGGGGGAGCGACGGGCAGCGCGGCGATGACACGCTGCGCGCCGAGCCGGCGCGCGATCGCGACGGCCGCGCGCATGCTGGCGCCCGTGGCCGCGCCGTCGTCCACGAGGATCACAGTGCGACCACGCAGGTCGAGCGGCAGGCGACCGTTGCGATACAGGGCCTCGCGCCGACGCAGCTCGGTGCGCTCGCGAGCGATCTCGCTCTCGAGCGCGTGCGTGCGCTCGAACAGGGAGCGGGCAGCCTCGTTCACGATCGTGACACCGCCCGGCGCGATCGCGCCGATCGCGACCTCCGGCTGGCCGGGCGCGCCCAGCTTGCGAACGACGATGACATCGAGCGTCGCGTGCAGCATCTCGGCGACCTCCGCCGCGACGGGAACCCCGCCGCGAGGCAGGCCCAGCACGAGCACGTCGCGGCGATCCGTGTACTGCGCCAGGAGCGCGCCGAGCGTCCGTCCGGCCGCGCAACGATCAGAGAAAGTATTCATGAGCACTATCTAGTCCATCGGCGCGCCGCCCGCGCTCGTGATCTTCTCGGAACGACGTTCGGATTCCGCTGAGTCGAGGACAATCCGCAGGTCGCCTAGGGAAACTCCTCGCCGCGGCGGGTTCAGGGGCGCCGCAGTCTCGCGCATGAGCTTGCCGGTAATGCCTACGCGGACTTCCGCATTCGCAAGCAGGCCGGGCGGGCGAACATAAGCTCGCGATCCGAATCACCAGAGGAGATTGAGCGATGAATATCACTCGTTGGGAACCGTTCCGCGAAATGGAGACCATGCTGCGGGATTACTCGCCGTTTTTCGGCCGCGCGCTGTCGCGTCGCAGCGAAGAGGAGTTCAGCAACTGGCGCCCGGTCGCGAATATCACGGAGACGGATAAGGAATTCCTGATCAAGGCGGAGCTGCCGGAGGTCAAGAAGGAGGACGTGAGGATCACGCTCGAGGACGGCGTCATCACGATCAGCGGCGAACGCAAGAAGGAATCGGAGTCCGCAAACGAGAACGAGATTCGCGTCGAAAGCTTCTACGGCAATTTCACGCGCAGCTTCGCGCTGCCGGACAACGTCGACATGAAGGCGATCAGTGCGGAGTCGAAGGACGGCGTCCTGAAAGTGCATGTGCCGAAGAGTGCTGCTCAAAAACAGGAACCGCGCAAGATCGAAGTGAAATGACCGGGTGCTGCGCGAGCCGTGCTCGCGCAGCGCGCACCGCGAACACCGACGAACATCACGAGAGAGGTGGGCCCATGAAGGTCGGAGACTACTGCAAGCGCGGTGTCGTCACGGTCGATCCTGCCGCGGATTGCGTCGCGGTGGCGAAGCTGATGCGCGATGAGCACGTCGGCTTCCTGGTCGTCATGCACGAGGGTGACGGCAGCCGGACGCCGCTCGGCGTGGTGACCGACCGTGACCTCGTCGTGCAGGTCTGTGCGCGGGATGGAGATTTGCACGGCATCACCGCGAGTGACGTCATGAGCCGCGATCCCCTGACCGCCAGAGAAGACGACGACCTCAACGATTTGATGCAAGGCATGCGCATCGCCGGCCTGCGGCGCGTTCCGGTCGTGAATGCAGGCGGATCACTCACGGGAGTCATCGCGATCGACGATGCGATCGACGTGGTCGCCGGGCTGTTGTGTGACATCTGCGGGTCCATCCGTAACGAGCAACGACAGGAGCGCAGGCTGCGGAGCGGCTGACTGTGGCCTCGCGTGAGGGTCTCATGGCAAGCGGTTCGGCCATTCCCATCGCGATATCGGCGCGGCATGCGCATTTGTCGCCGGCCTCGATCGAGCGTCTCTTCGGAGCGGATTACTCGCTGACACCGCGTGGTGATCTGTCGCAGACCGGACAATTCGCGGCGATCGAGCGGGTGACCTTGATCGGCCCGAAAGGGCGGCTCGAAGGCGTTCGTCTGATAGGTCCGCCCCGAGAGCAGGATCAGATCGAGATCTCCCGCAGCGATGAGTTCACGTTGGGGATCGATGCGCCCATCCGCCTCTCGGGAGACCTCACGAATTCCGGCGGCGTGATCGTGGAGGGGCCGCGTGGTCGGATGGAGCTCGCGAACGGCGTCATCGTTGCGCTTCGCCACATTCACATGAGTCCGACCGATGCGGCCGCGTTCGGCGTCAAGGACCGCGACAAGGTGGCGGTGCGCATCGACAGTCGCGAGCGGGATGTGATCTACGAGGACGTGATCGTCCGCGTCGAACCGAGCTTCCGGCTGGAACTGCATCTGGATACGGACGAGGCGAACGCCGCGGGAGTCGAGGCCGGGACGACGGCGCAGCTGCTGCGGACGTGAGCGAGGTGAGGAATCACTACGCCGAGGTCGGCATTCGCGGCCGCGCTGCGCCGTGCACCTTCTCCGCAGTTCTCGCCTGGCAAAGCCGAGGCATACTGCAAAATCGCCGGCTACCGAGGAGGCGACCAGCGCCGCAGCGGGCTCCTGGACCATGGACGAGCTTGTCGAAATCACGGAGCACCTGCTCCGCTTTTCACCGGACGCGCTCATCGTCGTGAACGACGGCGCTCGAATCCGCTTTGCCAACGAAACCGTGCGGCAGCTGTTCGGCTATGCGCCCGAGGCTCTCATCGACAAGCCGCTCGACATGCTGATCCCGCCGCGTCTGCGAGCCCACCACGGCAAGCACATGGCCGGTTATCTGCGGCAGCCGAACAATCGCGAAATGGGCGCGCGCATCGCGGACCTGTTTGCGCTGCGCGCGGATGGCACCGAGTTTCCCGCCGGCATCCGGCTCGCGCCGTTCGCGATCGGCGGCAAGCAGTTCGTCGCGGCCGCGGTCAGGGACACGTCGGAGAGCAGGCTCGCCAAGGATGAGCTGGTCGCGGCGCGGACGGAGGCGGATCGCGCCAATCGCGCCAAGAGCCGCTTCCTCGCGACCGCGAGTCACGATCTGCGCCAGCCGATGCAGACGATTCGCCTGCTGAATGCTGCAATGACGAAGATCGTCCCGGCGCCGGACGTGCGCGAGCTGCTGCGGCAGCAGGCACTTGCGATCGAGACCATGACGCGGCTGCTCAACGCCTTGCTCGACATCAGCCGGCTCGAGTCCGGTGCGATCGAGCCCGTGAATGCGGCCGTGCCCATCGCGAAGGTCTTCGACGAGCTGCAGTCCGAATTCGGTTCGCTGGCCCGCGTGCGAGACATCGAACTCGTCACCGAGCCGACGTCGATCGTCGTCGCGACCGACTGGATCCTGTTCGGCCAGCTCCTGCAGAACCTGCTCGGCAACGCGTTGAAGTACACGGATCGCGGCAGCGTGACGGTCAGGTGCTTCGAAGAGGCGGACGCCATCTGCGTCGCCGTCGAGGATTCCGGCATCGGCATCCCGGCGGACAAACTCGAGCGAATCTTCGACGAGTACTACCAGGTGGACACGCATGGCACGAAGCGAATGGGCGTCGGCTTGGGTCTGGCGATCGTGCGCGAGGTGACCCGCGTGCTCGGCTTCTCCATCAAGATCCATTCGCAGGTGGGCGTCGGAACGCAGGCGATCGTGCGGATTCCCGCGCACTGCCGCGTTGCCGCGCCGCCGAGCGCGCGCGAGCCGACGGTCGAGGAAATGCGCGCGCAGCCGCGGCGCAAGGCGCGGCTCATTCTCGTGGAGGACAACGACGGGGTGCGCCTCGCAACGGAGTTGTTTCTCCGGCTGGAAGGCCATGAGACGCTGAGTGCGCCGACGCTGACGGAGGCCGAGCTCTTGCTCGAGCGATTGCAGCCGGGGGATGTCGTCATCGCGGACTACCATCTCGACGAGCACAACACGGGCCTCGACATGCTCCTGCGGTTGCGCAAGCGTCAGGGCTACGATGTGCCGGGTGTCGTGTTGAGCGGCGATCTGCCGTCGGTACTGCGCTCGATCAGGACGCCCGTCGCCGCCTGCCGCTTCCTCAGCAAGCCCGTGGACACGGCCGCGCTGATCGAAGCGATCGATGAGCTCAGCGCGGCTTCAGGGGATGAGCACGGCCGCACCACTCAACTCGCCGGCGCGCAGTCGTTCGAGGGCGGTATTGGCCTGCGCTAGCGCGAATGTCTCGACGTGCGTACGCACGGGAATCCGCGCCGCGATGCCGAGGAATTCCACTCCGTCGCGCCTGGTCAAGTTCGCGACCGAACGAATCGAACGTTCTCCCCACAGCAGCGAGTAGGGCATCGCGGGGATGTCGCTCATGTGGATACCGGCGCAAATGAGCGCGCCGCCCTTGCGCAATGCTTGCAGAGCGAGCGGCACCAGCGCGCCGACGGGCGCGAAGATGATGGCCGCGTCCAGCGAGTTCGCGGGCACCTCGTCGCTGCCGCCTGCCCAAGCGGCGCCGAGCGAACGAGCGAACGCCTGCGCCTCGAAATCGGCGGGACGCGTGAATGCATATACCTCCTGCCCGCGCCAGCGCGCGATCTGGATGACGATGTGCGCCGCTGCGCCGAAGCCGTACAGGCCGAGCCGCCGCGCGTTCGACACGAAGCGCCAGGATCGATAGCCGATCAATCCGGCGCAGAGCAGCGGTGCGGCATGCGCGTCGTCGATGGACTCCGGCAGCTCGAAGCAATAGCGTGCATCGGCAAGCGCGTAGTCGCCGTAGCCGCCATCGAGCTGGCAGCCCGTGAACAGCGCGTAGTCGCACAGGTTCTCTTCGCCGCGTCGACAGAATTCGCAGCGGCCGCAGGTGAAACCGAGCCATGGCACGCCGAGTCGCGTACCTGGCGTCAGCGTCACGCCATCGCCGCGGGCGACGACCTCGCCAACGATCTCGTGGCCCGGGACGATGGGAAGCCGGGTCTGAGGCAGCTCTCCGTCGACGACGTGGAGATCCGTGCGGCACACGCCACAGGCGTGAACTTTCAGCAGCACCTGGCCGGGACCGGGTTCGGCCATCGTGACCTGCTCCCGGACGAGCGGCCGACCCGTCTCATGCAGCCGCATGCAATAGGAGACGCGCGCGCTCATGTCGATTGCCGACCTGCTGGTGTTCAAGCTTGCGGACTCGGCGGCGGGGGAGCCGTCATCGCGGCGAGATCGCTGAGCCCGAACACCTGCTCGATCGAGCTGATGCGTTTGACGGCATCGTCGAATCCGTCCGTGCCGAACATGCGGTGCTCGAGCTCTTCGAACTGCTCCGACAGCTCTCGGTACTGCGTTCTCGCGAGCGTCGTCTTCCACGCCGGGAAGATGACGGTGTCCTCGATGGCCGCATGGTGTTGATACATGCGCACGAAGGCATCGAGCGCGTTCGACAGGGGTGCCTCGTCGGCGGCCGCGATGCGTCCGCCGCGCGTGACGGCCAGAATATAGTCCGTGATCTCGCGGCCGCGATCGTGCTGTTGTCGCAGGATGTTCGACAGCGCACCGCTCTTGCCGCCGGCGTCGATGAGCAGGGGGAAGACGTGTTTCTCCTCGATGGCGCGCTCGTGGTAGTCCTCGCCGAAGGTTCGAAACAGCGTCGCAGCCTGTCCGAGCGGTTCGACCGGCACCTCGCCTGGCTCGATCGTCAGACGGTTGGCCGCTTCCGCGTACACGAGCAGTGCTCGTCGCAGTACGCCGTGCTCGCGCATCAAGTCTTCGGCGGCCTCGACGTCCTCGCTCGCGCGCTGCTCCTTCGCACGTGCGGAGTCGGCGGTAGGCAAACTCATGGCGAAGGCCGTGGCGCCGGCAAGCGTGAGCAGGCGGCGCCGATGTGGATCGCTCGACATGGGACGAATCCTTCAAATGCATTGCACGAGCATCGAAATGCCGGCTCACCGGCAGAACGTCACCGGTGGCCCGAGCTGTTCCGAGCCGTGGCGCACGGAGGTCGCAATGCCCGGCACGCACGCACGTGTTGACGGCCGTTTCGGTCGCGTGTGAGTCGGCGCCCGAATGCACGCATCGGAACTATGAATCGAGACGGTGGATTCGATGCGTATGCGCAAACGGCATCGCTGCTTGTCGTTCTGCGTCTCTCCGATCTTTCTCGACGGAAAACCGATGACGACATCTCCCACGGAAGTCCGGCGTTCGCACTACGGCGGCTTCGAGCAACAGTACATCGCGGGGCGCTGGCGCAGCGGCAAGGCCGGACACGCGAACCGCGATCTGAATCCCTGGAACGCCGAGGTGCTGACGGAAATCCCGCAGGCCACGAGCGCCGATCTCGACGAGGCCTATGCGGCCGCGCAAGCCGCGCAGCGCAGCTGGGGACTACTGACGCCCGGTGAGCGCGCCGCGGTCATGCGACGCGCCGCCGCGATCATGGAATCCCGCTACGACGAAATCGTGTCACTGCTCGTGCGTGAGTCGGGCAGCACGCGACTGAAGGCGTCGCTCGAGTGGCAAGCCGTCCACGGCGTGCTCGAGGAAGCTGCGTGCCTTCCATACCTCGCGGAAGGCCGCATCATGCCGGCGGATGCGGTCGGCAAGGAAAGCCGCGTGTATCGCCGTCCCGTCGGTGTCGTGGGGCTGATCAGTCCCTGGAACTGGCCGCTGCAGCTGACCGCGCGCTCGTTGTTTCCGGCGCTCGCACTCGGCAACGCGGTCGTCGTCAAGCCAGCGACGGACACGCCGATCACGGGCGGGCTGCTGCACGCGAAGATTCTCGAAGAAGCCGGCCTGCCCGCTGGCGTGATGAGCGTCGTCGTCGGCGCGGGCAGCGAAATCGGCGATGCGTTCGTCAAGCACGATGCGCCGCGTGTGATTTCGTTCACCGGGTCCACGCCCGTCGGCCGTCACGTCGCTCGGCTGGCGGTCGAAGCGCACATCATCAAGCGAGTGGAGCTGGAGCTCGGCGGCAACGCGCCCTTCGTGGTCCTCGAGGACGCCGACCTGGAGCGGGCGGTGAATGCCGCGGTGTTCGGCAAGTTTCTGCATCAGGGCCAGATCTGCATGATCACGAATCGCTTCATCGTCGATGAACACGTGTACGACGAGTTCGCGGCGCGCTTCGTCGATAGAGTCAAGCGGCTGAAGGTAGGCGATGCCGACGCGGACGATACGATGATCGGCCCCATCATCAATCAGAGCCAGTTCGACGGTCTCGTCGAGCGCATCGCCAAGGCGCGCGCCGCGGGCGAGCGCGAGCTCGCGGGTGGGCAGCCGCAGCGCTGGGTGCTGCCGCCGCACGTCTTCGGCGACGTGGCGAACGACGGCCCGCTTGCGGGCGAGGAGCTGTTCGGTCCGATCGCTCCGTTGATCCGCGCGAAAGATGAAGCGCACGCGCTGCAGCTGGCGAACGCGACGACGTACGGACTGTCGAGCGCGGTGTTCACGGCCGATACCGAGCGTGGCCTGCACTTCGCACAGCAAGTCGAGGCCGGCATGACGCACGTCAATGATCAACCCGTGAACGACCTGCCGTTCAGTCCGTTCGGTGGCGAGAAGAACTCCGGCATCGGGCGCTTCAACGGCCGCTGGGCGGTCGATGCTTTCACGACCGACCACTGGCTGACCGTACAACACGTGCCGCGCAGGTATCCGGCGAACGCCGGCGAGCTGCGCGGTCCGTGGGCCGGGGGTTGACGGCCGCGCGTCACGTCACGGGCATCGAGCTGCTCGAGGCGTTCTCCGGATTGGCAGCCGCAGCAGGCCGCTTTCCATACGAGCGCTCCACGCGGGAGATCCTCACCTCGTAGTGTTCGTACCAGATCGACTTGCCGTTCTCCTGGGCCGCGCGGTGCTCGAGATGAGCACGCCATTTCGAGATGCTCTCGATACTGTCCCAATACGAAACGGTGATCCCAAACCCGTCCGTGCCGCGCGCGCTTTCGGCGCCCAGGAACCCGGGCTGCGTCGCGGCCAGCTCGGCCATGCGGTCCGACGCGTCGGCGTAGCCGTTCTCGCCCTCCGTCCGGCGGGACGAAAAGATCACGGCATAGTAGGGAGGGGCCGGCAATTTACTGAAAGAGGGTGTCGACATGGGTTTGAGTTCTCGTTCGGGACGGTTGTGAAACAGGACAGCTTCAGCGCGCGGTCGAGCGGCACTCTGCGGGCGACACGCGCTCCCAACGGCGCCAGACGCGCCGCAGATGATGCGCGGAGCTGAAGCCGCTGCGTTCGGCGACCCGCTCCAATGCCAGATTGCTATTCATCACCATCTCGCGGGCGACCGCGACGCGCAGGCGCTGCACGTAATCGAGCGGCGAACATCCGGCGTGCTCCGCGAACAGCCGGCCGAGGTTGCGAGCGCTCATGCTGGCGACGGCGGCCAGCTTCGCGGACGACCAGTCCGCGGCCGGATTGCGAGCGATCGCATCCTGCACTTTGTGAACGGCAGGATGGATGTGATTGCGATGCATGACCCACGCGGAGAGCTGCGGATCGGCCGTCGTCCGCCGCATGTAGACGACCAGATCGCGCGCCACGGCGACCGCGACCTTGTGGCCGAGCTGCTGGCCGATCACATGGAGCGCGAGGTCGACGCCGGAGGTCACGCCCGCGCTCGTCATGATCCGGCCGTCCTCGACGAAGATGCGATTGGCGTGCACCGTCGCGCTCGGCTCGAGCTTCGCGAGCTCTCCGACCAGGTCGTGATGTGTGGTGCACTCGCGTCCGCGCAGCAGTCCGGCCTGTGCGGCCAGCAAGCTGCCGGAGCACACGCACATCAAGGTCACCGTCTCGTTGCGGGCGACGACCTGCAGCCACCGTGTCAATTGTTGGACCGGCGGCGATTCAAGATCGAATGCGGTCGTGGTGACGCCCGTCACCACGACGATGGAATGGTCCGGCAGCGTGGCTGGCAGCGGCTGCAGCTTGTGAAGATGCAGCCCCACCGCGGAGCGCAGGGACGAGTGGGTGCCGGCGAATTGCAGGTGATAGCTGTCGGGGACGAGCTGGCTCGCCATCCGGAACGCTTCCGCGGCGCCGGCGACGTCGAGCAGCACGACATCCTGCAACAGCGCGAACAGCACGGTCCTCATTCGTAGCCTCGTTACTCACATCACCACGGCGGCCGCGCGCTGCACGCGCGCGAAACGTCCCTCGAGCACCATCTCGGTCCGATCGCGGATCTCCGCCGCGGTGTAGGTGCGGCCCGATCCAGACACCATCGGAAACGTCAGGGTGGCGTCGATCGCGTAATTCACACTATAGCCGAGGTCCGACGCGTGCCGCGTCGTCGTCTCGCAGCACTGCTCGGTGCGGATGCCGGTGACGATCAGCCGGCCGATGCCGTTGTTGCGCAGCCAGTAGTCGAGGCTGCGGCCGTTGCTCGTCGTCGCGAACATTGCCGAATGCACGGCCTTCGTGAACACCTCGGTGGGCCGGATCTCGAGCTGCGGCAGCGTCTCGATCAGCCCCGATTCGTAGGAAAACGGGTTTTCCGGGCCGAGCTCATCGACGTGAAAAATTTGCAGCACGGGCACCCGCGCCTGATGGGCGCGGTCGACGAGTTGCTGGAGGTTCAGCAGGAAGGGCGGCAGCTCGGCCTCGTCCCAGTACGCTCGGCGGGTGAACGACTGCTGCACATCGATGACAAGCAACGCGGACTTCATGGCGGCTCCTTGGGGTAGGTGCCCGCATCGTGCGCGCCGCGAGGGCTGGCGGCGAGAGCGCCCGTCGACAAGCAGCGGTCAAAAACGGTCATGAGTACGGACATGCGCGACGCGCCTCGATGGCAGCGATCGTCAGGCAACTTGCCATTTGCCGCGAGTCGATTCGACACACGGCGTGTGCACTCTCGTCGAGCGATCGAGCCGGGTCGGCGGCACCGTGGCAGAGCAATTCCGCGGCGATCGCGTCAGTGCCGTGATGTCTCACGCAACACCGATCGGGTTCGCGACCAAGCGTCCGCAGTATGTGCGCGAGGCGTGCGCCGCTCGCAAAAATCGCTTGCAGCGCGCTCGTTTACGCACGGCGGTGTGCGCACCGTCGCGCCTCGCACGACGTGTCGCCCGCAACGCGCGTTCGCGCTTTCGCCACGCTTGGCACGCATCCTGCTTCGTCGGGGCCGGGGGTGGCGCATGGGACATTCAATGAGCGTGACATCCGGAGAATTCGAAGCAGCCGACCTCTCGTGCGCGAGCGAGCGTCCTTGCGAAACGTTGTCAGTGCACGACACGATCCGTCGCTATCACGATTCGCTCGTTCGCTTCCTGCGGCAGCGCTTGCGCGTGAAGGAAGACGCGGTCGACATCGCGCAGGAGGCGTACATCCGCATGCTGCAGTACGAGGGCTCGCAGAAGATCGACTCGCCATCGTCGATGCTGTTTCGTATCGCGATCAACATCGCGACGGACCAGTTCAGATCGGAGGCGGCGCGCCGGGTGTCGGGACAGGTATCGATAGATGACATGGAGCTGCCTTCGCAGCAGCCATCCGCGGATCGCGAGATCGCGGCGGCTCAAGACCTCGAAATCCTGTATCGGGCCATCGATGGATTGCCGCCGAAGTGCCGGCAGGTCTTTTTATTGAGCCGCGCGCAGCGCATGACGTATCCGCAGATCGCGGCTCACTGCGGTATTTCAATCAAGATGGTCGAGAAGCACATCAGTCGTGCGCTCGAAATTTGTATGAGCAAGGTAGGGGGAGAGGGAAATGCTCCGTTCTAGGCGCAATGCAGTCCAATTTCGATGATCGGACCTTGAAAGAGGCGGCCGGCTGGTTCGCGCGTCTGCGCGCGTCCGATTGCCGGGCGGCCGATCGAGAGGCGTTCGAGCAATGGCGCGACGCGGATCCGTCACATGCCGCCGCCTATGCGCACGCACATCGCGTGAGCGCGGCCGTGGACGATCTGCTCGCGCGTGATCCGCGCATCCAGGCGATGCTCGATCAGGCGATTCTTGCTCCGCACATCGGCCCCGACGACGATGCACCTGATGCAGCGCTCGCCGAGGATGTCGCCGCAAGCTCCGTTTCGAACGCGATGCCGTTGCGGCCCCGCACGCGGCGCACGTGGCGGCTGCCCGCCACGCTCGCGGCGAGCGTGCTGCTCGCGGTCGGCGCCGTCGGCGTGCATCGCGCGCAACGCGAAGCCGAGCCGATCGTTTACGAAACGGCGAGTCTGGGACGAACGATCACGCTGGCGGATGGCTCGCGCATCCAGCTCGATGTCGATACCCGCGTGGCCGTGCGTCTCACGGCGCAGCAGCGCCAGATCATGCTCGAGGGCGGCCGCGCGTTGTTCGATGTCGCACATGATTCCAGCCGGCCGTTCACGGTCGCCGCATCGACATTCAAGACGACCGCGCTCGGCACTCGCTTCCAGGTGGAGCGACGCGAGGGCTCCGTGCTCGTGACGCTTGCCGAAGGCTCGGTCGCCGTCGACAGCGAAGGCACGAACCACGTCTGGCAGGAACGGCTGCGTCCAGGGGAACAGCTCGCGATGACGGTGGCGAGCGGAGCGCGCAACAAGCAGGCGATCGACCCGTCCGTCGCGACGAGCTGGTCGCGCGGGCGGCTGCAATTTCGCGATACGCCGCTCGCGGCAGCCGTCGACGAGATCAACCGTTACGCGACGAAGAAGGTTCGCCTCGGCGATCCCTCGCTCGCCGATCTGCCGATCGCCGGCAATTTCATCGCCGGCGATAGCGACCTCATCGTCGACGCGCTCGCGGCCGTGCTGCCGCTGCGAGTCGTGGACGGCGGCGACAAGGAAATCATTCTCGTGCGCCGTTACGATGGCGGGCAGGACTGATGATCGTTGGCAGGTGGCGCTTCGTCGCGCTTGCTACCTGATCGCGGCGCTGGCCGCATTTACCGCACGCGGCGCGGACACGGCCGCGGACCCTCATCACAGCACACCGTTTTCGATTCCGACGCTCAAGCTCGCGGACGCGCTCGATCGCTTCGGCGAGCAAAGCGGCCTGCAAGTCGTCTACGAGCAACGCGAGCTGTCGGGCCGGCTGTCGCGCGCGATCGCCGGCGCCATGCCGCCCCGCGTCGCACTCGATCGACTGCTCGCGGGCTCCGATCTGCAGTGGTCCTACGTCAACGACATGACGGTGCGCGTTCACGTGCGCTCGGCGGAGCCGGTCGATCGAGGCCCGCTCGCCGTGCGCGAGGTGCGGCTACCGGAGGTGAAGAACGAGGCGCTCGCGATGCTCGGCGTCGTGCACGTGACCGAGGACGCGCGTCGGGCGCTGGATCGCGATGCCAGCAGCTCGAGCTTCGGATTCCACAAGCCGCTGCTCGAAACGCCGCGTTCGGTATCGGCGATCGGTGACGAGACGATCGATTCGTTCGCGCTGTCGGCCGTCGAGGATCTCGTGCGCATCGCGCCCGGCGTGTTCACGACGACGCGGTTCGGCATCCAGGGCGCGATCGACATTCGCAGCGTGCCGGCGGACACGTACTTTCGCGGCATGAAGCGCTTGAGCCTGCAAGGACATGGCCGCAGCGTGCTTGCCGCCATGGATCAGATCGAAGTGGTTGCCGGTCCGCCGTCGCCGATTTTCGGCATGGGCAAGATCGGCGGCTACACCAACCTCACGCCGAAATCGGGGCGTGCGCAGACCGGCAGCTATCTGGAGCGGACGACGGGATTCGCGCAGCTCGTGGGCGGCGACTACGACCGCCGCGAGGCGTCTTTCGGCATCGGCGGGCCGCTCGGCCTCGCGCGCCGCTTCGACAAGCTCGGCGGCTACTACGTCTATGCGTTGTTCGAGGATTCGGATTCGTTCACGGACGGCGTGCCGATCGGGCAGGAGGTCCTGCAAGCGGCGACGAGCATCGACGATTTCGTGGGGGCGATGCGCCTGGAGACGGGGGTGAGCTATCAAATGTCGCGTACCGCCGGGGCGCTGACGGGGCGTTTCACGCAGGATCTCGTCGACTCCGGCCGCTACATTCGCGGGGTGCCGCTCGTCGATCTCGATGCCAACGGCAACGGGGCGATCGGCTATCTGGAAATGCAGCGCGGCTCACCTGTCAACGGTGCGTTGAGCTTCGGCAATCAGCCGTTGCTGCAGACGTGGGCGTGGCCGACCGACACGCAGGGACGGCCATTGCCGCTCGATCAATTTCCGCGCGTCACCGGCATTCCGGCGAGCTTGCACGCTTATATGCTGCAGCATCCCGAAGCCGACCCGACGGGGGGGCTGCGAGCGCAGGGTCCCGGCGGTCCGCGGCCGCTGTCGGGCGAGGTGCCGATCGGCATGGCGCTCGATCCGCGCACCGTCGGTCACGACACGCTCGACTTGCATCGCGCCGCCGCGTTCGAGAAGGAGCTCGAGGCACGCTTCACGACCGCATTCCTCGATTTGATCTACGACACGGACCCGGACTTCACGATCAAGAACCAGTTGTTCCTCGATCGGATGACCCAGTACAAGAACTCGAATCAGCCGTTCGTGCAGGAGCAGGACGTGCACGTGTTCGAGAACAAGCTCACGTTGTCGCGGCGCATTCCGCGCCTGCCATCGTGGCTCGGCATCGATGCGCTCGCATCGTTCAACGTCCGCAACACCGTGTCCGCGGGCAAGAGCACCGGCAGCGACTTCAGCTCGCATCGAACGGATGCGATGGCCGAGGGGTGGGTCGCGAGCGCGGGAGGCATGACGCCGAATACGACCTTCGCGAGTCCCCTCGACAATCCCGACCTCGCGAGCGACGGCTACCCGTGGGTGTCGATCTATCGCAGCGAGTTCTCGGAGCTCGGCGCCGCGCTGCTGTTCGATGTCGAGCTGTGGAAGAAGACGCGGCTGCTGCTCGGCGGCCGGATCGACGGCTCGGAGGCGCGTAACGTCAATCGTGCCGGCGCCTTCAACGCGACGACCGGCACGGCGGCGAATCCTGGCGCCTACGAAACGACGGACAGCGTCGCCAAGGCCTGGGACAGTGAAACGGCGTGGAGCGCGAGCGTGTCGCACGAGCTGCTGCCAGATGTGTGGCCGTACGCGACGCTCGCGACCTCGAGCATCGTGCTCGACGGCAACAACAATGCGCTCACGAACGAAACGATCCGGGCCGGCCATATCGGCTCGGCGCGGCTCGCCGAAATCGGCGTGAAGGCGAACTTGTTGGACCACAGCTTGTTCGTCGCGGCCTCCGCGTATGAGCAGGCGCGCGTCGGCGTGGACGCGGATGATCCCGACGCTCTCGTGTATGCGTACGCGACCGCGACGCGCTCGCGCGGCGCCGCTCTGGAGCTGAAGTGGGTGCCGCTCAGCGATCTCTTGCTCTCGTTCTATTTGCTGCATCAGACGACCCGCTTCGATCCGAACGTCGGCAGCACGCAGCTCGTCGACGCCCGCACGCTCGGGTTCCAGGACGTGCTCGACGAGGAAGGCAACGTCATCTACCCGGCGGAGGCGTTCCTCTATGGCGGCCGCAGCCGCATCGTGCTGCCGCGGGGCATGCAGCAATACGAGAAGAAGCAGGGCAATCCGGAGACGCAAGCGGCGCTCAGCGCGAGCTATCACTGGAATCGAGTCGGCGTGACGTTCAGCGGCAACTACTTCTCGAGCACGTGCACCGGGCGCTTGTGCGTGGTGCGCTTGCCGGAGAGCTATGTGTTCAACGCGGGAGCGATGCTCGATCTCGGCAGGTGGAGCGTCAAGGCGGACGTCAGCAATCTGTTCGGCGAACGCTACTTTCGCGCGCGCACCGGCGATACGCTCGGCAACGTGCTTGCGCAAGCGATGCCCGATCGCCGTTGGCAGATCACACTGAAATACGCGTTCTAGCCGCGGTAGCCCCTCGGGCTTGGAGGCGGACGGGCGGGTTCGTGACGACGGCGGGTGGGGGTGGCCCCGCGCGATCCGTCTGACCCGACGATGTCCGTCAACTTGCGCCATGTCGTCTGGATGGTCGTCGCGCTCGCCGTCGTGGCGGGCGTGGCCGCCCCGAAGATATGGCCGTTGTTGCACGTGTCCGCCGCGACGGCCGCGAGTCCGTCGGCGCCCGCGCCGGCAGCGACGGTGCTGCGCGTCTCGGCCGTGAGGATCGAGCCGACGCCGCTCGCGGAGATGATCACTGCGACCGGCACGTTGCTCGCCGACGAGGGCGTCGAGCTGCAAGCCGAGACGAACGGCAAAGTCGCGGCGATCCGCTTCACCGAGGGCACGCGCGTGCGCAAGGGCGAGCTGCTGGTGAAGCTCAACGACGCGGACCTGCTCGCGACGCATGCGCGCGCACAGCACCGCAAGCAGCTCGCGATGCTGCGCGAGCGGCGTTTGGCACAGCTCGTCAAGCAGGGCGTCGCGCGTCAGGAGGAGTACGACACCGCGCTCAACGAGCTGCACGTGCAGGATGCCGAGATCGAGCTCGTCCTGGCGCAGATCGCGAAGACCGAGATTCGAGCGCCGTTCGACGGCGTCGTCGGGCTGCGATACGTGAGCGAAGGCGCATTCGTCAACGCGGCGACCCGCATCGCCACGCTGCAGCGTCTCGACCGGCTCAAGATCGACTTCTCCATCGCGGAGAAATACGCGGCGCGCGTTCGCGTCGGCAGTCCGATCGAGTTCTCCGTCGCTGGCGGCCGGCAACGTTTCCGCGGCGACATCTACGCGATCGATCCACGCATCGACACCGCGACGCGCACCGTACTGATACGCGCGATCTGTCCGAATCCCGAGGCGCGGCTGCTGCCCGGGGCGTTCGCGAACGTCGCGATCACGCTCGCCGAGCTGCCCGGCGCGCTGCTCGTTCCCGCCGTCGCGGTCGTGCCCGGCCTCGAGGAGAAGAATGTCTTCGTCGTGCGCGACGGCAAGGCGGAGCGGCGTGCCGTCGAGGTGGGCACACGCATGTCCGGCACGGTTCACATCGTCTCGGGCCTCGCGCCCGGCGACCTCGTGATCACCTCGGGGCTGCAACAGATGCGCGAAGGCCAGCGGGTCACGGTGACGGAGGACGCCGCGACATGAGCCTGGCGGAAATCAGCATCCGACGTCCCGTGCTGACGACCGTCATTTCTCTGCTGATCACGCTCGCGGGCGCGATCAGTCTCGTGCAACTGCCGGTCCGCGAGTATCCCGCGATCGATCCGCCGACACTGTCGATCAGCACGAGCTATCCGGGCGCCGCAGCCGAAGTCGTGCAGGCGCAGATCACGGAGCCGCTCGAAGAAGCGGTCAATTCGGTCGCGGGCATTCGCACCCTGACGTCGACCAGTCGCGAAGGCGCAAGTCAGATCTCCGCCGAATTCACCTTGGATACGGACCTCGACACCGCCGCGAGCGACGTGCGCGATCAGGTCGCGCGTGCGCTGCGCAATCTGCCGCCGGATGCGAATCCGCCGATCCTCAACAAGTCCCATGCCGATTCACAGCCGATCTTCGGCATCGCCCTGAGCAGCGATTCGCGCTCGCAGCTGGAGCTCGGCGTGTATGCGAACTCGCTCAAGGAACGGCTGCAGACCGTTCCGGGCGTCGCCGGCGTCGACATACCGGCCGAGAAGCGCTACGCGATGCGCCTGTGGATGGACCCGGAGAAGCTTGCGGCCTACGGCATCAGTCCGCTGGAGGTCCGCGAGGCGCTGAATCGCGAGAACATCGAGCTGCCTTCGGGCCGCATCGAAGGCGAGGCGATCGAGCTGCCGATCAAGACGCTGTCGCGGCTCAACCAGCCGGAGGAATTCGACGCCCTCATCGTCAAGCGCAACGCCGACAACATCGTGCGATTTCGCGACATCGGCTACGCCGAGCTCGGCGCGCAGAACGAGCGCGGCGCGCTGAAGATGGGCACCACGCCGATCGCGGGCCTGTACTTCAAGCAGCAGCCTGGCGCGAATCAGATCGACATCGTCGACGAGCTCAAGCGCCGGCTGGCGCAGATTCGCAAGGAGGTTCCGCCGGACATCAAGGTCGAGATCGCGTACGACAATACGGAATACGTGCGCCGCTCGCTGCTGGAAGTCACCGAAACGATCTTCATCGCGTTCGTGCTCGTCGTGCTCGTCGTGTTCGCGTTCCTGCGCAAGTGGCGCACGACGCTCATTCCCGTCGTCGCGGTGCCCGTATCGATCATCGGCGCGTTCGCGGTCATGCACATCGCCGGATTCTCCATCAACACGCTGACGCTGCTCGGCATCGTGCTCGCCGTCGGCCTCGTCGTGGACGACGCCATCGTCGTGCTCGAGAACATCTACGCGAAGATCGAGAACGGCTTGCCGCCGCTCGAGGCCGGCATCGCCGGCACGAAGGAGATCTTCATGGCGATCGTCTCGACGACGATCACGCTGGCGGTCGTGTTTCTGCCGCTGTTGTTTATGGGCGGCCTGTCGGGGCGCCTGTTCCGTGAGTTCGGGCTGACGATCGCGGGCGCGGTCATCATCTCGGCCGTCGTCGCGCTGACGCTCACGCCGATGTTGAGCTCGCGGCTGCTCAAGGCTCACGACAGCGACGGCTGGCTGTTTCGCAAGACCGAGCCGTTCTTCGGCCGCCTCGAAAGCGCCTATGCGAGCGGCCTGGCGACATTTCTGCGCCGGCGCGGGCTGGCTTTCGCGATCCTTGCCGCGGCGATCGCCGTCATCGCGGTCCTGTTCGCCGTGCTGCCGCGTGAGCTCGCGCCGATGGAGGATCGGGGTCGCATCTGGGTACGCGCGACCGCCCCCGAAGGCGTCGGCTACGAGTACATGCAGGCGTTCATGGACGATGTCACGACGGCTACGGCCGAGCGCGTGCCGGAAGCGCACTACATGATGACGCAGGTGCCGGGCGCAGGCGGCGGCTCAGGCATTCAAGGGCCGATCAACAACGGCTTCGTGCGCCTGTTCCTCAAGGACAAGAGCGAGCGCAAGCGCACGCAGGAGGACATCGCGGAGGATCTGCAGGCGCTCGCGCGCGAGTTCAACGCCGCGCGTGTGAACATCACGCAGGAGCCGAGCATCGGCGAGCGCCGCGGCAACCAGAGCGGCGTGCAGTTCGTCGTGCAAGCCGCCGACTTCGCGACGCTGCAGGAGGTTTTGCCGCGCTTTCTCGACGCGGCGCGCGAAAGCACTGTGTTCACGTTCGTGGACAGCGACCTGAAGTTCTCGAAACCGGAAGTGCAGGTCGCGATCGACCGCGACAAGGCGCAGGCGCTCGGCGTGAGCACGCTGGACATCGCGCAGACGCTGCAGGCCGCGCTGAGCGGGCAGCGCTTCGGCTACTTCATTCATGACGGCAAGCAGTACGAGGTCATCGGCCAGCTCACGCGTGATTTCCGCTCGCGCCCGGGCGACCTGTCCGGTCTCGCCATCCGCACCGTCGGCGGCGAGGAGACGGTGCGGCTCGACAATCTCGTGACGCTCACGGAAAGCAGCGCACCGCCGGAGCTGTATCGATTCAATCGCTATGCGGCGGCCACCGTTTCCGCAACGCTCGCGAAGGGCCGCACGATGGGCGAGGGCATCGCCGCGCTGGAAGCCGTCGCGCAGGCGACACTCGACGAACGCTTCACGACCTCGTTGACGGGGCAGGCGCGCGATTTCGTCGAGAGTGCGTCTTCGCTCGGATATGTATTCGCGCTCGCGCTCGTCCTCATCTATCTCGTACTCGCCGCGCAGTTCGAGAGCTTCGCCGATCCGTTCGTGATCCTGTTGACGGTGCCGCTGGCGCTGGCGGGCGCGCTGTTCGCGCTGTGGTATTGCGGCCAGTCCCTGAACATCTTCTCGCAGATCGGTTTGATCATGCTCATCGGGCTCATCACGAAGAACGGCATCTTGATCGTGGAATTCGCGAATCAACGGCGCGCGGCGGGTGCGAGCGGCGTGCTGCTCGCCGTACAAGAGGCCGCGGCGGCGCGGCTCCGGCCGATCCTGATGACGACGTTGGCGACCGTGCTCGGCATCGTGCCGATCGCGCTCGCGCTCGGCGCGGGCGCCGAGAGCCGCGTTTCGATGGGCATCGCGGTCATCGGCGGGCTCCTGTGCGGCGGCGCGCTCACGCTGTACGTGATTCCCGCGATATACGTACTGCTCGCGCGACGCGGCGACGTGCGTGCGGCCGTCGCGCGCACGGATGCGGCGACAGCGCAGGCGTAACTTCACGCCGAACCGGCGCGGGTAGGGGGCGGCAGAAGCAGCGCGTCTGAATCGGTGCATGGCATCGCCAAACCAACGTGAAGCCGTCACGCAACGGCGGGAGTGGGAAGTGGTCGCGCAAAGAAGTCCGAGAGTTTCAGTCGTGCTGGCGGTCGCGGTGGTTTCACTGCTGCACGCCGGGGCAGCGAGCACGCAGACCGAGAAGGTCAATAGCGTCATCAGCGAGCAAGTGAAGGCGGAGGAAGCGGCGCGCGCCTCGCAGAAGCGTGTCGAGCAGCTCGACGAGGAGACGACGAAGATGCTCGCCGACTATCGTCAGATGCTCGCGGAGAGCACGAGCCTGAAGTCCTACAACGAGCAGCTCGCGACGCAGGTGAAGTCTCAGGACGAGCAGATCACCGAGATGTCGCAGCAGATCGACCAGATCGCGACGACCTCGCGCGAAGTGCTGCCGATGATGGACAAGATGCTCGCGACGCTCGATCAGTTCGTACAGCTCGACGTGCCCTTCCTGCTCGAAGAGCGCACGCGGCGAGTCGATCAGCTCAAGGAGATGATGACGCGCGCGGATGTATCCACCTCGGAGAAATACCGTCGCATCGTCGAGGCCTACCAGATCGAGATGGAGTACGGCCGCACGATCGAGTCCTACCAGGGCAAGGTGGGCGACAAGACCGTCGACTTCTTGCGCGCCGGCCGCGTCGCGCTCATGTACCAGACGCTCGACGGCAAGGAGACGGGCTACTGGGACGCCAACGAGAAGGCATGGAAGCAGGACAAGGCATTCGCGGATGCCATGCGTGCCGGCCTGAAAGTAGCGAAGAAGCAGGCCGCGCCGGATTTCATCACTGTTGCTGTTCGCGCGCCTAAGGAGATCGGCTGATGTTCAGGTCCAAAGTCATTGCCGCCAGCGCACTGGCGTGTGTCTTGGCGTTGTCACTGCCAGCGGCGCACGCAGCGCCCGCGAGCCTCGACGAGCTGCTCGAGCAGACGAGGTCCGCGCGTCAGCGCGAGGAACAGGCGAACAAGGAGCGCGAATCGAAGTTTCTCGCCGAGCGCAACAAGCAGGCGGCGCTCACCGCCGAGGCGCGCGCGGAGCTGACGGAGCAGCAGCGCCGCAGCGCCGCGCTGTCGGCCGCGTTCGACGCGAACGAGAAGAAGCTGACGCAGTTGCAGGAACAGTTGGACGCGCGGGCCGGCAATCTCGGCGAGATGTTCGGCGTCGTACGGCAGGTGGCGAACGATTTCTCCGCCGTCGTGCACAACTCCATGATCAGCGCGCAGTACCCGGATCGCGGGGAGTTCATCACCAGGCTCGCGACGGCGAAGTCGTTGCCGTCGATGCAGGACATGGAGCGGTTCTGGTTCGAGCTGCAGCGGGAAATGACGGAGACCGGCAACGTCGTCAAGTTCAAGTCGCAGGTCGTCACGCCGGAAGGCAGCTCCGTCGAAGCCACGGTGTCGCGGATCGGGCCGTTCAACGCGGTGTCGCAGGGGCAATACCTGAACTATCTGCCGAGCCAGAAGCAGCTCGCGATCATGGCGCGCCAGCCGGGCGCGCAATTCGAGGGGCCGGCAAATTGGCTCGAGGAGGCGAAAGAGGGCTACGTGAAGTCGGTCGTCGATCCGACCCGCGGCGTGATGCTGTCGATCTACGCGCAGCGGCCGAACACGATGGAGCGCATCGAGAAAGGTGAGCTCGTCGGCCACATCATCATCGCGGTCGGTGTCGTCGGCGCGGTGCTCGCGGCCTACCAGCTGTTCTACCTCGTGACGGTGCGCGGCCGCGTGCGCAACCAGCTCAAGTTCCCGAACGATCCGGGCCAGGACAATCCGCTCGGCCGCGTGCTTGCGACGTTCAAGGGCGACGCGGAGCGATTCGAGAAGGATGCGGAAGTCGTCGAGCTCAGGATCTCGGAGGCCGTGCTCAAGGAAGTGCCGAAGCTCGAGCGCTTCCAGTCGTTCCTGCGCCTGGCCGTCGCCGCCGGTCCGCTGCTCGGCCTGATCGGCACCGTCGTCGGCATGATCGTGACCTTCCAGAGCATCACCGAATCCGGCTCGTCGGATCCGAAGCTGATGGCCGCCGGTATCTCGCAGGCCATGATCGCCACGGTGCTCGGCCTCGGTATCGCGATCCCGCTGCTGTTCGCGAACGCATGGCTGTCCTCGATCTCGAAATCGATCGTGCAGGTGCTCGACGAGCAGAGCACGGGTCTGCTGGCCGAGCGTCTGGAGGCGAAGGGTCATGCTTGACGTGCTCGCCGCTCCCTTCACGACGTTCAAGGAAATGCAGGAGCTGGGTGGTCCTGTCGTGAACTGGATCTTCATCGCGTGCGTGCTGATGTGGACGATCGTCATCGAGCGCATCTTCTACTTCCGGCGCGTGCTGCCGACGGAGGCAAAGCGCCTGCTCGAGCAGTGGGCGCATCGCACGAATCGCCAGAGCTGGACTTCGCGGCAGGTGCGCCGCGCGATGATCTCGCGGCTCAACGCGGGCATGTCGCAGAACCTGCAGGTGCTGAAGGTGCTCGTGCCGATGTGCCCGCTGCTGGGTCTGCTCGGCACCGTCGGCGGCATGCTGGAGGTCTTCGACTCCATGGCCGCCCGCGGCTCCGCCGACGCGAGGTCGATGGCGAGCGGCATCTCCGAGGCGATGATCTGCACCTTGACCGGCCTCGCCGTCAGCATCACGGGCCTGTATCCCGCGTACTACTTCCGGCGGCGCGTGCGGCGCGAGACGGAGCTGCTCGCGGACCGGTTCTCGTTCTGACCCGGAAGTCGATTCGTCACCAAGTCATTCATCGGACGGCCACCCACCATGCGAATGAAACGACGCGCCGTCGGCGCACACACCTCGGACGACACTGGCATCGACCTGGCGCCGATGCTGGATTTCGTCATGAACCTGCTCATCTTCTTCATCATCACGGCCGTATTCGCGAAGGAAGTGGGCTTGACCGTCAGCCGGCCGAGCGCCACGAACGCCGAAAAGAAGGAAGCCGGCAACATCGTCGTCGCGATCGACGCGGCGGGCGACATCTGGATCGACAAGCGCGTCGTCGACGTGCGCGCCGTACGCGCGAGCATCGAGCGGCTGCATGCGCAGCGTCCCGACGACGCCGTCGTCGTGATGGCGGAGAAGGGCGCGCAGACCGGAATTCTCGTGCAGGTGATCGATCAGGTGCGCCAGGGCGGCGTGCAGAACGTGTCGATCGCGGCCTCAGAACGCGTCGGCTAGCGCGCCGCGACGATCGAGCTAACCGGAGAATCAAATGCAATCCCGCCGACATGATTCGGATGAGAGCGAAGAGACCGGCATCGACCTCGCGCCGATGCTGGACTTCGTCATGAATCTGCTGATCTTCTTCATCATCACGACGTCGTTCGTGAAGGAGGCCGGCATCATCGTCAACAAGCAGGAGGCGTTGACGGCCGAGAGCAAGGAGTCCGGCAACATCCTGATCGCGATCCGTCCGAACGGCGACATCTGGATGGACAAGCGCCGCGTCGACATTCGCGAGGTGCGGCCGGCAATCGAGCGGCTGCACGTCGAACGGCCGGAGGACACGGTCGTCATCATCGCCGACAAGGAATCGCGCACGGACATGCTCACGCAGGTGATGGACCAGGTGAAGCTCGGTGGCGTGAGTGAAGTTTCGATCGCGACGGCGCCGATGTCCGGCTGACGAATGCCCACCCGAAGGACTCGAGCATGAACAGCGTTGCCACTACCGAAGTTGAAATGATGAATGCATCGAATGCGATGAGGATGCCGCGCCTGACGCTCAAGAGCCCGTTGATCCCGGCGCTGGCGCTCGGCGTCATGTTTTCGCTCGTGCTCTTCATGCTCATGTACTCCGCCATTCACGTCGGCAAGTTCGTGCACGAGAAGAGCGAGACACTGCAGACGATCGACTTCGTGCGTCTGAAGCGCGACTCCGAGGTCGAAACGCTGTCGCGCCGCAAGCCGCCACCGCCGCCCTCGCAGCCGCCGCCGCCGGCGAAGATGCGAGTCGCCGCGGAGAGCGTGCAGCAGAACATGACGGCCATGGAGATCCCGACACTCAATCTCTCGGCGTCCGTGAGCGGCGGCCCCATCGGCGGCTCGATGTCGACGGGTGCCGCGATGTTCGATGGTGACCTGCTGCCTCTGCAGCGCATTCCCCCGCAATACCCGCGCGACGCCGCGCGCAGCGGCATCACGGGATGGGTGCAGCTCGAAGTCACGGTGAACGCCGATGGCTCGGTGCGTGGCGCGAAGGTGCTCGACGCGAAGCCGCGCGGCATGTTCGAGGCGGCGGCCGTACAAGCCGTCATGCGGTGGAAGTTCAAGCCGAAGATCAAGGATGGCAAGCCCGTCGAGCAAAAGGGCTCGCAGAAGATCGAGTTCAATCTCAATAGCAAAACGGCCTCAACCAACTCCCTCTCTGACGGGCAGGAGCCTGAATGCTGCGAGCGCAGGAGCGCAGGAGCAGCCCCCGCGGAGCGGGGGAGGGTTAGGGGAGGGGGTTCTTCTTCACCTCAGCCCACTCACTTCGCGGCCGAGGTAAAACACTCATGAACACCGTGGCACAGGCAGTTCGAGCGATCCTGATCCCCATTGCGGCAACGTGTGCCTTCGCGGCGCATGCGGCCGCGCCGGCAGCCGCGCCTCCGGCCGCGACAAATTGCGGCCCCGAGAAGGCCGTCGCCGGCGACATGAGTGAGGCGGTGTATCAAGACGTGCAGAGCGCCATGGAGCTGCTTGCGAACAAGAAGTACGACGAGGCGATTCAGAAGCTGCAGAAGATCGCGGACAAGGGCAGCGACTACGAGAAGGCCGTCGTCAACTTCAACCTCGGCTTCGCGCACAGCTCCAAGGAAGACCACAAGGGCGCGACGCAAGCGTTCGCCAAGGCGCTGTCGTACAACGCGCTGCCCCGTTCGCAGCGTGAGCAGCTGCAATACAACCTCGGCCAGCTCTATATCGTCATCGGACAATTCGACGACGGCATCAAGGCCCTGAAGGAGCATATCGCGACGGCATGCGGCAACGTGCCCGCGGAGGCGCACATCTTCCTCGCGAATGCGTTGACGGAGCGCAAGCGCTACGACGAAGCGCTACCGCAGATCGATCTCGCCTTGTCGAAAGCGAAGGAGCCGAAGGAGCTATGGCTGCAGATGAAGCTGGCGATCAGCTTCGAGCAGAAGAACTACAAGGGTTGCGCCGATGCGCTGGTGCAGCTCATCGGTCTCATGCCGGCGAAGCCGGACTACTGGAAACAGCTGTCGAGCATGTTCTTTGAGATGAAGAAGGATGCGGAATCCGTCGCCGCGCTCGCATTGGCGGAGCGGCAGGGATTCATCGACAAGCCCGACGAAGTGAAGAATCTGTACAGCGTCTACATGGTGATGGAGCTGCCGTTCAAAGCGGGGCTACTGATGGAAAGCGCGATCGACAAGGGCCGCGTGCCGAACGACGAAGCCAGCTACGAATCGCTCGCCGACGCGTGGATCAACGCACGCGAAGCGACGCGTGCCGAAACGGTCCTGAAGAAGCTCGCGGGCATGTCGGACAAGGGCGAGTACTACTTCAAGCTCGGCGCGATGTATGGCGACGACGAGCGCTGGAAGGAATCGAAGGAGATGCTCGAGAAGGCGATCGCGAAGGGCGGACTCAAACGCAGCGGCGAGGCATGGATGCGGCTCGCAGTCGCGGAGCACGGCTTGAAGAACACGCCCGCGGCGATCGCCGCGCTGCAGAAGGCTGTCGGCTTCGATGAGACCCGCAAGCAAGCGGGCGAGTGGCTGCGGCATCTGAGTGGACAGGTGGCAGCACAGACGGCGGCAGGAGGAACGGAGGCGGCGAGCTGAGAGCGCTCTCCGCTTATTGGCGCATCCGGATGAAGAACGCTTGGCGACGTGGCTGAAGGAAAGCCCGCGTCATGCGGAGGCATATACGCGCGTGGAGAGAGTCTGGCGTGCGGCGGGGGCGGAGATCAGGCCGCAGGTGCTGCCCGCTGAGCCTCATTTGCCACGGCACGTGATGAATCAGGTCCGGGGCTGGTGGATTGCGCGGGCGGCGGCGCTGTTCGCACTCGTTGTGGCCGGCGCGACGTGTGCGTGCCATGGGCTTTGAGGGCGCGTGGGCGGTTCAGGTTCTTGGGACTTCATTCCGCTTGAAGACCACCGGCAGGTGCGGCGCTTTGGAGCGTTGAACCTCCGTCCAGCCAGGGTGGCTCGATTCCCTCAGCTCCCACTTTCTCGATGGTCGCGTCTGCCCTGCAGCGTGGCCGGTTTCGGCGTCTCTACATAATCACCCCGCCTCCTGACGCTTACGTTGACGATACATCGAGCGCGCCACTATCTTCGCGGCGTGCGAGAGGGCGTGCGGCCTAACTCCGGCGTGGATGGGGAAGGAAAGCGGCGTAACTCTCGGAGTGGATTTGTGAAAGCGCTGTATCCTGGCCGACCCAGCGGCGGCGGAAGACCGCACTTAGGCGGTCTATATATGAGTGAGGGCGCAGCCAATGAAGAGTGTTCTCATCGCCATTGTTGCTCTTGGCTTGTGTTATGCGGCGGCCTACTCAGCTCCTCCATCCGAGGATGCAATCTATGAGGGTGAGTACTTCTATAACTTCGAGAACTCCTACCTCACTCCGGATGGAAAAGACGAGGAGTGGTGCATAGACGCGAGGTCAATGTCCAAAGCCATGCTTCCTGCCAAGGACGCTACGGGGCAGTGGGGCACATCCCACGTGGTCGTCCGCGGAAAGCTAAGCGCCAGGGGTAGCTACGGCGGGCTCGGACGGTGCGAGCACGTCCTGGTGGTTACTGAGATCGTTAAGGTTACAAACATGCGCGGCCGTGAGTGAGCAGCGCCCTAACAACCGCGTGGAGCACGCGCACGGTGTGCGCTCGACTCGCAAGGGCTAGGCGCCCTTGCTCGCGGCTCACGCGGAGAGTTAGCCGAGAGAACAGATGACTCGCATCACACGGAAAGGTCAACGCCTTCGCACCGACGATGCGGCCCCATCGGCTGATCCGAAACTGCCGGCCTTTATTGCGAAACCACAGAATGCACCCGTGTATCACGGATTCGCATTGCTGGAGAACTCGGAACACGAGGGGTTCGTATTCGGAACGATCACGGAGCCAAACGGCGCAGAGCCGGCGGAATGGGGCGATGCGTTTGTGGTTGCTCCGAACGGCTCACGCGCCGGGATCGTGTGGCAAATCGGTGAGGGGGAGCCGTCAGTAGTTTGCGAGCCGAGCGAAGGACGTTGGGGTGTCTACAGCTTCTACTTCAAAGGCCCGATTTCGAGCGAAGCGGAGCTGGTCGCACACCTGCGCCCCACTGTTCCGATTCTCAAGGCGTACTACCATGCGGCGGAAATCGCCTGCCCGGAGTCAACTCATGCGGTCGCAAAGGGCTAACAACCGCGTGGAGTACGCGCGCGTTGCGCGCCCGACTCGCAAAAGCGACGCGCTTTTGCTCGCGGCTCACGCGGAACGTTGAGGCTGTAGAAAAAGTCTTGCTTGCACCCGATTTATAGGATGTGATCGCGCACATGCAGCTGTGATGGCGGCTGATGTAGGGGAGCGAGTCGATGGCGCGCTACAAGCACTACGACTATCGTCAAACAAAGATGCTGCCGGTGAGTTACGAGCAGCAGATCCTTCCCGGCACTTTCGAATACACGCTGTCATATCTGATCGACGAGAAGGTCGATCTGTCAGTGTTCGAATCGCGCTACAAGAACGACGACACCGGCGCACCCGCCTACGATCCGGCGATTCTTTTGAAGATCGTGCTGTTCGCGTACAGCAAAGGGATCATCCACAGCCGCAAGATCGAAGCGCTGTGCCGCGAGAACGTCGTGTTCATGGCGTTGTCGGCCGACACGCAGCCGCACTTCACGACGATCGCGGATTTC
>JAEYXD010000196.1 GCA_023428645.1 Pseudomonadota bacterium
CGCGGGTTCACGCCGCTTCCGCGCACGCTTCGAGGGCGCCGCGCGCTGCTGATCGACAGCGATGATGATCCCTACGGCAATCCCACGCTGACGACGGCGCTGGCGCGCGACTTCCATGCGCGGCGGATCGAGCTGCATCGTGCCGGCCACATCAATGCGGCGAGCGGGCTCGGCGCTTGGGATGCTGGGTGGCAACTCGTTGCAGAGATGGCGAACCGCGGCTAACACGTCAACGCGCACGGCGAGCAGCACCTGTGCGCCGCAATGCATCCCCGAAGTCGGCTCACCGCTGCGCGGCATCCGCGCAGCGCAACATCGCTGCATCCACTCGTTCGAGCATTCGCTGCAGAAAACGCCGGAACCCGTACTTGGCCGTCGCGTTCCCGCTGGACAACGAGGAGAACGTGCGTGAGTTCTTAAGACGTAGGTGAGCTATGAAGACATTGAAGGTATTGATAGGGGTCGTGGCTGTCACATTTCTGTCGACGATGGCCGTGGCCGACGACTCGAGCAAGCAAGCCCAAGCCAAGTTCAACAAGATGGACAAGGATCACGATGGCAAGTTGAGCAAGGCCGAGGCTCAGAGCGATCCCGTGCTGATATCGGAATTCGCGGCGGTGGACCAGAATTCGGACGGCTACGTGAGCGAAACCGAATATGAGGCAATGGCCATGCAGCAGCAGCCCAGCAAGAAGGGTGACCACTCATCCTCATCCTCCGACTACACGAGATGACCGATTGCCTCGCCCTGCGACTTCGCGCGTCATCGGGCGCGCGAAGTCCTCACCGACACTCCGCTTTCAGCAGCCCCTTTCCGTGGCGCTGAGTGAGCACTTACATTGCAGGAGGTTTCCTGATTCGCCCGGATTGTACGTTCGCGCGATCGTCCGTATAGTCGCGCCCCGTCATTGGGGAGTAGCCACCTTCGCAACGAAGGTAGCCGACGTCAACATACTTGGTCCTCAAGACCATGGCGTCGGCGGCACATTGCCAGGCGAGACCTTTGACTTCCGTGTCCATCAGCCGGGCTGGCGAGGGGCATGGGGGTCATTGGATCAAGCGCTCGCCGGCCCGCATCGGAAATTCCTTGGACGCATTTCTTGCTTCTCTCGGCATGGTCACGCTTGCGGAGATCGGCGACAAAACTCAGTTGTTGTCGTTCATGCTCGCTGCCCGCTTCGCCGGCCGGCACTGGCCGCTCATCGCCGGCATCTTCCTCGCGACGGTCGCGAATCATTTCTGTGCCGCGTTTGTCGGCGACTGGGCGGCGATGCGCATCGATGCGGAAATCATGCGCTATATCCTCGGCGCCGCATTCCTCGCCTTCGCGGCCTGGGCGCTGATTCCCGACAAGCTCGATGAGCAGCAGGACAAAGCCCGTCCCTATGGCGCCTTCCTGACCGCGCTCGTGATGTTCTTCATCGCCGAAATGGGCGACAAGACGCAATTTGCGACGATCGCACTGGGCGCGCAGTACTCGAACCTCGTAACCGTGACGCTCGGAACGACGCTCGGCATGATGATCGCGAACGTGCCCGCCGTGCTCGTCGGCGAACAGCTCGCGCAGCGGTTTCCGATCTCCAAGATGCGTTTCGTCGCGGCCGCGATGTTCGCGATCTTCGGACTGCTGGTGCTGTTCGAGTTCGACTTTGGATTGGTGCCGAGCAGCTTCGCGTCCTGAAATCGCATGCGTTGACGCTGACCCTGGCCAGCGACGTACAGTGAGCTCATGGAAGAGCTCGAACGTCAGCGCACCGGCAGCGACATCGACCGCCGTTCGATTCCGCACGAGTCGTTGTCACGGCTGTTCCTGCGCTTCCTTCGTTTCGGCGCGCTCGCGTGGGGCGGGCCGGTGGCTCAGATCGCGATGCTGCACCAATCGCTGGTCGACGAAGAGCGGTGGGTGACGAGCGCGCACTTCAATCGGGTGCTCGCGCTGTACCAGGTTCTCCCTGGACCGGAGGCGCACGAGATGTGCGTGTACTTCGGCATGCTCGCGCGCGGCCGCATCGGCGGCATCCTCGCCGGCCTGGGCTTCATGCTGCCGGGCTTCGTCTTGATGTTCGCGCTCTCGTGGCTGTACGTGAGCCTCGGTTTCGACGTGCACGGCGAGCTCGCGGTGTTGTTCGCCGCCATTCAGGCCGCCGTCGTCGCATTGATCGCGCGCGCGGTGCATCGAATCGGCAGCCACGTGCTGTTGGATGCCTGGCTCTGGGTGATCGCGGTGTTCGCGACGCTCGGTCAGCTGGCGGGAGTCCACTTCGGCTTGCTGCTCGCCGGCGGCGGCGCGGCCTACTCGCTCGCGCGACGCGCGCCGGTCGTCGCGGGCGCACTGCTGTTCGTCGCGTCGATCGCAGCGACGGTGTGGTTCGCGGCGCGGCCGGGCGGCACCTCGCTCGAACCGCAAGGAACGCGGGAGCTCGCGATTGGCGCTGCTTCGCTCGCGACGTTGTTCTGGGCCGGGCTCAAGACCGGCTGCCTTACGTTCGGTGGTGCATACACCGCGATCCCGCTGTTGCAACGTGATGCCGTGACGGTCGGCGCATGGATGTCGAACGCGCAGTTCATGGACGGCATCGCGCTCGGCGGGCTCCTGCCCGCTCCGCTGATCATTTTCGCAACCTTCGTCGGCTATGTCGGCGCGGGGCCTTGGGGCGCGCTCGTCATGACGTTCGCGACCTTTCTGCCCGCGTTCGCCATCACGCTGCTCGCGCACGAGCCGCTGGAACGCATCATTCACGCGCCGCGCATTCGCATGTTTCTCGACGGCGTTACCGCCGCGGTCGTCGGGCTCATCGCGGGCACTGCGGTGTCGCTCCTCGCGGCCGCCGTCCGCGGGATGTTGACGGCGCTCGTCTTCGGCGGCGCGCTCGCGCTCTTGTTTGTCTGGAAGAGCAAGCTGGCGATTCCTGCAGTCATCATGGCCGCGGCGCTGGCCGGCATCGCCGCGATGACATTCGGCGCGTGACGCGCCCGCCGAGCGAAGAAAAGAACACAGCGGTGCGCGCCAGCCCTGGACACATACACCAAGGCAATTGCATACAGGTCAGAACGAAAGAGGGCGCGGAGCACGGCGCGAGATTCCCTTACACGCTGCATTCGTTTGTCTTCACAACCGTTCGTAGAACGACTGCCGCTGCGAAAAAAAAAGTCAGCGCAGTCCGAATCAATTGACGCTCTCACGGCTTGAATCGCATGATCGGTCGCAAGGGGAATCGTTGCTTGCACCGCACGTGCGGCGCACGTTCGAAGCGTCGATGTCCGCACGCTCGATCAACAACCGATTAGAAACGTGTGCATCGGTCAGCAGTGGGGAAAGAAATGTGGGCTTCGAATCCGAAGCGCACGTAGAGCGCGCGATGTCACCGATACAGGAGACGCAAGTCATCCGCATCGCTCGCAGTGCTCTCCCATCGCGCGACCGACGAACGGCTGCGCAATGACCCGCGCGATTGGCGGCCGCAGATGCATCCGCGGTCCGACGCAAGCCACGCGTCGACCGAAGCCAAGCGCATGGCAACGAACATACGCTCGTCGCAGGACGAGAGCGGCGGCTGGCCTCTCATGCAAACGATCAATGAACCCTGGAAGGACGATGCGAACGCCGCGGGACCGTGGGGCCGGCGCGTCGCGCTCATCAAAGCGACCGTCAACGAAATCCGCTTTCTGGCGCGCGCGCATCGTGTCACGCAGGACGCGGAATTCCTGCGCGCGGCGAACGAAGGCATCGACTTCATCCTGAAGGCGCAGTATCCGAGCGGCGGCTGGCCGCACTCGTATCCGCACCGACGCGATGCCCACGATCGACATACGACGTTCAGCGATGACGAGATGATCGATCTCATGCGCCTGCTGCGCGACGTCACGACCGAACCCGACTTCGAAGCGATGGGAAACGAGCGCCGCGCCGCGGCTCAAAAGGCCTTCGACAGCGGCATCGATTTCATCCTGAAGAGCCAGATCGTCGTGGACGGCAAGCGGACCGTGTGGGCGCAGCAGCACGATGAAGTGTCGTACGAGCCGCGGTCGGCGCGCGCGCTGGAGCCGGCGGCGATCGGCGCGGGCGAAAGCGCCGGCGTTCTGATCTTGCTGATGAGCATCGCGCAGCCGCCTCACGCCGTCATTCGCGCGATCGAAGCGGGTGTCGCCTGGTACGACGCGGTGAAGATTTCCGGCATCCGCATCGAGCGGACGGTGGACGATCGCGCTGTCCGCGCCGATCCCGACGCGCCGCCTCTGTGGGCGCGCTTCTATCAGATCGGCACGAACCGTCCGATCTTCGTCGGACGCGACGGCGCCGTTCGCTTCGAGCTCGCGGAGCTCGAGAAGGAACGGCGCAGCGGCTACAACTGGTACGGCGACTGGGGCCGGTCCGTGCTCGATCAGTACGCGGTGTGGAAGCGTCTCGGCAGGAGCTGAGCCGGCCCAAGCTCACTCCGCGTCGCGCGCTCCCGCCTCGCCGCTGCGATTCGCCCAATACTCGCGGAACGGGCGGCGCGGATCGTTCACCGGATTCGTTGGATCGCCGAACACCATCGCGGTCCGGTGCGTCGTGTCGTAGGCGGGCCAGCGCGGCAGCCGCGGATTGTTCGGATCGCCGTTCGCGGCCATCGACACCCACACCGAAGCCAGCTGATCCGCGAGCCGCAGACTGTCGGCGCTCGGTCCCATCAGTGGAAAGCGAATGTCGTGCATCGAAGGCGACACGTCGATGCCGTGCGTCGCGCCATAGCGGCCGCCGAACGCGGGACTGGGCACGGTCCAGAGATAGGACCACACCGGAGCGCCGCCAGCCGCGGCCTGCGCCGCCTTGCGATCCGCCATCGCATACGCACTGCGACGGAAGCTCGTGTCCGTGATCACGCGCGCGTTGATGATGAACGGCGATGCCTGCGGATCTTCGTTGCGATACATCGCCAGCACTGCGTCCGCATCGCGGCCCGCCAGACGCTGCAGCACCTTCTTCACGTCATCCCACGTCATGTCGAATTTCGACTCGCGATAGCTCCGTTCGTCGAGCACGGTGCTGACGACCAACGGCACCTGCGCCGACATCGCCGGCGCCGCCGGATCGAACGGATGGCTCGGAATCGCCGCGCCCAACACCGGCGCGAACGAGCGCGGGGCCTCGCCGCGCGAACGCTCATTCGCCTCGACTTCGGCCTGCGCCGCGAGCAGCGTCGAATACGGCAGCGCCTGCAGCTTGCGAATGTCCTTGCGCGTGAGACCGAGCTTGTCGAGCAACTTGTCCGCGGGCTCGGCCGCCGCCTCGCGCGTCATGGCGACGAGCCGCGATCCGCTCATGACGCCGGCGCTGCGATAGAGCCCTTGCGCCCCAGGCATCGCGAGCAGGTGGCTGACCTTCGCGCCACCGCCGGATTGGCCGAAGATGAGCACGCGCTTGGGATCGCCGCCGAAGGCAGCAATGTTGTTGCGCACCCACTGCAACGCCGCGACGAGATCCTGCATGCCGACCGAGCCGGAATCGGCGAAGTCGCTGCCCTCGCCGAGATACAAGTAACCCAGCGCGCTCAAGCGATGATTGACCGTGACGACGACGCAATCGCCGAACCTCGCGAGCATTTCGCCGTCGCCGCCCGGCGAATTGCTCGATCCGCCGTAAAAGCCGCCGCCATGAAAGCGCACGATGACGGGACGATTGCCGTTCGCCCGCGGCTGCGGCGTCCACAGATTCAACACGAGACAGTCTTCGCCCATGCCGCCGGGCTGCAGATCGTTGAGGATGAGATCGGCGTAGGCGCGGCGTCGATCGGCGGGAATCTGCGGCGCGATGTTGCCGTAGTCGAGCGCATCGCGAACACCCGCCCATTTCGGCACGGGCTGCGGCGGGAGGAAGCGATTGCGGCCGCTCGTATCCGCGCCGTAGCGCAGTCCCTTGAAGACGGCGATGCCGCCGGACATGACGCCGCGCACCTTGCCGTGCTCGGTCTCGACGATCGGGAACAGATCCACTTCCGCGCCCCGCGCGAGCGAGGTGAGTTGGACCGCCGCGAAGGCGCTGGCGCCCACGAGAAACTGCCTGCGTTGCATGGTGACCTCGAAGTGCCGTCGAATGCTCAATCTTCCAAAGCGCGACGATGCAGCGCATTGCCGCCGTCTTGCTGACTCGGATAACGCGCCATGAACAGGCGCTCGTCGCGGTGCGGATCGTCCACGGCCGTGCTCGGCGTGTCGAACAACATCGTGTTACGACGCGTAAGGTCGTACGGTGCCCAGCGCGGCACGCTCGCGTTGTTCGGATCGCCGGTGCGGGCAAAGGCGATCCAGCTGTTCGCCATGTTCTCGACCATCGCGCGCGTGTGCTCTGTGTCCGGACCGGTCATCTGCGGCGCGGCCGCGACGTTGTCGAACATGAACGGCAGATCGAGTGAATGCTGCGTGACGCGACGGCCACCCTCCACCGGCGCGCGCCACATCAATCGATACACATAGGTCCGGCCGGTGCCGCCGCTCTTCACGCGCTGCTCCGCCATGATCGTCTGATCGCGAACGTAGCCACGCGCGGAGGCGATCGTGAAAAAGACTTCCGAGGGGCTCGCTTGCGGGCGCGACGCCTTGAACGTGCGATAGGCTTCCTCGACGTCCGCGGCCGGAACGAAATCCTGCAAGCGTTCTTTCGCCTGCGCTTCGCTGAGCTCGAAGATGCCCGGGACACGACCCATCTGACTGGTGAGCTCGGTGCGCGTCGTGCCGAGCATCATCGGCAGGTGATTGGAGATCGTCGGCGCATCCGGCAGGAACGGATGCGCCGTGAACGTCTTGCCATCGAGCACCGGCGAGAAGCGCGCACCGGCGGCGGCAATCACTTTGCGCTGTGCCGCCGACAGCGTTTCGACATCGAGCGTCTGCAGTTTGCGCGCGTCGCCCTTCGCGATGCCGAGCTCCTTCAACAAGGCTTCCGTCAGCGCGTTCGCGCGCTCCACCGTCTGCACTTTGAGGTGCGAGCCGCTTTGCACCACGCCTTTGTGAAACAGGCCCTGCGCATCCTTGCCCGCGTAGCACAGGCTGACCTTGCGGCCGCCGCCCGACTGACCGTAGATCATCACGTTGTTCGGATCGCCGCCGAAGCGCTCGATGTTCTCCTTGACCCACTGCATCGAGGCGATCAGATCGAGATAACCGACGTTGCCCGACTGCGCGAATGATTCGCCGAGCACCTCACCGAGATGGCAGTGGCCGAATACGTTCAAGCGATGATTGATCGTCGCGACGACCACATCGCCGCGCCGGGCCATGCGAGTACCGTCGTACAGCGCGCTCGAGCCCGAGCCTGCCTCGAAGCCGCCGCCGTGAAACCACAACATCACAGGGCGCTTCGCGCCATCGAGGCCCGGCGTCCACACGTTGATGCGCAGACAGTCATCGGACATCGGCTGCGCCGCTGCGAGGAAGGTGCGCGCTTGCGGTGATTGATGGCCGTAGTCGAACGCATCTTGCACGCCGGCCCATCGTGGCGGCTCTGCCGGCGGCATGAAACGCAACGCGCCCGCGGCCGGCGCTGCGTAGCGCATCCCTTTGAACACGTGCACACCATTTTCCGCGACTCGTCCGCGCACGCGACCTTGCGCGACTTCGACGATCGGCTCACGACTCGATTCCGCGCGGGTCCAGCGGCTCTGCAGCACGCCGACCGGCAGCATCAGTCCGCTGGCGATGAAACTACGACGATTCACGAGCATGGTCATTCCCCTCTGCAGTCATGCGCTCTTCGGCTGCGATCTGTTGTTGTGTCCAAGGATGGTTCGACGTAACGTCTTCGCGCAATTTCATCCACCACGCGCCCCGGCGCAATCACATGAGCGCATCCATAATGGATCGACGTCACGCTCTCGCACTGCTCGCCACCGCACCCGCCGTATTGACGAGCGAGCTCACCGTCGCCGCGGCACCCGCGCCCGCCCTGCCGGAACAGGGCGCGACTCGCGTGACCGCCGCGCTCGCCGCTTACATCGCGGGGAGCCGCACGGCCGCGATTCCCGACGAGCACCGCGAGTTGGCACGGCAACACATTCTCGACACGCTCGCGTCCATCGTCGCCTGCCGCGATCTGGAGCCTGCCGTCGTCGCGCGCAAATTCTCGCTCGCTCAGAGCGGTTCGGCGGGACGCAACGCGGCGACGATTCTCGGCACGCGCGACAAGGCCGCGCTGGTCGACGCCGTCTTCGCGAGCGCCATGACGGCGCACGCCGCGGAGATCAACGATTTCATTCCCTCGGCGTTCGTGCAGCCGGGACCCGCGATCGTGAGCGCCGCGCTCTCGCTCGCCGAAACCCGCGGCGGCAGCGGCGATGCGCTCGTACGCGCCATCGTCGTCGGTTACGAGCTCGCCGGCCGCATTCCGAAGGCGGTCGGCGTCAGTAACCTGCGTAACGCCGGCATTGCGAATCATGGCGTCGGGCCGGTGTTCGGCACGGCCGCTGCCGCGGCCGTGATGCTCGCGCTGCCAGCGGAGCGCATGGGCGACCTGCTCACGTTCTGCGCACAACAGGCTTCCGGGTCGTGGCAATGGCTGCTCGATGTCGAGCACATCGAGAAGGCGTTCGTCTTCGCCGGCATGGGCGCACGCAACGGGCTGCATGCGGCGCTGCTGGTGGAAGCGGGCTTCCGCGGCGTGCGCGACAGCTTCGACCATCCGGAAGGCTGGCTGCGCGCCGGCGCATTCGCGAGCGGCGACGCCAACCCGGCCTATCTCATCGAGAAGCTCGGCGAGCGCTCGGAGCTGCCGGAAACGGCCTTCAAGCGTTATCCTGTCGGCGGCCCGACACAACCTGCGGTGCACGGCCTGCTCGAGATGCTGCCGCGGATCGATCGCGCCAAGGTGCAATCGGTGCGCATCGAAATGCCCGGTCGCTGGCAGGCATTCCGCGACGCCGCGATGCCCGCGCTCAACCTGCGCTATCTCACCGCGATCATTCTGCTCGACGGCAAGCTCGACTTCGTGTCCGCTCAGTCGCGCGAGCGCATGGCAAACGACGCGCGCGCCAAGGCACTCATGCAACACGTGACGATCGCTCACGACCCCGCCCAGGAAGCGCCGCGTGGCCAGCCGCGCACCGAATCGGCGCGCGTGCGTGTCATCGAGACCGGCGGCAAGCAGCACGAGATCTACGTGCCGTACGTGG
>JAEYXD010000198.1 GCA_023428645.1 Pseudomonadota bacterium
CTCGGGCTCCGTCTATTGGATCGATGCCGATCTGCCCGAGCCCGGCCGGCCGATCGATACGACCATCTTCCAGACCGATCCGCGCAAGATCACGCGGCTGGAACTGCGGCCGTGCCCGTCGGGAGGCACCGGCTGAACGCGCAGGGACGCCCTGCGCCATTTCCGGGATGAATCGGCCGCGCGCTGCCGGTACAATCCCGGCCCGTCGATGGTCCCCCGGCGATCGTCGATCGATCTTCGAGTGCCGCTTTAGCTCAGTTGGTAGAGCAACCGCCTTGTAAGCGGTAGGTCATCTGTTCGAGTCAGATAAGCGGCACCATTCATTCAGCCACTTACGTTGGCTTCTTATTGGTTTTCTTAGCCTCGTTCGTCGCCTCGTCTCTGGCGCGTCCGATTTTCAGCCAGATATCTCTGCGCGCATTGAAGGATTGAGCGGGCGCCGTTGCGAGTCGCGAATAGCAACGCATCGGGATTCCCATCGCTGGCCCAGGTACGTCTTGAGGTCCGCACAAGTTATGCCGGCAGTGCGTCGGTGCGAATGCCTGCCTCTTTCGCTCAGGCAGCTCGACGCCCTCACGTTGGTTAGGCGTTCCCTGCTTCGATCAACAGCAGCGAGCGCCGCTAGTGCGGAGCCTTTACCTCATCTGATGACGGGAAAGGATCGATTCTGAAGACACCTCCGCTGACGATCTCCTCATCATCAGTCTCTGCTTCAACGAGTAGCGCGCAAGGTGCCTCAATCGGGAACGGCGATAGTACGAACAACGCGTTGACTAGCTGACGTGTCGCCCAGGCGGGCGTCTCAGCCGATGGACCGACCTGCTCTGCAATCTGTTCAGCTATGACCTCGCCATCCTTCTTGATTCGAATTGCAACGCGCCTGACAGGTTGAGAAAGGGGCGTGCAGAACTGCGCAAGCATGCATAGCTTCGGCAGTACCGAGGGGAACTGAGAAATCCACATGAGTGGACCATAGCAGCCGATCAGTGAAAACTTGTTCTGCACTTCTTGCCGGACGTCATCACAGAACAAGACAGTAAGTGATCGATTGATCATTGCGAACCTTCGCGCTGCCTTCGAACGGCGACAAACACAACGTCAGAAGGCACGCCGAGCGCTGCTGCGAGGCGCGCGATCATGTCAGTGCCGGGATCGACAGTGCCGGCTTCAACGCGCGCAATATAACTTTGTGTCGCTCCCGCCTTCCCTGCGAGAGCTGCCTGCGATAGACCTGCTCTCAAGCGCAACTCGCGCATGTAAGCAGACGACTCTCCAAGAGCAGCCAGCAGTGCCTGTCTCGCTGACGCTAACCGGCCGGACATCTCTGAATCCGCTTCTAACCCGCGGACGAAGTCCTCGATGTCCTCGGCACCATGAAGCGGCTGGTGAACAGGAACGCCGAACTCCTGATAAATGACCGTGGCGCCAGACGATTCAGGTGTCTTCGTTGCCGGTCGCATGCCGCCAGTCAGCAACAATCCTGCGGCCGATGTACGAGTTGATGTCATAGTCAAAGGAGTCCTTGTCCAACACTGCCAAGATGCCAAAACGACGCGTTCGCCAGTCGTAGCCGTAGACCACTCGATACTTCGTCGCCGGCGTGTTCAGCACTCGAAAGCGAAACAGGTTGTTCGCGCGTGAACGTGCCGCGCTCCACCCTTTCACGTTGGCGCTAAAAGGGCCAATCTCAACATTGCCGTGCGTCGTGAACTTGTCGATCAGCCTGCCATCAGCTCGTGCTTCCTGAAGGAACACGACTATTCCGGCGAAGGCGTCCGGATCGTCTTGGGAAAGCTTAGCCAAGTCGTGCTTAGCGCCCGGCAGCAGGTCAATCGGAGTATACACAGAAATGTATAGCCATCCATTGCGGCAATGTGTGACACACGTCGAAGGTTTCTCCCCCGGGTATCACTTCTTTCGCGCGTGCCTCCATCGGGGTGCGTGGAATCCTACTCCGGTGCATCGCGATGCGTCTAACTACCTGATTCTAGGTACTCGATTCATCGCGATTGCAATGCTGCCGGGCCTGAAAGCTACACATTAGCTGAACCGTCTCGTGACGACCGACCTTCTGAGGCCTATCTCCTTCTGACGCCTATCTAATAACTCTCCAAGATCCGGGGCGACAGATCGAGCGGCTCATCGAGCTCGTACAGCCAGATGGCTTCAGAGCTGTGTGAGACGAAGGCACGGAAGCGCTCCTCGCTGCGAGGTCGGATACGCGTGAACATCGAGCCAAGCCGCCTGAACTGCGGAAAGATGTCGAGCGATACCGAAGTGCAATCGCGGAGCGCCGCCGCGAATTGCGCGCGCACTTCCGGCAGGTCGGGACCGTCTCCCAGATGGATTGCCCGAGCAGCTCATCGCGGGTGCGGCCGAGATACTGAAGCGCGCGACCGTCCAGCTACGTGAAACGCCAGTTGCGATCGAGCGCAAAGAACGGGCTCGTGATGCTTTCCAACAGATCCGCGCGCTCGGCGTTGGCGCGCTGCTCGCGGGGCACGAGTGCCTCGTGCCCCGCGATTTCCGAACGCATGGGCGTCGTGCCGAGCATCGAGCGGATGCGGATGTGCAGCTCACGTTCCGTGTAGGGCTTGGGCAGATAGGAATCCGCGCCGTGTTTGAATCCTTCCAGCCGCAGAGCCTCGGTCGCACGACCCGACACCATGAGGATGGGAATCGTCGAAGTGCTCGGCGTATCGCGCAGAGTGCGAACCAACTCCACATCATCGAGCCCGGGCATCATCAGATCCGTAACGATCAGCTCGGGCCGGCGTCTGACTACCGCGCGCAGGGCCGCTTCGCCGTCGGCAGCGGGCTCAACTACGAACTCGGTGCGCAATGCGTCGGCTAAATGATGCGGAGCCGTTCGTCGTCTTCGACGAACAGAATGTATGGTTTCCGGGGATCGGTCTGGATCGCAATGCTGGATCTGACGGTGACGGGACCATATCGCCCCGCAAAGTGTCCGTACAGATTTAAAAGAACGTTTGCTTCGGCAAGAGCAGGGAACCCGTACCTTGTCCGAGGCGTACGCACTGGAGCTTTCTTGGGGAACTGCATGTTCGTTTCAGACTGTCCCGAGCGCGGGCGCACGGAGTTGCTGATTGCGGCACCCTCGGATGGACTGGTGCTGGATTATTTTCGCGCGCTGGCCGCACGCTGGCCGGAACAGATCACCGAGGAACACCTGACCCTTGAAGGGGAGGTGCCGATCGCCTCGGGCCTGAGTCTTGGCGATGTATCGCCCGCCGTCGAAAAGCTTGTCGCCGCCGAGGCGCAGTTGGTTTCGCACGTCGATCTGAGCTTCGGAGGTCTGAAGGTTTCTTATGTCCGCTCGAGCGGCCAGAGTCCCGAGCCGGTTCGCGACGGGATTCATGACGAGATCATCTTCGATCTCGATCGCACGACCGGCAACGAGCTGATCGCGCAAGTGGCCGTGGCATCGGCGTGCACGCGT
>JAEYXD010000219.1 GCA_023428645.1 Pseudomonadota bacterium
AGGTACCGCATCGCGCGGCGCGCACTGAGGACGGCGGCGCTCGCAGGCAGGGATCATCTCCATCCGGCGGTGGCGATGTGACGACCGCGCTCCAGCAGTGCGAGAACGCCGCGCGTCGATGGGTACAAGCCAGTCAGGATCATGCGCACCTCGTTCTATGGCTGGTCGCCGCGTTCGCCATTGCGTGCGTCGCCTATGTTCAGGCGCATCTGACGGTGGACACGAACTCGCAGCAGCTCATCTCTTCACAGCTGCCGTGGCGTCGCGCCGTCGAGGAGCTCGATCGGTTGTTCCCTGTGCTCAGCAACGCCCTCGTCGTCGTGATCGAGAGTCCGACACCGGAACTGGCCGACGAGGCGCAGCAGCAGTTGGTCGCGGCGTTGGCGGCACGCAAGGACATCATCGGCGACGTGTTCGCGCTCGAGACCGAGCCGTTCTTCCGCCGGAACGGATGGCTGTATCTCGATCCGCCGCAGCTGCAGGCACTGGCCGATGAGCTCACCGGCGCACAACCCTTCCTTGGCGCCTTGAGCGCCGACCTCAGCCTGCACGGCTTGTTCACTTTACTTGCGCGGGCGATGGAGCGACCGGCGGATGTGCCGCAGGTTGCGGAGGCGCTGCCGAAAATCGCCCAGGCGCTTGCGGCCGCGCGCGAGCAACGGTTCTATCGACTCTCGTGGAGCGAGCTGATCGCGCCGGCCGCCGCGGCCGATCGCACCGAGCTGCGCTTCATCGAGGTGGCACCGGACATGGATTACCAGAGCGTGCGTCCGGCACACCGCGCTCTCGCGCTGGTGCGGGAGAGCGCCGCACGCCTGCAGCTCGTCCCGAGCCGCGGCGTGCGGGTGAGCCTCACCGGCTCGGTGGCGATGGAAGATGAGGAGTTGATGAGCGTCACCACGGGTGCGGGCGCGGCCATGATCGGCGCGCTCGGTGTCGTGATCGTGCTGCTCTATTTGACGTTGCGCTCGTTCGCGCTCGTCGCCGCGACGCTCGTCACGCTGCTGTTCGGTCTGCTGGTCACCGCCGCGTTCGCTGCGCTGGCGATCGGGCATCTGAATCTCATCTCGATCGCGTTCGGCGTGCTCTATGTCGGGCTCGGCATCGATTACGCGCTCTATCTGTGCATGGAGTATCGCGAACTGCTCGGCCACGACGTGCCGCAGCGCGAGGCCATGCCGCTCGCCGCATGTCACGTCGGCAGCTACATGCTCGTCTGCGTCGCCACGTCGTCGGCGGGCTTTCTCGCGTTCGTGCCCACGGCGTTCACGGCAATCGCCGAGCTCGGCGTGATCGCGGCGTTCGGTATGGTCGCGGGCGTCGCCAGTTCGTTGACACTGTTGCCGGCGGTGTTGACGGTGTGGCGACCGAACGCGGGCAAGGTACGGCTCGTGCTGGCGCAACAGGATCTGCTGTCCCGCGTCCTTCATTGGCCCGCGGGTCATGGCCGCATCGTGCTCATCGGCGGCGCCGTCGCCATCGTCATCGGACTGCTGCTCGCACCGCGGGTGAGGTTCGATCCGGACCCGCTGAACCTGCGCGCGCCTGACTCGGAGGCCGTCGCGACGTTTCGCCGCTTGCAGTCCGATCCGCGGATTCCGACGACGACATTGTCCGCCGTGGCGGCGACCGCCGCCGACGCTCAGTCGCTCGTGCAAGCGCTGCAGCCGCTGCCGCTCGTGCAGCGGTCGATGAGCATCGACGACTTCATCCCGCCGCGGCAGCCCGAGAAGCTCGCGATCATCGATGACCTCGCGCTCGTATTGGGCCCGCAGTTCGCTGATGACGGCACACCGCCGGCGATCGTGGCGCGTGAGGACGACATCGAGAGTCTGGCGGCGCTCACGCAGCAGCTCGAGCGGGTCACGCGATCCGGCGCGACGGCCGCCGCCGCACTCCTCTCCGAGCTGCGGCTCGTGCAAGCGCAGTTGCATGCGGCAGGCAGGGACGGCCGTGAGTCCCTGCTGCAAGCGCTGCGCGAGACGTTGCTTGGCACGCTGCCGGGCCGTCTTGTGGCCTTGAGCGATGGTCTTCAGGCGAGTCCCGTAGCGGTGACCGATCTGCCGCGCTCGCTGCGCGAGCGCTGGGTCAGCGCCGGCGGGATCCATCGGGTCGAGATCTGGCCGCGTGAGCCGTTGGGCAGCACGGAACGCATGCAGCAGTTCGTCGATCAGGTACGTGCGGTCGTGCCGAGCGCCGTCGGTCCCGCGGTCGTCAGCCTCGAATCCGGCCGCGCGATCGTCGCGGCTTTCCTCACGGCCTTCCTGTACTCGTTCGTCGCGATATCGATGCTGCTGCTCGTGCTGTTGCGGCAGGTCGTCGATGTGCTGCTCGCGTTGCTGCCGCTCGTCGCGGCGCTGATCCTGACCTTGGCGGTCATGGTGATCCTCGGAATGCCGTTCAATTTCGCCAACGTCATCGCATTGCCGCTGATTCTCGGTGTCGGCATCGACTACGGCGTCTACATCGTGCAGCGTGGGCGCGCGACGGACGTCGGCACGAAGATATTTCAATCGGGCGCCGCGCGTGCCGTGCTATCCGGGGGGCTCATCACCGTGGCGAGCTTCGGCAGCCTCATGTGGTCCTCGCACCCGGGCACGGCGAGCCTCGGGCTGGTGCTGGCGCTCGGCCTGGGTCTCACGTTGTCGTGCGCGCTCGTATTCCTGCCGAGCCTCATTCTCCTGCGGCAACGCCGGCGCGCCGCGCGCGCAAAGAGGATCGTATGAAGGCGCTCGTCACCGGAGCGACCGGATTCGTCGGCGCCGCGGTCGTGCGCCAATTGCTCGCGGGCGGATGGGAGGTGCGTGCGCTCGTGCGTCCCGCGTCCGATTTGCGCAACGTACGGGGGCTGTCGCTCGAGACGATGCTCGGCGACCTGCGCGACAGCGCTTCGCTCGGCGCGGCATGCCGCGGTTGCGACGCGCTGTTCCATGTCGCGGCGGACTACCGCTTGTGGGCGCGGGACAGCGCCGAGCTGTACCGGACGAACGTCGATGGCACTCGCAACATCGTGCAAGCAGCGCTGCGAGCGCAGGTGAGGCGCGTCGTCTATACCAGCAGCGTCGCGACGCTCGGGGTGCGCGACGACGGCCAGCCCGGCGATGAGGATACGCCGGCCGACGCCGCGGACATGATCGGCCATTACAAGCGATCGAAGTATCTCGCCGAGAAGGCTGTCAGGCGGATGGCCCGCGACGGCGCGCCGATCGTCATCGTCAATCCTTCCACGCCGCTCGGTCCGCGCGACGTCAAGCCGACACCGACCGGGCGGATGGTGCTTCAGGCCGCGCGGGGGCGCACGCCGGCGTATGTCGATACGGGCTTGAACATCGCGCACGTGGACGACGTCGCGGCCGGGCATCTGCTCGCCTACGAGCGCGGGCGCAGCGGCGAGCGTTACGTGCTGGGTGGTGAGAACCTCACGCTCCAAGAGATCTTCGGGATGATCGCCGAGTGCGCGAGACGCCGGCCGCCTGACGTGCGATTGCCGCTGAACGTCGTCGCGCCGCTTGCGTACGTGGCGGAGGCATTTGCCGCTCTTACCGGGCGGGCGCCGCTGCTCACACGCGACAGCGTGCGCATGGCCCGCAAGCACATGTTCTTCTCGTCCGCGAAGGCGGAGCGCGAGCTGGGATATCGATCGCGGCCGGCGCGCGTCGCGATCGCGGATGCCGTGCGGTGGTTCGAGGACGCGGGCTACTGCGAGCGCGCTCGCTGAGGATTCGTTCACGCGCTGGCGGGCAGGAGGCGGCGCACGATACGCGCCACGGTCGGCACCAGGCGCGGTCGCGCCAGACGTGCATCGTAGTGCGCGAGGCGGCGATCGCTTTCCGCCAGGCACTTGTCGAGCAGCCCGCGCACGCTCATGTCCACCGACAACTCATGGTGGGCGCTCAACGTGAAGTTCTCGCCCTCGGCGGCCGCACCTCGCGCGAGCCTTCGAGCGGTCGCGACGCGGCTGGCGAGTTGTTCGAGAATGATCCAGCCGCAACGCAGCCGAAAGGCCGGCCGCCGCCACCACGGCAGGTGCGCGCGGCGATACTGCACCCAGTTCACGAAGAACAGGATGTGCCGGGCTTCCTCCTGGATCACCGGCTCGAATATCTCTACGAGCCTTGGGTCGAACAGTCCGCCTTCGCGCGCGAGCGCGAACAGGCCGAAGGCGAAGAACGAGTCGAAGCATTCCCCGAAGCCGCAGAAAAGAAAATCGTGCTCGAGATCGCGCGGGCGGTGCGGCTGCGGCGGTGAGATCGAAATTCCGTAGTGAGCCGTGAGGCAGGCGAGGAGCTCGGCATGGCGCCGCTCCTCCCGGCCTTGCAGCGCGATCGCGGCGCGCACGTCCGCGTCGGGCTCGAGCGCCGCCGCCGCGCACACCGTCAGCGCCGTCACGGATTCCGTGGACACGGCTTCTTGCCAGAACGGCAGGCTTGCGAGCCGGGCGCGCGCGGCCTCGTCGAGCGCCGGCCACACGATCTGCCTCGGCACATACGTGAGATGACTCTCGATGAAGAATCGTGCGAGCAGCTGGCGGTGCGCGGCCAATCCCGGTCGCAGCGGACGAGGGCGGCTCGTGGTGACGACGGAAACATTCATGTCGAACCTCATGTCGCTAGGGATCAGAGCTCCACGGCATGCGCGCGCTTGCTCTTCAGTGCGCGCGCCTCGATCCATTGCCAGGCCGCGAGGGCAGGGAGCCCGAAGAGGATCTCGCGCATGCGCTTGGCGAGCGATAACGCGAGCGCCGTTTCGGGAGGGATGCCGAGCAGCGTCGCCACGCCCAGCAGCGCGGCCTCTTGGGCACCGAGCCCCGCCGGCACGAAGAAGATGATGTGGCGCACGACTTGCGCCGCCGCTTCGAGCGCGATCGCCGCCGCGAGGCTGACCGGCTCATCCACCCAGCGCAGGATCAGCCAGACCTCGAGCGTGCCGACGAGGGTCGAGGCGAACTGGTAGAGCGCGGCGGCGCACAAGCGCAGCGGCGCCTGGAATTGGCTGCGCAGCGCCGCATTCAGCGACAACGACCAGTCGACCATGTCGAAGCTTCTGGCAAAGCGGCCGACGAGGCGATGCGCCGTCTGACCGAGCAGTGCGAACGTGGTCGGATGTCGTAGCAGCAGCGCCATCAAGACGAGCAATGGCAGCGTGAGCGCAAGCCATAGCGTCATGTCATGGATGAAGTGGAGCTGGCCCGTGACGTGGATCAAGCACAACACCCCCACGCTGACGAAGAGGCATTGCGCCACGAGCGTGAAGAACACTTCGACGATCACGCTGGCGGCGGCCTGTATCGTCTCGATTCCACGCAGGGCGAGCAGGCGTACGCCGAGGAGCTCCCCGCCGATATTGGCGACGGGCAGCAGACGGTTCACGGCTTCGCGAATCGCGGCGATGACGAACAGCGTCCCGATGCCGGGACGCCGCGCCGGGTCGAGCAGGCAGCGCCATCCCAATGCATCGAGGAGCAGCGGCACGGCGTGGAACGGAACGATCAGCAGCAGTCGGAAACCCGCCTGGCCGAGCAACCGGAAAATCGTCTGCGCGCCCTCGTGAACCACCAGCCCGAGCAGCACGAGCAAGCCGAGCAGGCCCGTGATCCGGACGATCGCGCGCATGTGCCTGCTCGTCAGACCCGCGCGTTCAGGAAGCGGAAGAACTCCATGCCTTCGCGCAGACGTCGCTTGGTCATGTCCCAGCTGGTCATCATCTCCAGCGTCAACTCGGCGATCTTGCGCGGGCGGAAGTAGAAGCGTTTGTAGAACGTCGCGACGCCCTGGAAGATCTGCTGCGCGGGCAGATGCGGGTAGCTGATCGGCTCGATCTGCACGCCGTGCTCGTCCACGAGGTCGTCGGCGCTCTCCGCTAGCCAGCCGTTCGCAAGCGCCTGCGCATGAAGCTGCGTGCCGGGATACGGCGCGGCGAGCGACACTTGAATGGTGTGCGGATTGATCTCCTTCGCGAACTCGATCGTCTGACGGATCGTCTGCTCCGTCTCGCCGGGGAGTCCCAGAATGAACGTGCCATGGACGGTGATGCCGAGCTCGCGACAATCCCGCGTGAAACGCCGCGCGATGTCCGTCGTGAGGCCTTTGCGCACGTTGTGCAGGATCTGATCGTTCCCAGACTCGTAACCCACGAGGAGCAGCCGTAGCCCGTTGTCCCGCATCACCTTCAGGGTTGAATACGGCACGTTCGCCTTCGCGTTGCACGACCACGTCACACCGAGCCGGCCCAGGCCGCGCGCGATCTCCTCCACGCGCGGACGGAAATCGGTGAAGGTGTCGTCATCGAAGAAGATCTCCGCGACGTGCGGCATGTGCTCGCGCACCCAGCGCACTTCCTCGACGACGCTGCGCGGGCTGCGGACACGATATCGATGGCCGCCGACGGTCTGCGGCCACAGGCAGAACGTGCACTTCGAGCGGCAGCCGCGTCCGGTGTAGAACGACACGTACGGATGCCGCAAATAGCCGATGAAGTAATTCTCGATCCGCAGATCGCGCTGGTAGATCGGTGTCACCCACGGCAGCGCATCCATGTCGGTGATGAGTGGGCGCGCCGCGTTGTGCACGATCGTGCCGTCGGCCCGGCGATGGCTGAGGCCCGCGATGTCCACGAGCGGCCTGCCGCTCGCGACCTCCTGGCACGTGTAGTCGAACTCTTCTCGCGCCACGAAATCGATGGCCGCCGAAGCTTCGAGCGAGCGCTGCGGATCGACCGCTACCTTCGCGCCAACCATCCCAATGAGCACGCCCGGGCGATCCTCCTTGAGCGCTTCGGCCGTGCGGACATCCGCGGTGAAGGAGGGTGAGCTCGTGTGCATGATGATGAGATCGAAGCGCCGTGCGATCGGCAGCACGTCGGTCAGGCTCAGCCCATCCGCCGGTGCATCGAGGAGGCGGCTGTCGGGCACGAGCGCCGCGGGTTGCGCGAGCCACGTCGGATACCAGAACGAGCGAATCTCACGCTTCGCTTGATAGCGAGCGCCGGCACCCCCGTCGAATCCTGCGTATGAAGGCGGATGCAGGAACAATGCTTTCATGGTGAAACTCCGAGCGCCGGCTCAGGCCGAGCGCTGCATGGATCCATCGCGCGCGACGGCGAACAGCGCCTCGCGCCAACGCACGCGCCGGCTCGCGAAGCTCCAACACCAGAGCGCGAAGGCGAGCAGATCGCCGCCGGGCACGAGCCACGGCATGAAACGCGGCGCCGCGAGATGATGCAAAAGGAGTCGGGCCGCGATTGCCACCGCGAGCAGCCCGAGCGCAGCGGCGTTCGCGCCGGCAAGTAACACTCCGAGGCCCGCGACGGGGAGCGTGAAGCTGATGCTCAGTGGAATGTAGCCGCGCGGTTGTACCGAGCGGATCGTGCGCAGCCAGCGCAGCTCATGGCGACAGAGCGCACCAAGGCTCGGCTCTGCGACGAGTGTCTCGACGACGCCTTCCGCCACGACGTTGCGGAGCCCGAGCCGACGAGTACGCTCGCCAAGCCAGTAGTCGTCAGCGAGTACATTCGCGAAGGTATCGAAGCCGCCGAGGCGCGCGAGCGTCTGCCGGCGCAACGCGATCGTCACGCCGGACGTGAACGAGGCACTGCCGAACAGTTGCGCGATCCGTACGGCCGGCATGAACCATTCATTGATGAACTGCGCCAGGAGGCGCGACCACGCGATGTCATCGGCGCGCGCCCGATATAGCGATGTCACCAGCCCGACCGTCGGGTCCTCGAGCGGTGCCGTCACGCGCCGCAGGTAACCGGCATCCACGCTTACATCGCTATCCGACAACACGAGAATCGGGTGGCGTGCCGCCGGCAGCATGTTGGCGAGATTGCTGACCTTTCGGTTGCTGCCGTGCAAGCGCGGCTCGATCACCACGACGATGTCTTGCGTCGGCATTTCCAGCTGCAGCCGTCGTACGCTCGCGAGCGCGGCATCGTCGCCGTCGTGCACACCGAAAACGATCTGAAAGCACGGATGATCCTGCGTACAGAACGAGCGCAGGCACTCGTACAAGTTCGGCTCACTCCCGCACAATGGTTTGAGGATCGTCACCGGCGGCCAATGCTCCGTCGTACCGAATCCGCTTGCACTCGCGGTCCGCGCGTAGGCACTCGCGCGCGACCCGCGCGGACGCTTTGCCGTCATGACTTCGGCAAGGCACGCAAGCAGTGCGTAGGCCGTAGCGAGCAGCGCAAGCGCGATACCGAGCGTGTGCGTGAATTGCGCGATCGTGAGCACCGTGAAAACCCTTTGCCCGCGTGCGATGTCAGCACTAACGCGCCGGGGACATCGATGGGCGCAGCGAGCTCGGCGGAACTGCGCGAGTGCGGAGCGGATTAAAGCCTCACCTTTCGCGCCGAGCAGCGGGCGCGCTGCGTTCCGCTCTCGCACATCGACGTTCGTCGGAGGTGGTCATTGAACGAGCAACGCGGCGACGCGGATGTTGTGCGGCACACCGTCGTCTCATCGGATGCCGAGCCTCTCATCCTCGTCGATGCAAACGATCGTGAAATCGGCTTCATGAGCAAGGCACGTTGTCATGCCGGGCGTGGGCTGCTGCATCGTGCGTTCTCGCTGTTCATCTTCAACGACGAAGGCCAGCTGCTCATGCAGCAACGTAGCGCGGCCAAGCGCTTGTGGCCGGGCTACTGGTCCAACAGCTGCTGCAGCCATCCGCGACGAGGCGAGTCGCTGCCGGTCGCCGCTGGCCGCCGACTGTGGCAAGAGCTCGGCATGCGTTGCACGCTGTCGCCGCTGTTCCGGTTCCGCTATCAGGCGCAGTTCGACGCGACGGGCGCGGAGAACGAGCTGTGCTCCGTCTATGTCGGCTACAGCAATGGACCGGTGCACGCGAATGTCCACGAGATCGCGGACTGGTGCTGGATCGATCCGCAACAGCTGGACGAAGAACTGCGACAGGGCGCGAGGCCCTTCACGCCTTGGTTCAGGATCGAGTGGATGCGCATGCAGACGGAGCCGCAGGGCGCGCACCGGGAGAACGGAGCATGGGTATCCCGCTGATCCAGAAATATCGCATCGGCCGCTACCTGCTGGCGCAGAAGCTGAGCGGCCGCGAGCGATTTCCGCTCGTGCTGATGCTGGAGCCGCTGTTCCAGTGCAACCTCGCGTGCGCGGGCTGCGGCAAGATCGATCATCCCAAGGAAGTACTGCAGCGGCGGATGAGCGTCGAGCAGGCGCTCAATGCCGTCGATGAATGCGGCGCGCCCGTCGTCTCCATTCCCGGCGGCGAGCCGCTCATTCATCGCCAGCTGCCGCAGATCGTCGCGGGGATCGTGGCGCGCCGCAAGTTCGTGTACTTGTGTACGAACGCGCTGCTGCTCGCGAAACACATCGATGAATATCGGCCCTCACGCTATCTCGTGTTCTCGATTCATCTCGACGGCGGTCGCGAGCGTCACGATGCGTCGGTGTGCCAGCGGGGCGTGTTCGACAAGGCGGTCGCCGCGATCCGACTCGCTCGGAGCAAGGGTTTTCGCGTCACCATCAACTGCACGTTGTTCGTAGGGGAGGATGCTGCGGAGGTCGCGGCATTTTTCGACGAGGCGATGCGGTTCGGCATCGAGGGCATCACGGTCTCGCCGGGCTACAGTTATCAGCGCGCTCCGCGGCAGGATGTGTTCCTGGCCCGTGCCGCCAGCAAGCGACTCTTCCGCGACATCTTCCGCACCGGCCGTCGTCGCGAAAGCCGCTGGAACTTCACCAATTCGAGCCTGTTCCTGGACTTCCTCGCGGGCAATCAGACCTACCAGTGCACGCCGTGGAGCAATCCGACGTACAACCTCTTCGGCTGGCAGAGGCCATGCTATTTGCTCGACGAAGGCTACGCGGACAGTTTTCGTTCGCTCATGGAGGACACCGAGTGGGATCGCTACGGCGTAGGCCGCAACCCGCGTTGCGACAATTGCATGGCGCATTGCGGCTTCGAGGGGACGGCGGTGACGGACATGCTGTCGCATCCCATGAAGGCACTTCGCGTCAGCTTGCGTGGCCCCCGCGTGCGCGGCCCGATGTCCGCGGAGTTGCCGGTGCAGTACACGGAACGCCCCGAGCAGCCCGCGGCGGTCGTGCCCGTCGCCGCGATTCGCGGCACGCGGCGTGCGCGACGGGCGGAGCAAAGCGATGGATGCGAGCGATGAAGGGCGGTCGATCGCGGCGCGGCGTGGCGCTCGCACGGGCTTGCGCGCAGCGGCGTTGACGATGCTGTGCGCGCTCACGATGTGCGGCTCGGCGGCGGATGAGCGCCCCGCGGCGGCGGTCGTCGAGAAGCTGCAAGCGACCTTGCTCGATGCCATGAAGAACGCCCCATCGCTCGGGTTCGAGGGCCGCTATGAGAAGCTCGCGCCAGTCGTCGAGGAGGTGCACGACTTCCCGTTCATTGTGCGCACGATGCTGAGCCAGAACGCGAGGCAGCTGACGCCGCAGCAGCTCCAGCAGGCGGTCGATGCGTTCGCCGACGCGAGCGCGCGGATCTACGCGCGCGAGTTCGACGGCTACCACGGCGAACGCTTCGTCACCTTGAGCGAAAAGCTCGAGCCGCGCGGCACGCGCGTGGTGCGCACGGTGATGCAGGCGCAGGGCAGGGCGGACACGCGTTTCGACTATCTGCTGCGGGAGTCGTCGGGTCGATGGCGCATCGTCAATACCATTGCGGAAGGCGTGAGCCAGCTCGCGCTCGATCGCTCGCAGGCGCAGTCGGCGCTCGAGCAGAGCGGCTTCGAGGGCCTGATGACGTGGATTCAAGGCCGCGTGCCGCAAGAGCGAGGGTGAGCATGCGGCGCGCCAGTCTCCAGCACTCACGTTCTGTTCCTCGCGAGTCGTTCGCGTCGCAGGCGGACGCATGGCACGAGCGGATGCACGCCGCGCTCGCCAGACACTTGCCGCGCGCGGACGAAACGCCCGCCTGCTTGAACGCCGCGCTGCGCAGCTGGGTGCTGGATCGCGCGGTGCGCAAGCATCCGATTCTGATTTTCGCTGTCGGTCGGACAGTGGGCTTGCGAGAGCAGCAGATCGAGGTCGCCGCGTGCGCCGTGGAGCTGTTGCACTTGTTCGTCGAAGCGCACCGTGTGCCGCCAGCCCTCGTCGCGGACGAGCAGTCGCGGGCGGCGCATCGAGCGCCGCATGACTACGATCAGGCGATGCTGCTGCTCGTGGGTGATTCGTTGCCGCCGCTGGCGTTCCGGTTGCTCTGTGTCGATCCTGGCCTGGCGCTTGCGCCGAGCGTGCGGCTGCAGCTCACGGCGATGCTCGCGGCTGCGAGCGGTTCGCGTGGCAGGCTCGGCAGGTACATGCCGAGGGCGGCGGACGAGGCTGCGGATTTTTCCGAGCGGGCACGTCGAGCCGACTACCGCACGGACGTGCGGCTCGCGGTCGCGTGTCGCGCACGGCCGCCCGGCCGCGGCGTCGGCGCGCTGCTCGCCGAATTCGAACGTGCGTTGGCGCTGTCGTGGACGGAAGCGTATGCGGTCGTCGCGCGCGGCGGCGCGCAGGCGGAGACGTTGCGTCATGCGACGCGCTGGCTGATCGAACACGACGACGAAGGGGAGCGATGATGAACGCGCCCGAGCGCTTTCCACTGCTCTCGACGATCGAATCCCCGGCGGATGTGCGGCGGCTGCCAGCCACGGAGCTCGGACCGCTGGCGGGGGAGTTGCGGAACTTTCTCATCGAGACCGTCAGTCGGATGGGCGGTCATTTCGCCGCGGGCCTCGGCACGGTCGAGCTGACGCTCGCGTTGCATTACGTGTTCGATACGCCCGACGACCGCATCGTTTGGGACGTGGGTCATCAGGCGTACCCGCACAAGGTGCTCACCGGGCGGCGAGATCAGCTGCACACCATTCGACATCAAGGCGGGCTGCTGCCGTTTCCCGCGCGACACGAAAGTGAATACGACACCTTCGGCGTGGGTCACTCCAGCACGTCGATCAGCGCGGCCTTGGGAATGGCGATCGCCGCCCAGCGGAGCGGCTCGCAGCGCAAGGTCGTCGCGGTGATCGGCGATGGCGCGCTCAGCGCGGGTCTGGCGTTCGAAGCATTGAATCACGCCGGCGCGACCGACTTGGATTTGCTCGTCATCCTGAACGACAACGAGATGTCGATCTCCGAAGCGGTGGGGGCGATCTCGAATTACTGTGCGCGGCTGCTCTCCGGCAAGCTGTACTCGCAGTTGCGCGAGCAGGGCAAGCGCGTGCTGCGCAATCTGCCGAGCGCGTGGGAGCTGGCGCGGCGCTCGGAGGTGTTCGTGAAGGGCATGGTGCTGCCGGGAACGATCTTCGAGGAGATCGGCTTCAATTACATCGGTCCGGTGGATGGACACGACATCGATACGCTCACCGCGACCTTGCGCAACGTGCGCGAGCTCAGCGGGCCCCAGCTGCTGCACGTCGTCACGCAGAAGGGCAAAGGCTATGCGCCGGCCGAAAGCGATCCGATCAAATGGCACGGCCCGGGCAAGTTCAATCACGAGACCGGCGAGATCTACAAGGAGCCGGCGCCGGGGCTCACCTATTCTCAGGTGTTCGGCCGCTGGATCTGCGACATGGCGCAAGCGGATCCGCGCATCGTTGCGATCACGCCGGCCATGCGCGAAGGCTCCGGACTCGTGGAGTATTCACAGCGTTTTCCCGATCGTTACTTCGACGTCGCGATTGCCGAGCAGCACGCCGTGACGCTGGCGGCGGGATTGGCGTGCGAGCGGTGGCATCCGGTCGTGGCGATCTATTCCACCTTCCTGCAGCGCGCCTACGATCAATTGATTCACGACGTGGCCTTGCAATGTCTGCCGGTTGCGTTCGCGATCGACCGCGGCGGCCTCGTCGGCGGTGACGGGGCCACGCATCAAGGCAGCTACGACTTAAGCTACCTGCGCTGCGTTCCGAACATGATCGTAATGGCGCCGGCCGACGAGAACGAGTGCCGCCAGATGCTGTACACGGCGACACAATGCGGCCGTCCGGCCGCGGTGCGCTATCCGCGGGGCACGGGCCCGGGCGCTCTCATCGAATCCACGATGACCGCGCTGCCGATCGGTCGGGCGCAAGTACGACGCACGGGGCGGGCGGGGCTCGCCATTCTCGCCTTCGGCACGATGGTGTCGCTCTGCGAGCGCATCGCCGACCGCCATGAGCTGACGTTGATCAACATGCGATTCGTGAAGCCGCTCGACGAGGAGCTCATCCTGCGCATGGCGCAGACGCATCGCGGCTTCGTGACGGTGGAAGAGAACGTCATTGCGGGCGGTGCAGGCAGTGCGGTCAACGAGTGCCTGCATGCGCATGGCATCGTCATGCCCGTGCTGAACTGCGGCATCCCGGATTGCTTCGTCGGGCATGGATCGCGCGAGGACAATCTGCAAGAGGCGGGGCTCGACCAGCGAGCGATCGAGCGCAGGATCCTCGAATGGTGGCGCTCGCAGCAGCGCGGGATGCGCACGCGGGACTGCGTAAGCGTCTAGTACGCAATGACGCTTTCGGCTAGACGTGTATTCGCGGGGCGGCTCGGCAGGTGAGCACCGATGGTGCTCGGCGGCGCAAAGTGGCGGAGAGACAGGGATTCGAACCCTGGAACACCCGTGAAGATGTTACTGGAATTCCAGTCCAGCGCCTTCGACCGCTCGGCCATCTCTCCGCATCGCATGGACTAGCACTTCGCCGCTAGCCCCCCATCCCTGCGTCAGGCCGCGCAGATTACACGCGGCCGGCGGGCTCAGGCAAACACGATTCCGGCGGCTTGCAATGCTTCCAGGACCTGGCCGTGGAATTGCTTGCTGAACGGGGTGAGGGGGAGGCGAAGGGCGTCGCCGATCAGGCCCATGCGCGCCAGCGCCCATTTGACCGGAATCGGGTTCGACTCCAGGAACAGCGTGCGGTGCAGCGGCCGCAACGTCAGGTCGATCGCGGTGGCTTCGTCGGCGCGGCCGGCGCGGGCGGCGGCGATGGCGTCGTGCACCTTGCGCGGCGCGACGTTCGCGGTGACGGAAATGACGCCCTTGAAGCCGGCGAGCGTGCTCTCGACCGCGAGATCGTCATCGCCGCTCAGCAACGAGAGCTGGGTGCCCACCAGCTTCACCAGTTCGCGATTGCGCTCGAGCGAGCCGCTCGCCTCTTTCAAGCCCACGATGTTCGGGATCTCGGCCAGGCGGGCGACGGTCTCCGGCTTCATGTCGCAGGCCGTGCGGCCGGGAACGTTGTACAGAATCTGGGGAATCGCGACGGTTTCCGCGATCAGCTTGAAGTGCCGGTACAAGCCCTCCTGCGGCGGCTTGTTGTAATAAGGTGTGACGAGCAAGCAGGCATCGGCGCCGGCACGCTGGGCCGAGCGCGTCAGCTCGATGGCCTCGGTCGTCGAGTTCGCGCCCGTGCCGGCAATGACCGGCACGCGCTTACGCGCCGTCTGGATGACCCGCCGGACCACTTCCATGTGCTCGTCGACGCTCAGTGTCGAGGATTCCCCAGTCGTACCGACGGCGACGATGCCGTCCGTCCGATTGTCAATATGAAAATCGACGAGGCGATCGAGCGCCTTGAAGTCGACGCTGCCGTCGACGTTCATAGGGGTCACGATCGCCACGATACTGCCGGTGAACATGGGAATCCTCGAGGGGGGAATTTTGCGCGGGGATCGTACTGGCCGTGCTCTGTAGGGGCAAGCGCCGCCCGTGTTTTGCGTGTCGGCAAAAGCGCTCGGATTGCAGCGTTTTCACACTGTGGGGATGCCTGTACACTCAGCGCCCGTACGTCGTCACCATCCTCAGAATGCAACTCATCGTCATCAGCGCCTTAGGCAGCGACCGCACCGGCCTCGTCTACGATCTCACCCGAGCAGTGCTCGATTGCTCCGGCAACATCCTCGACAGCCGGATGAGCGCGTTCGGCAACGAATTCGCCATGCTGCTGCTGGTGTCGGGCAACTGGCATACGCTCGCGAAGCTGGAGACCGAGCTCAAGAAACTGAGTGATGCGAGCGGCATCACGGTCAGCCTGCGTCGTACCGACCAGCGCCCGCAGCGCAAGGATGTCGTTACGTACTCGATCGACGTCGTCGCGCTCGACCAGCCGGGAATCGTGCACAACCTGGCGGGATTCTTCAGCGCCCGCGGCATCGACATCGCGGAGCTCAATACCCGTTCGTACTCGGCCGCGCATACCGGCGCGCCGATGTTCAGCGTGCAAATGCTCGTGCACGTGCCCGCGAAGGTGCACATCGCGGCGCTTCGCGAGGAGTTCATGGACTTGTGCGATCAATTGAATCTCGATGCGATCTTGGAGCCCGTCAAGCCGCAGTGAGCCGCGGTGCCCGACAGGACCAAGACGTGGAGGCGTAGTGGCGATCACGAAGTCCGTGGAATTGGACAAGAAAGTGCCGAACTTTTCCCGCCCGGTCACGGGCGGCGGCACGTGGAAGCTGAGCGACGCCGCGGGCAAGAAGCTCGTCCTGTATTTCTATCCTCGCGACAACACGGCTGGCTGCACGGTCGAAGGACAGGCCTTCGCGGAGCTGCATCCGCAGCTCAAGAGAGCCGGGGTCGTCGTCCTCGGTGTCTCGCCGGACACGCTCGCCTCACACGAGAAGTTCAAGGAGAAGTTCTCGTTCCCGTTCGAGCTGCTGTCGGACGAGGACACCTCGGTCTGCGGCCTGTTCGGCGTGTGGAAGGAAAAGAGCATGTACGGCCGCAAATTCATGGGCGTCGAGCGCAGCACGTTTCTCGTCGACGAGAAAGGGGTGCTGCGGCGCGAATGGCGCAAAGTCAAAGTACCCGGGCACGCTGCCGCCGTGCTCGAAGCAGCGAAGTCCCTCTGATGCTCGACACCGACACGAACTCTCCCGACACGCCGAAAGGCGAAATGACCGAATCCAAGCGCGCGCGAGCGGGTTCGCGCGACGCGAAGCGGTCTGCCCAGCGTCGCATCTTCGTGCTCGACACGAACGTGCTGATGCACGATCCGACCGCGCTCTTCCGCTTCGACGAGCACGACATCTTCATTCCGATGATTGTGCTCGAGGAGCTCGACGCCGGTAAGAAGGGCTTGTCCGAAGCCGCGCGTAACGTGCGTCAGGTGAGCCGCTTTCTCGACGAGATGATCGGCCCGGTCTCGAAAGCGCAGATCGACCAGGGCATCGCGATTCCGAACGCCAAGTACACGAATGGCAAGAAGCCCACGTCGGGACGCTTGTTCTTCCAGACGAAGATCCTGAGCGGCGGGCTGCCCGACACGCTGCCGGGGCACGGTGCCGACAATGCGATCCTCGGCCAGGCGCTGGCACTGCAGAAGGAGTATCCGCAGGCGCGCGTGACGCTGGTGTCGAAGGACATCAATCTGCGCATCAAGGCCGCGATCATCGGCGTGCAGACCGAGGACTACTACAACGACAAGACGATCGAGGACGTCGACCTCCTGTACACGGGCACGCAGGAGCTGCCGGCGAACTTCTGGGAGAAGCACGGCAAGAACATGCAGTCGTGGCAGGAGCAGTCGCGCACGTTCTATCGCGTGCAGGGCCCGATGGTGCGCGACTGGCACGTCAATCAGTTCTTGTATCAGGCGGACCCGAACGGGCTCGAAGCAATCGTGCGGCGCGTCGAGGGCAACAGCACGGTCATCGAGCTGCTGCAGGACTACCGCAGCGAGCGGCATGGCATCTGGGGCATCACGGCGCGCAATCGCGAGCAGAATTTCGCGCTGAATCTGCTGCTCGATCCCGACATCGACTTCGTGACGATCCTCGGCCCGGCCGGCACCGGCAAGACGCTGCTCACGCTCGCCGCGGGTCTGGCTCAGACGCTCGAAAGCAATCGCTACAGCGAAATCATCATGACGCGCGTGACGATTCCGCTCGGCGAGGATATCGGCTTTCTGCCCGGCACCGAGGAAGAGAAGATGGAGCCGTGGATGGGCGCGCTCATGGACAACCTGGAAGTGCTCACGCAAAGCCAGGAGGGCGGCAACTGGGGCAGGGCGGCGACCAACGATCTGCTGCGCAATCGGATCAAGATCCGCTCGTTGAATTTCATGCGCGGGCGCACGTTCCTGAACCGCTTCCTCATTCTCGACGAGGCGCAGAATCTCACGGCGAAACAGATGAAGGCGCTGGTCACGCGCGCGGGTCCGGGCACGAAGCTCGTGTGCCTCGGCAACGTGGCGCAGATCGACACGCCGTACCTGACCGAGACGACGTCCGGTCTCACGTACGTCGTCAATCGATTCAAGGGGTGGCAGCACTCCGGCCATATCACGCTGCTGCGTGGCGAGCGCTCGCGCCTGGCGGATTTCGCGTCCGAGACGCTCTAGACACCGCGTCGCCGCATCACAGAGGAAGTCATCGCTTGCCCCCTCGCAAGAAACAGCCGCAAGTCACGCAACTCGGCAGCAACGTCGCCTGGCCCGATTCGCCGGACGAGGCGCAGCTCGAGCGCGTGCCGAATCCGCATCCGGGCAAGCACTATCTCGCGCGCTTCACCGCGCCGGAGTTCACGTCGTTGTGTCCGGTCACCGGCCAGCCGGACTTCGCGCATCTGGTCATCGACTATGTGCCGGCGAAATGGCTCGTCGAGAGCAAATCGCTGAAGTTGTACCTCGGCTCGTTTCGCAATCACGGTGCATTTCACGAGGACTGCACGATCGGGATCGCGGCTCGTCTCGTGACGTTCTTGAAGCCGCGCTGGCTGCGTATCGGCGGGTATTGGTACCCGCGCGGCGGCATCCCGATCGACGTGTTCTGGCAAACGGGCAAGCCGCCCGCCGATCTGTGGATTCCCGACCAAGGCGTCCCGGGTTATCGGGGGCGCGGCTGAGCGGCGCGTCTGCTATAGTCCGCGCCCGCTTCGACGCCGGTTGCAGGAGCCAACCATGGGTTCCTGCGCATCGATCGCCATTTCTATGGCGGCTCGCGTCGGTTTCTTCGCGACGATAGGCCGCCAACCCCGCCAGGCCCGGAAGGGAGCAACGGTAACGGTTACATCGGGCGCCGAAGAGGTGCCGGCGCGGGCCGTCTCCATCGCTGGCCCGTGAGCCGGGCGGCCTGTAAAGTGCGCGCTTCGTCGCGAACGCAGTACTCCTCAAGCAATGTCCTATCTCGCTCTCGCTCGCAAATGGCGTCCGCGCAATTTCGGTGAATTGGCGGGCCAGGAACATGTGATGCGAGCGCTCGTGAACGCGCTCGAAACGGGCCGGGTGCATCACGCATTTCTGTTCACGGGCACGCGCGGGGTCGGCAAAACGACGATCGCGCGCATTCTCGCGAAGTCGCTCAATTGCGAGACCGGCATGACGGCCACGCCCTGCGGCGTCTGCGCTGCCTGTCGGGAAATAGATGAAGGCCGTTTCGTCGATCTGATCGAGGTGGACGCCGCGTCGCGCACGAAGGTGGACGATACGCGCGAGCTGCTCGACAACGTGCAGTACGCGCCCGCGCGCGGCCGCTACAAGGTGTATCTCATCGACGAGGTGCACATGCTCTCCACGCATTCGTTCAACGCGCTGTTGAAGACGCTCGAAGAGCCGCCGCCGCACGTGAAGTTCCTGCTGGCGACGACCGATCCACAGAAGCTCCCGGTGACTGTGCTGTCGCGCTGTCTGCAATTCAATCTGAAGCGGTTTCCGCCCGGGCTGATCCTCAAGCGCCTCACCGAGATCACGACCGCGGAGAACATTCCCGCCGAGCCCGAAGCGCTGCGGCTCGTCGCGCGCGCGGCGCAGGGCAGCATGCGCGACGCGCTGAGCTTGCTCGATCAGGTGATCGCGTTCGGCGGCGCGAAGCTCACGGCTGCCGACACGCGCACGATGCTAGGCACGCTGGACCGCTCCGAGGTGTTCGCGATCATCGAGGCGGTTGCGGCCCGCGATGCGCGCAAAGTGCTCGACGCGGTCGCGCAGCTCGACGAGCGCGCCCCCGAATATCGAGAAGTGCTCGCGGAGCTCGCGGCCGTGCTGCAGAAAGTCGCGCTGCTCCAGGCCGTACCGGATCTGCAGCTCGATGAAGCCGAGGACATCGAAGCCTATCAACGGCTGGCGCAGGCGCTCACGCCAGAGGACACACAGCTGTTCTATCAAATTGCGATCGTCGGCCGTCGCGATCTCGAGCTTGCGCCGGATGCGCGCGGTGGCTTCGAGATGGTGCTGCTGCGCATGATTGCATTCGTCCTGGCCGATGCGGGCTCGCAGGGCGCGCGCCCGTCGGGCGCGAGTGCTCGGCCAGCGGCGCCTGCGTCGGCGGCGCCCGCCGCAGCACCGACGCCAGTGCAGCGATCCGCCGCGTCAGCACCGCCCGCCGCGGGCGCGAACGCCGCGATCGGCGATTGGTCCGCGATCGTCGCGCAATTAAACCTCGCCGGACCCTCGAGCCAGCTCGCGGCGCATTGCGCGCTGCGCGGGAAGGAGGGCAACCGGGTGCTGCTGACGCTCGACGCCGACGGCGAAACGTTCCGCCGACCCACGCTCGAGGAACGGCTCACGCAAGCGCTGTCGAGCTACTTCGGCGAGCCGATCAAACTGGAGATCACCGCGGCGGCGGACGTGACGAATACGCCGGCGCGGCAGCAAAAGGCCGCGGCGGATGACCGCATGCAGAACGCGCGCGTCTCGATCGAAAACGATCCGAACATTCGCGCGCTGCGTGACATTTTCGGCGCCACGGTTCAGCCCGAATCGATTCGACCCACAGAGTGACCATCATGAAAGGCAACATCGGCAACCTGATGAAACAAGCGCAGCAGATGCAGGCGAACATGCAGCGCGCGCAAGCAGAGATCGCAGCGCTCGAAGTGACGGGCGAGTCGGGCGGCGGCATGGCGAAGGTCACGATGACGGGCAAGCACGAGGTCAAGCGCGTGGCGCTCGATCCTTCGCTGATCGGCGACGACAAGGACATGCTCGAGGATTTGATCGCGGCCGCGATCAACGACGCGGTACAGAAAGTCGAGCGCGCGACGCAGGAAAAGATGTCGAGCGTCATGGGTGGAATGCAGCTGCCGCCGGGCATGAAGATGCCGTTCTAACGACGGCCCGCGATTTCCAGCTGCCGCACTCACGATGCTGTATCCGCCCTCTCTCCTGCGCCTGATCGAAGCGCTGCGCTGCCTGCCCGGGGTCGGGCCGAAGTCGGCGCAGCGCATGGCATTCCACTTGCTCGAGAAGGATCGGCAGGGCGGAGCGGCGCTCTCGGATTCGCTGCAGAAGGCGCTCGCGAGCGTCGGTCGCTGTCAGCGCTGCCGCATGTTCGCGGATGCGGAGCTGTGTCCCGTCTGCGCGTCGCCCGCGCGCGATCGCAGCTTGCTGTGCATCGTCGAGTCGCCGGCCGATGTGGCGGCGATCGAGCAATCAGGCAGCTTTCGCGGCTGTTATTTCGTCTTGATGGGACATCTTTCGCCGCTCGACGGCATTGGTCCCGACGAGCTCGGTTTCGCGCAGCTCGAGGCTTTGCTCGCGGAAGGCAGTGTGAAAGAGGCGATCCTGGCGACGAATACGACCGTGGAGGGCGATGCGACGGCGCATGTCATCGCGGAAATCGCGGCGCGCCGTCACGTGAAATCCAGCCGCATCGCGCACGGCGTACCGGTCGGCGGCGAGCTCGAATACGTTGACGGCGGAACGCTCGCGCACGCGCTCGCGGGACGACAGCTATTGGGCTGAGCCGCGCTCAGCGTCGCCGCTCATAGTCCGGCGCCAATCCCCGCATGATGTTCATCAGCCGCTTGTAGCTTTCGTAGCGCCGCGCCGACAGCGTGCCATTGTCCACGGCCGCGATCACCGCGCAGCCCGGCTCGCGCAAATGCAGACAATTGTTGAAGCGGCATTCGGGCGCGAGCGCCAGGAGCTCCGGCCACCCGACTTGCACCGTTGCGTCCTCGATGAGCGCCGGCGCGTAGTCGCGCACGCCAGGGGAGTCGATGAGCTCGCCCCCCGTCGGGATGCGAAACAGTGCGGTCGATGTCGTCGTGTGACGGCCTTCGCCCGTCGCATCGGACAAGCTGCGGGTGGGACGCGCGGATGCGGGCACGAGGGCATTCGTGAGCGTCGATTTGCCGACGCCCGATTGGCCGACGAGCATCGTCACTTCGCTCTCCACGAGCGCTGCGAGCGGCGTCACGCTCGCCGGCTCGCGCGCCGACACTTCCAGTACGGGATAGCCCGCCGCTCGATACTCCGTGAGCATCTGCGCGAAATCCGCGGCTCGCGCTTCCGGCAGATCGCACTTGTTGACGACGATCGCGCCGCGCACGCCCGCATAGGCGGCGCCCGCAAGGTAGCGATCGATGACGAATGGCTCTGGCGTCGGTTCCGGCGCGATGACGGCACAGAGCAGCGTGAGATTGGCGGCCAGCGGCTCGGTCCGGCCGCGGCTGTCGGTGCGCGCGAACAGGCTCCGCCGCGAGCGCAACGCGACGACCCGCGGTGCGTCCCCAGCGCGTGACGGGCGAACGCTCACCGCATCGCCGCAAACGACGCTCAAACGCTTGCCGAACAGCTCGGCATGCATGCGCGTGCCGTCGCTCGCCTCGACCACGACGCGCCGTCCGAACGATTCGACGACGCGCGCCGGAAAGTCCGTGGCCTGTTCCTGCGAGCTCATGCGTTCGCGAGCGAGCGCAGCTTCGCGATCCGGACGAGCGCGGGCGGATGGGAATCGTAGAACGCGGAATGCAGCTTGTCGGGCGTCAGGGTCGTGGCGTTGTCGCGATAGAGCTTCACGAGCGCGGCGGCGAGCTCGCCGGCGCTCGCATGCTTGGCGGCGAACTCATCCGCTTCGAACTCGTGCTTGCGCGACCACCAGGCGCTCAATGGCGTCAGGAAGAACGTGAAGGCGGGCAGCACGATCATGAACAGCAGCAGCGCCGTGTGCGGTGCGGCTTCGCGCACGCCGAGCGCCGCGTAGAACTCGGGCCATGCTGCGAGCGCGCCGAGCAGCGCGAGCCCCGCGAGGCCCATCGCGAGCGACAGGATCAAGCGGGAGCGAATGTGGTGCAGCCGGAAATGGCCGAGCTCATGCGCCAGCACCGCTTCGATCTCCTGCACATGCAGGCGCTCGATCAGCGTGTCGAAAAAGACGATCCGCTTGTTGCGCCCGACGCCGGTGAAATACGCGTTGCCGTGAACGGAGCGGCGCGAGCCGTCCATCACGAATACGCCCTTGGAGGCGAAGCCGCAGCGTTGCAGCAGCGCTTCCGTGCGCTGCTTCAGCGTTTCGTCGGACAACGGTTTGAACTTGTTGAAGAGGGGCGCGATGAGCGTCGGCCAGGCCCAGGTCACGAAGACGGTGAAGGCAACCCATACCATCCACGCGTACAGCCACCACCACGCGCCGGCGCGCGCCATCAACCACAAGATGACGAATACGAGTGGGGCGCCGAGGATCAAGCTGACGAGCAGGCCTTTCAGCAGGTCGGCGATGAACAGGCCCACGGTCATGCGATTGAAGCCGAACCGCGCTTCGATGCCGAACGTGCGATACAGGGACAGGGGGAGGCTGATCGCGGACATGAGGAGCACGGTCGAGATGACGACCGCGGTTCCGAGCCACGGTCCGGAGGCGCCGGATGCGCGCCACCAGGCATCGATCGCGGTGATGCCGCCGCCGAGCGTCAGCAGCAATGCGACCGCGGCATCGAGCAGGTTGTCCCAACGCCAGAGCCGGCCCTGCGCGATCGTGTAGTCCGCGGCCTTCTGGTGCGCCTCCAGCTCGATCTGATCGCTGAAGGGCTCCGGCACGCGCTCGCGGTGCCGCTGCACCGCGATGATCTGGCGCTGATTCAGCCAACTGCCGACCAGCGTTCTGGCGATGAGCAACAGGACGAATAACAATGTGAACCAATGCATTTCAGCGCTCCGCTGGCCGCGGCGAGCTTAGCGGCTGCTGTTATGATGAGCAACGCAGCAGTAATTCAAGAGCCAGCGCGTATCGCGCTGCGACGAAAGGGGTGCACGTGAGCGACCGGGATCCAATGCGGCTGATCTGGATCGACCTCGAGATGACGGGGCTGAAGACGGATACGGACCACATCATCGAGATTGCGACGGTCGTGACCGACAAGCATCTCAATATTCTGGAAGAGGGGCCGGTGTTCGCGATCCACCAGTCCGACGCCGTGCTCGATGCGATGGACGATTGGAATCGCCGTCAACACGCATCGTCCGGTCTCGCGCAGCGCGTGCGCGCGAGCACGACGACCGCGCGCGAGGCGGAGCAGCGTACGATCCAATTCCTGTCGCGCTGGATCGAGCCCGGCGTATCGCCGATGTGCGGCAACAGCATCTGCCAGGACCGTCGCTTCCTGGCGCGCGAGATGCCGGAGCTGGAGCGCTACTTCCACTACCGCAATCTCGACGTCAGCACCTTGAAGGAGCTCGCGCGGCGCTGGAATCCGGACGCATTCAGCGGCTTCCAGAAATCCTCCACCCATTTGGCGCTCGATGACATTCGCGACTCCATTCGCGAGTTGGAGCACTATCGAGCGCACTTCCTGCGGCTGCCATGAAGCCGCGGTCGGAGGCTTGCGAGCGTAATCGCGAGCCGATCCTGGCCGTATTGCGTCAATGGCTGATCGAGCCGGGCAGCGTGCTCGAAATCGGCTCCGGCACCGGGCAGCACGCGGTCTATTTCGCCGCGCATCTGCCGCACCTCACCTGGATCGCGAGCGATCGCGAAGAGAATCTGGCGGGTATCCAGCAATGGGTGGACGAGGCGAAGCTGCCGAATCTGCAGGGCCCGCTGCGGCTCGATGTCATGGACCCGCATTGGCCGGTCGTCTCCGTCGATTACGCATTCACGGCGAATACGGCGCACATCATGAGCTGGACGGAAGTCGAGGCGATGTTCGAGGGCGTCGGGAAGGTGCTGATCCCGAAAGGCGTGTTCTGCTTGTATGGCCCGGTGAATCGCGACGGCAATTTCACGAGCGAATCCAACCGGCAGTTCGACGAGATGTTGCGGGCGCGCGATCCGGTGATGGGGATCCGCGACGACCAAGCGTTGATCAAGCTTGGCCGCCGCTGCGGTTTGAGCTTCCTCGCCGACATGTCCATGCCGGCGAGGAATCGCTTGCTGGTCTGGACGAAGTCCTAGGCCTTCGCCGCTTTTCCTTCGGAGGCGAGGAACAGCCACGTCTCCACGACGGTGTCCGGATTCAACGAGATGCTCTCGATCCCTTGTTGCACGAGCCAGCGGGCGAGGTCCGGGTGATCCGAGGGCCCTTGCCCGCAGATGCCGACGTACTTGCCTGCCTTGCGGCACGCGTCGATCGCCATCTTGAGCAGTGCCTTCACGGCGTCATCCCGCTCGTCGAACAGCTTGGCGATGATCGCGGAATCGCGATCGAGGCCTAGCGTCAACTGCGTCATGTCGTTCGAGCCGATCGACATGCCGTCGAAGAACTCGAGATAACGATCGGCAAGCAGCGCGTTCGTCGGCAGCTCGCACATCATGATGACCTTGAGGCCGTTCTCGCCGCGCTTGAGACCGTTGTCGGCGAGCAGCTTCGTGACTTGCTCCGCTTCGTTCAGCGTGCGCACGAACGGCACCATTACCTGCACGTTCGACAAGCCCATTTCCTCGCGGACGCGCTTCAGCGCGCGGCACTCGAGCTCGAAGCAAGGACGGAACGCCTCGTCGACATAGCGCGACGCGCCGCGGAAGCCGATCATCGGATTCTCTTCGTGCGGCTCGTATTGGCGGCCGCCGATCAGATTCGCGTACTCGTTCGACTTGAAGTCCGACAGACGCACGATGACGGGCTCGGGCGCGAACGCGGCCGCGATCGTGCCGATGCCTTCGCACAGCTTGTCGATGTAGAACGACACCGGATCGGCGTAGCCGGCCATCTGGCGGCGAATCGTCTGTTGCAGGTCGCTCGACAGGCGATCGAACTCGAGCAGCGCGCGCGGATGCACGCCGATCATGCGATTGATGATGAACTCGAGGCGCGCGAGACCGACACCCTTGTGCGGAATGCCGGCGAAATCGAATGCGCGATCGGGGTTGCCGACGTTCATCATGATCTTGGTCGGAATCGGCGGCAGGGCATCGAGTTCGAGGATCTTCTGCTCGAAGGGCAGCGCACCCTCGTACACGTAACCCGTATCGCCTTCGGCGCAGGACACCGTGACCTCGACGCCTTCCTTGATCGTCTCCGTCGCATCGCCACAGCCGACGACGGCGGGAATGCCGAGCTCACGCGCGATGATCGCGGCATGGCACGTGCGGCCGCCACGGTTCGTGACGATCGCCGCGGCGCGCTTCATCACGGGCTCCCAATCCGGGTCCGTCATGTCCGCGACGAGCACATCGCCGCTTTGCACGCGCGTCATTTCCTTCACGTCGCGAATGATGCGAGCGGGGCCCGCGCCGATGCGTTGGCCGATCGAGCGGCCGCTCGACAGGACCTTCGACTTGCCCTTGAGCGAGAAGCGCTGCACGGTGCGGCCGACGCGGCTCTGAACCGTTTCCGGACGGGCCTGCAGGATATAGATCTTGCCGGTCTCGCCGTCCTTGCCCCACTCGATGTCCATCGGGCAGCCGTAATGCTTCTCGATGATGAGCGCCTGCTTCGAGAGCTCGATAATGTCCTCGTCCGAAATCGAGAAGCGCTGGCGGTCCGCGGCCGCGACGTCGACGGTCGCGACACGCACGCCGCTGCCGGGCTCGCCGTACACCATCTTGATCGCCTTGGCGCCGAGCGTGCGGCGGAGAATCGGTGCGTGACCGGACTCTAGCGCGGGCTTGTAGACGTAGAACTCGTCGGGGTTGACCGCGCCTTGCACGACGGTCTCGCCGAGACCGTAGGACGCGGTGATGAAGACGACGTTGCGGAAGCCGGAATCGGTATCGAGCGTGAACATGACGCCGCTCGCGCCGACGTCGGAGCGAACCATGTATTGGACACCGGCCGAGAGCGCGACGACATCGTGCGCGAAGCCCTGGTGAACGCGATAGGCGATCGCGCGGTCGTTGAACAGCGAGGCGAACACTTCATGCATGCACTTCAGCAGCGCATCGCGCCCGCGCACGTTCAGGAACGTTTCCTGCTGACCGGCGAACGACGCATCGGGCAGATCCTCGGCCGTCGCGGAGGAGCGCACCGCGACCGCGATGTCGCGCCCGCCGCTCATCTTCTCGTATGCCTGCAGAACTTCTTCCTGGAGCCGCGGCGGAAACGGCGTCGCCAGAATCCACTCGCGGATCTGGCCGCCGACGACGGCGAGCCGCTCCACGTCATCGACATCGAGTTCGGCGAGCGCCTTCGAGATGCGAGCGCCGAGGCCGTCGTGCTGCAGGAAGTCGCGGTAGGCTTGTGCAGTCGTCGCGAAGCCGCCAGGGACGCTCACGCCCATCTTCGCGAGATGACTGATCATCTCGCCGAGGGAAGAGTTCTTGCCGCCGACGGAGTCCACGTCGTGACGGCCTAATTTCTCGAAAGGCAGGATATAAGCGCTCAAAGGAACGTCCTCTTGATCTACGGAGCGACGAGGTGAAACACTCGGGATGAGATTCTCATGTCACGATGTTCTGCTCGGCCAGGACACGCGTCGCACAGAGTCGATCTGTTGATGGCGGTGGAGCAGACTCAAGTCTGTCCTGCCGCACGTATTCAAATCCCGAGCAATAGGCACGGCAGAGAATGGATAGGCGAACTGTATTTTTCGTGTCCGACCAGACCGGAGTGACCGCAGAGACGATGGGTCACAGCTTGCTAACGCAATTTGACGGGCAGGCGTTTCGGCAGGTGACTTTGCCATTTATCTCCACGATTGACAAGGCGGAAGAGGCCGTCCGAAGGATCAATGCAACCGGCGAAGCGGAGGGTGTGAGGCCCGTCATCTTCAGTACGCTGCTGCAGGAAGACCTGCGCGAGATAATCAAGCGAGCGAACGGATTGTTCCTCGATTTCTTCGATGCGTTTTTGGGGCCTCTCGAACTCGAGCTGAAAGCGAAATCGTCACGGGCCCAGGGCAAGGCCCACGGCATCGCCGACATCGGCTCATATACGCTGCGCATCAATGCGACGAATTTCGCGCTCGCGAACGACGACGGCGCGACGACCCGCGACTACGAACGCGCCGACCTGATTCTCGTCGGCGTATCGCGTTCCGGTAAGACACCGACCTGCCTGTACATGGCCTTGCAATACGGGATCTTTGCCGCCAACTACCCGTTCAGCGAAGAAGAGCTGGAAGCGGGTCGCCTGCCGCCAACGTTGGCGGTGCATAAGCGAAAGCTGTACGGGCTCACGATCGCGCCCGAGCGATTACAGCAGATTCGCAACGAGCGGCGGCCGAACAGCCGCTATGCATCGCCCGCGCTGTGCGAATTCGAAGTGCGCAGTGCCGAGGCGATCTTCACTCGCTATGACATCCCCTACATCAACACGACGGAATGTTCCATCGAAGAGATTGCGAGCCGCATGCTCGACAAGACGGGTTTGGAGCGCCGCTTGCGGCCGTGACGCAAGTCTCATGCCGAGGACAGAAGCGTAAAATCGCTGTGTTATATTCGAATCATGATGCTATCGCTGCCTGATACGGACACGAACTGCGCGGTGAGCTGGCGCTCGCGGCCGGGCAGTTTCGTGAGCCTCATGTCGCTGTACGAGAGCAACTACATCCGACTCGGTTGGCTGATTCCGCGCCTTCACGACATCGAGCGCGGGTGCATCTCGAACGTTCCCGGCGATTGCCCGCTGCATCTGCGGATCGACGAGCGCGAGAAGTACACGACGACGTTGACGCTCACGTATCTGTTCGACGACGGCGAGACGCAAGTCGCCGATCCCGATCTACAGGTGCGCATCTATCACGACGCGCGGCTCGCCGAGGTCCAGGCATGCGCCCGTTGGCATCGGCATACGATTCTCGAGGCGATCCGTTCGGATCTTGCGCGTGCGCTCGGTGATCGCTGGCTGCGCAACATCATGCTGAACAAGTGGCTCGACTATTGCGTCGAGCGCGGCCACTGCTTCGTTCCCGCGACAGATTTCATCTCCGCACGCTGACGGGCCGCATCCCCGGCCCGCATGCTTCTCACGGATCGCATCGTCAGCCTCAAAGACCGCCTCGGTGCCTCGCGGCAGGTCGAGGACGAAAAGCTTCTCCAGCTGTTCTGGAATCGTGCCGAGCTCAAGAAGGAGCTGATGCGCCTGCAAAGCGAGCGCGATCGGCTGCTCGAGTACGTCAACAAGCAGGACGGCGCGGCCACGAAGCTGCGCGAGCAAATCGACCAGTTGGAGCAGCATCTCGGCAATCCCGACGCCGCGGTGCATGCGCTCGTGTACTTCCAGCTCCGCGGTCTGTGGCGCACCTGCGCCGACAAAGTCGCGAAGTTCTCGCAGCAGTTGCAGCGCCAGCAGGAAGAGCGAGAGCGCCGTCGTCAGCTCATCGAGTTCGATCAACACAAGCGGCGCCAGCTCGCGGAGCTCGATCGCGTGCTGGCGGACGCGAAGTCCGAGGCCGATGCGCTCGCGTCGCGGTTGGCGGCGGACGAGGCGCGGCTCGCCGCGCTGCGTGGCTTCTGGAACTACTTCCGGCGTCGTCAGCTCGCGGAAGAGGTCGCCGCCGTGCGGCAGAAATGGGACCTCGCCGCGACGCGCGTGACTGACCTTTCCGACGATCGCGCCGACCTCGAGGACGAGGCGCCGCCGCCGTTCGCGGGTATCTCGATCGACGGTCGGCGCAGCGTCAACACCGCTGTAATCGCGTTCGCGCAGCAGTTGGCGGCGAATCTGTCGGGCGGCGGGTTGGCGCTGCTGGCAAAGGAAACGACGACGAAGCGTGTCTTCGATGTCCGCTACGGCTCGAAGGAGGAGTGCGCGCGTCTGATGGCGCAACTCAAGGACGCAGTCTCGATCGTTGCCGTGCAGACGGAAGATCTACGCGGTCTGAAGCAAAGCACGGAGCTCATCAGAGCGGCGGCGATCTACCGCAACGACGCGGACACGGTGCCGCTCACGGACTCCATCGGCACGCTGCCGACGCCGTCCGCGCCCGTGTCCGGGCTCGAGAGCGTCAATCGCGCCGGCATCCATGTGCTCGTCGACGACTATTGGGATCTGTATCGCGCGCTGCTGCCTTGAGCGGCTCCGTCGCTCGACGCTGAAACGACGAAGGCGAGAGGGTCGCTCTCGCCTTCGTAGATCATCTTGAATGGAGCGCGATCAGGGCGTCTGTGTCGCACGACCATCCGCGGTCTTGAGCTTCGTCATCAACTGCGCGCTTGCCGCGCTCAGGTCGGCCGCGATCTGCGCCGTTTCCGCGAGCACCGCGTCGGGTGGCTCGGCGCCGTTCAGGTCGCTCAACTTCGCCACCGGCTCCTGTCCATGGGCCGCTCGGCGTGCGTTTTCACGCGCGAGGCGCGCCTGCTCGAGTTGCTCGCGCTCGGCAATGCGGGTCTTGAGATTCAGCGACAGCTTCTTCTGTGTGCGCACCTTCTCGAAGGAATCGAGATCGCCCAGCAACGACTTGAAGTCGGGGTCCTCCGCAATGCGGCGGTCATGGGCTTGCGCGAGCGTAGGCACCGCTTGGACCCACTGGGATGCCTTGCCGAAATCGACGGGACGGATGCGGTCCCAGGGCAGGGCGCTCTCGCGCGTGCTCTCGCCGACTTCTTCCGTGCTGATCGCCGTAGGCATCGAGATATCGGGCTGCACGCCCCGATGCTGCGTGCTCTCGCCCGTGACGCGGTAGTACTTGCCGATAGTCACCGTCAGCTGGCCGAAACCGGGGTCGGGGCCGAGCGCATAGCGGTCGAGCGGATAGAGGTTTTGCACCGAGCCTTTGCCGTAGGTCTGCTGGCCGACGATGATGCCGCGCCCGTAGTCCTGGATGGCGCCGGCGAAGATCTCGGACGCCGAGGCGCTGAACCGATCGACGAGTACGATCAGCGGTCCATCCCACGCGATCGTCGGCTCCGGATCATCGAGCACCTCGACGCGACCACCCGTTTCGCGCAGCTGCACGATCGGACCAGCCGGAATGAACAGGCCGGACAGCGCGGTCGCTTCCGTCAAATGACCGCCGCCGTTACCGCGCAGATCCATGACGAGCGCGTCCATCTTCTCGGCCTTCAGTTCCTCGATGAGGCGGCGTACGTCGCGCGTCGTGCTGCGGTAGTCCTTCTCGCCCGAGGATTTCGCTTCGAAGTCCTGATAGAAGCTCGGCACGTTGATGATGCCGACCGTCATTTCACGATCGCCACGCTTGACCTTGCGGACTTCCTTCTGCGAGGCCTGCGCTTCGAGTGTGACTTTGTTACGGATGAGCTCGATCGTCTTTTCCTGCGAGCCGGGCGTGGCGCCAGCCGGCAGCACCTGCAGGCGCACGACGGTGTTGACCTTGCCGCGAATGAGCTGCACGACGTCGTCGAGGCGCCAGCCGATGACGTCGACCGGCTTGCCGTTCTTGCCTTCGGCGACGGACGTGATGCGATCGTTCGCGGTCAGCTTGCCGCTGATGGCCGCGGGGCCGCCCGGGAGCACGTTCAGCACCGTGACGTAATCGTCGACGAGCTGCAGCGAGGCGCCGATGCCCTCGTAGGACAAGCTCATCTGAATGCGGTATTCCTCGGAGTTGCGCGGCGAGAAGTAGCTCGAATGCGGGTCGAACACATGGGCGAACGCATTCATGAACACTTCGAAGATGTCGTCGCTCGTGATCTGCTCGGTGCGCTTCTGCACGCGCTCATAGCGCTTCTGCAGGATGTCGCGAGTCTCCGCCCAGTTCTTGTCCGTCAGCATCAGCGACAGAGCGTCGTTCTTCACGCGCTTGCGCCAGATCTCGTTGAGCTCGGCGGGCGTCTTCGCCCATGGTGCCTTGGCGCGATCGAATTCGAACGACTCGTCGACCGTGAAATCGGGCTCGGTCTTGAGCAGCTCGAGCGCGTAAGCCACGCGTTCGCGATTGCGCTGCTGGAACCGATTGAAGATGGTGAAGACTGGCTCGAGCGACCCGTTGACGACCGCGTCGTCGAGCTGATAGCGAAAGCGTTCGAACTCGGCGATATCGCTGGCGATGAAGTAGCTGCGCGATGCATCCAGCTGATCGATGTAGCGGTCCAGCACGAGCGCTGACACCGGATCGTTGATCGGCGACTGGCGGTAATGCGAACGCTCGATGACGTTGCTGACGAGTTTGCTGACGCGGCGCTGACGCTCGGTCGGCGCGAGGTCTTGTGCGCTCGCATTCGTTACGGCGTTCGCGACGGGGGTTTGTGCGGTGCCGGCGAGCAAGCCGCACAACACGATCAAGGCGGGAAGACTGAAGAGCAGTGTAAAGCGACGCGGACGGGCAGCGGAGTCTTTGGAGGGCAGCTGATACACTGTTTTACATCCTCATCTGGTGGAAGCGGTGCGTCCGCTCCAGAAAACCCGTGAAAAACGATTTGACAGCATGGCGCTCGTGCGCCCGGGCCTTGCCTGCAAGACATTCGCTCGACGCGGTCTCAAGGCTAGAGAGCGGACGCATGTTCAGCAAGTACGACGATCGGAGAAGTAGGGAAGTTCGATGCGACCGCTGACAGTTCTCAACGCAATCGTGCTCGGTTCGGCGGCGGCGATTACGTTCGGGCTGACTGCGGTTATGGTCATCTATCTGTTCCTGAAAGATCGTCATCCGCAACTGGCACAGGAATTCGGGCCGCTGTTGCGGAGCGCCGCGCAGTTCGCGGTCCTGACGATCGTCTCGGGCGCGAGCTTCATTGCGATGCTGCGAAACCTTCGGTGGCGTTGGATTGCCCAGGCGGCAATGTGGCTCATCGTGCTCGCGATAGGAGCTTTGTACTGGCGGGGGTGAGCCAGGGGCCATGAGGGAAAGCCCCAAAACGGACTGGGATCCTGCAGGAAAATCCGCAGCACGCGGATGCACGGAAGGCGAGTCTGACGACCGCAGGCCACGCGAATGAAATCCCCCCAAGTTCGAGCGCAATCGAGCGTACGCGCGGCCATGGGCAGGGTCAACGCGTGTCTGGGTCGCCCGCGGTCGCCGTGAAGGCAATTCGCGGACCCATCCTGGTCTGCTGCTCAGCGCAGGACGCGTTCCCAAGCCTTGTTCTTGTCGAAGCTGCCGCTGTTGTAAGGGTCGAACCCTTTTTTCGCGGTGCTGGCCGGCTTGGCGTTGTTTTTCGTGACCGGGCGGACGCTGATCGGCATCGCCTTGGGTGCATGAGCCGTCACCGGGTGGGGTGCATGCGCCGCAGGCTCGCTGTCGTCTTCACGTCCGCCAATCCATTTGGCGAACCACATGATAGTTTCCGAAAAGTTCAGGCAATCAACTGACTTATCAAGCTTTGCTGCAGGTTATCCGATGCGCGGTCGGCGCCGCAGAGGCGATGGGCGGAACTGTGAACCCGATCACGGCGGGCCTAAAGGGCAATTGCCGGAGCGGCCGGGATCAGTCGCCGACGCTCGGCTCGACGCGCCGTTGATCGGTGCTTCTGCTCGGCGGCGGCTCGTCGGGCGGCGGCTCGGCTGGCGCCGAGGCCCGTCGGCCGATGAGAAAGATCGCCCGGATCAGGGAGAGCACGATCAAGGGGCCGAGCGCGATCAGCCACGCGCGGACGTTGCCGGTTGCCAGGTCACCGAAAAAATCGGCATAGAACGAGCCCATGCCCGCGCCCGCACCGTCGCCATACGGGCCGAGCAGGGTGATCCCGACCCAGAAAATCATTGCAGGCACGAGGAACAGGCCGACGGCGAGCCACACGCTGGCGAGGATCAGCTCGAAACGCAGCCGCTGGTTGTTCGGCTCTGCGTCGGTCGTGCGTGCGAGACGTTCGGGCATCGTTCCATGCGGACTTACTGAAGGGGGCGCATCTTGGCGGGTCACCGCGCGTGTCGCAACTACACGGTTCGAGCTTTCGGCAGGGCAGCGGGTCGAGCCGTTATGATCCGCGCTCATCAAACCGAGGATCGATCATGAATGCACCGCGACCGCCCGCGACCCCGCTGCGCACGGCCGTCATTGGCGTCGGCTACCTGGGCCGCTTCCACGCGCAGAAGTACGCGCAGCTGCCGGGCTCCCAGCTGGTCGCCGTCGTCGATGCGAACGTGGAGGCGGCTCGCCGCGTCGCCGCGGAGCTGAACGTCGCGGCCTGCACCGACAGCGCCGAGGTGCTCGACCGCGTCGATGCTGTGAGCATCGCGGTCCCGACGCCGCTGCACTTCGAGATCGGCCGCGCGGCGCTCGAGCGCGGCGTGCATGTGCTGATGGAGAAGCCGATCGCGACGACCGTCGCCGAAGCCCGTGCGCTCGTCGAGCTTGCCCGCGAGAAGCGTTGCGTGCTGCAAGTGGGACACCTGGAGCGATTCAATCCCGCGATCGTCGCCGCCGCGAATCGTCTCCGCACGCCGCGTTTCGTCGAGTCGCACCGCCTTGCGCCGTTCAAGCAGCGCGGCACGGACGTGAGCGTCGTGCTCGATCTCATGATCCACGACATCGACCTGATCCAGGAGCTCGTCGGCGAGCCGATCGAGAGCATCGATGCGGTCGGCGCGACCGTGTTTTCGGGCGAGACCGACATCGTGAACGCCCGCATCCGCTTTCGCGGCGGCTGCGTCGCGAACACGACGGCGAGCCGCATCAGTCTCAAGCAAGAGCGCAAGATCCGTATCTTTCAGGACGATGCCTATCTGTCGATCGACATGCAGCAGAAGATTCTCACGGTGATCCGCAAAAAGGATGCGGCGCCGGTCGAATCGCCGGCGCAGGTGTCGATCGAAGAAGAATCGTTCGATCAGGGCGATGCGCTGCTGGCCGAGATCGAGGCATTCCTGCGCGCGATCCGCGAGGGCACCGCGCCTGTCGTGACGGGCGAGGATGGTCTACGCGCGCTCGAAACGGCGATGCAGATCACACGATTGATTCAAGGGGTCTGACTCATCGCGACGTCGGCACAGGCGCGGCCGTGCTCAAGCGCTGGCGCTGCAACGACTCGAGCTCCCGCCCGGCGACCTGCCGGGCGGTCGCCTGG
>JAEYXD010000162.1 GCA_023428645.1 Pseudomonadota bacterium
CTAGCCGGAATCCGGCCGGACGGCGGCCGCCGACTGCGCCGCGTCGAGAGCCTCCACGGCCTTGCCGCGCGCGGCGAGGGCCGAGCGTCGCGCGTCGCGATAATTGCGGCTCTGCAGGCTCTTCTCGGCACTTTCCATGTAGCTGCGCGCTTCGACCAGCTGCTGGGGTGCGACGCGTTCGGCGCCCGCATCGCGCGCCGCTCGAATCGCTTGGCGCGCGTTGCTCATCTCTTGCACAGGCGCACCCGCGCAGGCCGCAAGCGCGAAGCACACAAGCATTGCGAACGCGATGTCCGCGAAACGACGCGAGATGAGTGCAGACATGGGAGTTCGCCCGACCGTAGCGAATGCGGCCCTACACCGTCAAGGCGCGCGCCACTACAATGCGCGCGCATTGTTGGGCCCGCACACGTTGCGTTACACCCACATCGACATCCCTGCGCAGCGGCAATTCGTCGTTGCCATCGTTCGGCCTTGGAGTTGGCGCGCGTGCCGGAAATCCTGGTTTTGTTTTATTCCCGCAAAGGCAGTACTGCCGAGCTCGCCCGCCAGATTTGTCGAGGCGTCGAGTCGGTGCCTTCGGTGCAGGCGCGATTGCGCACGGTGCCGCCGGTCACGACCGTCGTCGAACCGCCGCAGGCGCCGATTCCAAACGAAGGCCCGCCGTATGCGACCGCCGCCGATCTGCTCGAGTGCGACGGCCTGATCCTCGGCAGTCCGACCCGCTTCGGCAATATGGCGGCGCCGCTGAAGCATTTCATCGACGGCACGAGCGCTTTGTGGCTGAGCGGCAAGCTCGCCGGCAAGCCCGCGGCGGTTTTCACGTCGACGCAGACGATGCATGGCGGACAGGAATCGACCCTGCTCTCCATGATGCTGCCGCTGTTGCACCACGGCATGTACATCGTCGGCGTGCCGTTCACGGAAGACGCCCTGTCGCACACGAAGAGCGGCGGCACGCCGTACGGCGCGAGCCACGTCGCGGGCGAGGCAACACAACCACGGCTATCGGATGACGAGCGCTCGCTCGCGCAGGCACTCGGCAGGCGCGTCGCGGAGCTCGCGGTCAAGCTCGCCGCGAGCCGCTGAGCAAGGCGCAATGCACCTGAGCGCCACGAGAATCAGCACCGCCGCGATCGCGTTGGCCTTCGGCCTCATCGCCGTCGTCGTCGGCTGGCAATTGTCGAACGGCATTGCGCCCGAGCGCTTGCTCGCGGCCGCGGTGCTGACCTGCCCGCTGTGGGCGCCGTTGCGCGGGTTGCTGCGCCGAACTCGCAAGACCTATGCGTGGGCGACGTTGTGCGTGATCCCGTACTTCGTGCTCGGAGTGACGGAAGCGGTTGCGAACCCGCAGCGCCGCACCTGGGCCGGTTTGTGTCTCGCCCTGGCACTCGCGCTGTTCGCCGCGCTGATCCTGTATTTGCGCGCGACGAATCCGGCGCGGCATTCGCGCTGACGCCCGCCGGCTATTTTCCCTTCAGGATCTCGGTCACGAAGCGCACGGTCAGGCGCCGCTGCGCGACGAGCGATGCTTCGTCGAGCTCGTCGAGAAAGCGACACAGTGTCGTCATGTCGCGCGGCAGGCGGCGCAGCATGAAGGCCGCGGTGTCATCCGGCAGCTCGAAGCCGCGCAGCTGCGCGTGCAGCTTGAGCGCGCTCACCTGCTCCGCCTCCGACAAGGGCTGCAGCGTCAGCACCCAGCCGCCGGCCAGACGCGATGCCAGATCCTTGAGCGTCATGCGCAACGCACCGGGCGCGAGCGCGCTCGCCACGACGAGCCGCCCCCGGCGTTCTTCGAGATGCTGATGCAACGCGAACAGCTCGCGATTCCAGTCGTGCTGCGCGGCAACGCCCTCGATGTCGTCGATGCATACGATGTCGAGCTCGCCCCATCCCGCGAGCATCGCGGGCCCGATGCGGCTGATCTCGTTCAGGGGCAAATAGGCCGCGGTGAGCCCGCGCCGGGTCGCATCCGCGCACACCGCCTGCAGCAGATGCGATTTGCCGCTGCCGAGCGCGCCGTGCAAATACAGGCAGGGGGGCAGCACACCTGGCGCGAGCTCGCGCAAGGTCGCGACGAGCGCTCGATTCGGACCCGCGAAGTAGCTCGCGAACACCGAGCTGTCGCGCAATCGCACTCCGAGCAGAAGCTGATTGCTCACGGCGGCGCCGCGCGTTGCGCGCGGCTCGCGGCAATCGCCTTCTTCGCGTAGGTGAGCACGTAGTCGAGCCCGCTCACCCACGTCGTGACGAAGACGAGCGCGCCGAGAATCGTGATCGCGACCGCCGGCACGCGCCCTGCGGCGTGCGAGCCGACGATCAGCAGCGCGAACAAGATCTGGCACAAGGTGTTCAACTTGCTGATCGCGGTCGGCCGGCCATTGGGATAGCCGTAGAGCCAGTTATAGAGAATCGCGCCGACGGTGATCACGACATCCCGACCGACCACGGTCGCCGCGAGCCACAACGGGACGAGCCCCATCGTCGCGAGCGTGATGTACGTGCCGACGAGCAGGATCTTGTCGGCGAGCGGATCGAGAATCTTGCCGAGCTCCGACATCCAGCCGCAGCGCTTCGCGAGGAAGCCATCGAGCCCGTCGGTCGCCGCGGCGAAGGCGAACAGCCACAACGTGCCGAGGAAGTCCTGCCGCAGGAGCAGCCATGCGACCGGCACGACCAGCAGCATGCGCAAGATGCACAGGGCATTCGGGATGTATCGCAGGCGAAACATCGGTCGCGGCGCGTGGCGCTAGTGCTGCAGGCGCAGCTGCAAGCGATCGGTGCCCACACCGCTTTCGTCGCTGGCCGGAACCAGTCTGTTGTCGAGCGCGAGCGCGCGCCGCAGGGTCGTAGCGTCGCCACGGACAGCGAGCTGAAAACGCATCGTCTCGCCCGCGACCTGCTCGACCGCGACGTTGCGCACGAGCGTCATGCCTTCGAGATAGTTAACGGTCGACGCGTAATCGTCCAGGCTGCGAATCCCCGACACTTCGACGTTGACGGTTCCGAGCGAGCCGGCCGATGCGCCGTAGATGCGTCCGAACGTATCGGCGACCAGGTGCGCGCCGTCTTCCAGCGCGCCGGTCGACTCCGCCGCGCCTTCGTCGGACGTCAACGTCCAATGCACGGTCAGATTGCCCATGGCATCGCGTCGTCCCTGGCCGACGAGCACGGCGTTGGCGTTGTAACGGGCCGCCATGTTCATGAGACCGGTCGGCGTGGCCGCATCCGCCTCCAGCCTGCTGCGCTCCTGAACATCGAGCACCGGCCAGACGAGCGGCACGCCGCGCTGCTTCGCCGCTTGCAGGAGCAGATCGCGCTCCACGGCGGGGTAGACCGCATCGAGCCACATCGGCGCGCCCGCCCCGATCGGGACGTGCAACAGCACGAGCGTCGCGGGACGCTCGCGCCCCCAGATCGGCAGACCGGATTCGCCGAGCAGGCGGTCGACCGAGTTCGTGTCGAACGCGACCTGCAATTGATTGTCGACGGTGAAGGAAAAGCGCTGCACATACTTTCGAGCGTCGTTCGCGCTGGCGCCCAGACGCGAGGGCGCATCGCGCCGGCCGCTGACGCGCACCGCGACGAGCCTCATCGCTTCGACGAACGCGGCCTCACGATTGCCTTGGATCGGCAACGTGACCTCGTAGAGGTCGTTGACGGTCACCGCCTGCACCGCAAGCGGCGCGAGCGCCCACCAAGCCACGACGAGTTTCATCATCGTCCGTCGCATCGCTCGTCGATCAAACAGCATTCGTCTCCTCAGCACCGCCGCGGCTTCAAGGCCGTGTAAAATACCACACGCCTACGGCGCCCCGATTGCGTGCTCGGGCCGAGCGCGCTGACCGAGCGCTCCGGCCGAACCCCGCGGGTTCGCGCCACGTTGGCAATCATCGTTCCACGACACCTCGTGTCCACCCCAAGAGGCCGTATGCCTACCGAGTCGATCACCTACAAAGACGCCGGCGTCGATATCGAGGCGGGCGATGAGCTCGTCGAGCGCATCAAACCCGCGGTCAAACGCTCGATGCGACCCGAAGTCCTTGCCGGGCTCGGCGGTTTCGGCGCGCTGTTCGAGATTCCGGTCGACCGCTACCGCAAGCCCGTGCTCGTCTCGGGGACCGACGGCGTGGGTACGAAGCTGCGGCTCGCGATCGAAACCGGCCGGCATGACACGATCGGCATCGATCTCGTCGCGATGTGCGCGAACGACGTCGTCGTGCAAGGCGCCGAGCCGCTGTACTTCCTCGACTATTACGCCACCGCGAAATTGGATGTCGACGTCGCCGAGGCGGTCATCAAGGGAATCGTCGAAGGCTGCATTCAGGCGGGCGCCGCCTTGATCGGCGGCGAGACGGCCGAAATGCCCGGCATGTACGCAGCGGGCGACTACGACCTCGCGGGCTTCTGCGTCGGCATCGTGGAGAAGGACGCGATCATCGACGGCAGCAAGACCCACTCGGGCGATGTCGTCATCGGCCTGCCCTCCTCCGGCCCGCACTCGAACGGCTACTCCCTGATTCGCAAGCTGCTACAGACCGGCAAAGCGACCACCGCGACGAAACTGAGCAGCGGCACGCTGTTCGATGCCTTGCTGCAGCCGACACGCATCTACGTGAAGCCGCTGCTCGCGCTCGCGAAGAAGGTGCCGGTGCACGGCATGGCGCACATCACCGGCGGCGGGCTCACCGAGAACATTCCCCGCGTCGTTCCCGACGGGCTCGAAGTCGTGTTGAGCGCGAAGACGTGGACGCGGCCCGAAGCCTTCGATTGGCTGCAGAAGACCGGCAACATCGCGGACGCCGAGATGTATCGCACGTTCAACTGCGGCATCGGCATGACCGTTACCGTGGCTGCCGAGCACGCCGATAAGGCGCTGCAGACCTTGCGCGAGCACGGCGAGCAGCCGGCCGTGATCGGCGAGATCCGTCGCGGCGATGCCGGTGTCGTGATCCACGGATGAGTACAGAGGTAAGCGCGCTGGGCGCGGCGCGGCTGCCGATCGCGATTCTGATTTCCGGGCGTGGCAGCAACATGCGCGCGATCGCGGAGCGCGCGGCCGATGGCTCGCTGCCCGTCGAGATCCGCGTCGTCGTCAGCGATCAGGCGCACGCGGGCGGTCTGGAGGTCGCCCGGGCGCTCGGGCTGCCCACGGCGGTGCTGTCGCCCCGCGACTTCCCCGATCGCGCGAGCTTCGATCGCGCGCTGGCCGGACTCGTGGCCAGTTACGCACCGCGGTTGGTCGTGCTCGCCGGGTTCATGCGCATTCTCACGACGGAGTTCATCGCCCCGTTCGCGGGCAGGATCCTGAACATTCATCCATCGCTGCTGCCGAAGTACCGCGGCCTCCACACGCATCGGCGCGCGCTCGAGGCAGGTGACGAAGTGCACGGCGTCACCGTGCACTTCGTGACGGAGGAACTCGACGGCGGGCCGCTCATTATTCAGGCGTGCCTCGACGTACGCCCAGACGACACCGAAACCATTCTTTCAGCGCGAGTTCAGCGTCAGGAACACACGCTCTATCCGCAAGTGATCGAATGGTTCGCGACGGGTCGGCTGGCGCTCGACGGCGATACCGTCTCGTTGGACGGCAAGAAGCTCGCCACACCGATCGTCATCGACGCAAGAGGAAGCTGATGCTTACGCTGCCCGGCAAGATGTTGTGGGCAATCCTCGCGGCGGCCGGCCTGAATCTGGCGCACGCGAACGGCAATGCGCTGGACCCGTATGTCGCCACGTATGCGGTCTCGTATCGCGGCATCCAGGCGGGCACCTTGCGCATGGAACTGCGCCATGACCCGCAAACGAATCGCTACACGTTCGAGACCCGCGCGAATCCGAGCATGCTGGCGCGGCTCGTCGTCGGCCGGGACGCGGTCGAGCGCACCGTGTTCGAGACCACGGGCGACGGCATCCGGCCGCTCGAGTGGACACTCGAGGACGGCAAGAACGGCAACGCCGGCGACGGTCATCTCGAATTCGATTGGGACGCTCAGCGCGTGAGGGGTGAGTACGAGGGCAAGCCGGTCGACATGCCGACCCAGCCGGGGCTGCAAGATCGCCTGTCGATGCAAATCGCCGTGAGCGAAGCGCTGACGCAGGGCCGCGAGCCGCAATCCGTCCTCATGGTCAACGGGGACGACACACGCGAGTACAGCTACGTCCGCGGTCCAACTCAATCCCTGGACACGAAACTCGGCAAGCTCGACACCGTGATCTTCGAAAGCACGCGACCCGGCTCGAATCGCGTCTCGAAGGTGTGGCACGTGCCCAGCATGGACTACGTACCGGCGCGCGCCGAGCAGATTCGCAAAGGCAAGGTCGAAACCGTGATGGAGCTCGTGTCGCTCGAACGTTCTCAGCAGTGAGCGGCGCGAGCGAAGATCGACAGTCGACCTCCGCGCTTCCTCCCTCGCGAGCCGACCCGCACGCTCAGGTTTTCGGCAACGTGACGCCGCGCTGTCCTTGATACTTCCCGCCACGATCCTTGTACGAGGTCTCGCAGATCTCGTCCGATTCCAGGAACAGCATCTGGGCGACGCCTTCGTTCGCATAGATGCGCGCCGGCAACGGCGTCGTATTCGAGAACTCCAGCGTGACGTGACCTTCCCATTCCGGTTCGAGCGGCGTCACGTTCACGATGATGCCGCAGCGCGCGTACGTGGACTTGCCCAGACAGATCGTCAGCACGTTGCGCGGAATGCGAAAGTATTCGACGGTGCGCGCCAGCGCGAACGAGTTCGGCGGGATGATGCAGATCGGCGCCTTCACATCGACGAAATTGCCCGAATCGAAATCCTTCGGATCGACGATCGTCGAGTTGATGTTCGTGAAAATCTTGAATTCGTCGGCGCAGCGCACGTCGTAGCCGTAGCTCGAAGTGCCGTACGAGACGATCTTGCCGCCGTTCGCGACCCTGACCTGTCCTGCCTCGAACGGCTCGATCATGCCTTGCGCGGCCATGCGGCGAATCCAGCGATCGGATTTGATGCTCATGTGGTGGGTGTGGTGATTGAGTGAATGATCTGTTCGTAAGCGCAGGCTGCCGGGCTCAAGTGTCTTCGACACTGATCGTGGGGAAGGCGCCAGACGCCTGCAATCCCGACGCCGCCAGCCGGCCCGCGACGTTGCGGGCCATCTCGATGTAGGCGCGTCCGAGCGTGCTGTCCGGCTCCGCGACGACGGTCGGCTTGCCCGCATCGGTCTGCTCGCGAATGCGAATGTCGAGCGGCAGCTCAGCAAGGAGGTCGACACCGTATTGCTCCGCCATGCGACGGCCGCCGCCGGCGCCGAACACGTGCTCTTCGTGGCCGCAGTTCGAGCAGACATGCGTGCTCATGTTCTCGACGACACCGAGCACCGGCACCTCGACCTTCTGGAACATCTTGAGGCCCTTGCGCGCGTCCAGGAGCGCGATGTCCTGCGGCGTCGTGACGATGACGGCGCCACTGACCGGCACGCGCTGCGACAGCGTCAGCTGCGTGTCGCCCGTGCCTGGCGGCATGTCGATCACGAGGTAATCGAGCTCGCCCCAACGAGTCGTTTCGAGCAGCTGCACGAGCGCCTGCGTGACCATCGGCCCGCGCCAGACCATCGGCTGCTCTTCGTCGATCATGAAGCCGATCGACATGACCTTCACGCCATGGCCGACGGGTGCGTTCACGGTGCGCTGATCGGGGCTCGTCGGCCGCTGGCCGGTCAGGCCCATCATCCGCGGTTGGCTCGGGCCATAGATGTCGGCATCCAGCAATCCCACCTGCGCGCCGTCCCACGCCAGCGCGAGCGCGAGGTTCGCGGCGGTCGTCGACTTGCCTACGCCGCCCTTGCCCGAGGCGACGGCAATGATGTTCTTGATGCCCTGCACCGGACGCAAATTGCGTTGCACCGCCTGGGAGGCAACGGCCCACGACACGTCGACCGCCACGTGATCGGCACCGATGCCGCGCAGCTGTTGCTGAAGCGCGGCCGCGAGCTCGGCGCCGTACCGGCCGGCGGGAAACGGCAGGCTCACGCGCAGGCGGACCTGCGCGTCCTCGATCTGCAGCGACTCGATGGCCTGCGCGGCGGCAAGCGATAGGTTCAGGTGCGGCTCGATGAAGGATTCGACGAGTCCGCGGACAGCGCTCTCACGGTCGGAAGTCATGGTCACTCAAGGGCTCAGGTCGGCGTCGCAGCGGGCCGCGGATTGTAGCCCCGTGCCGGCGCGCCACGTAAATTCTTGTCCGGACGGGCGGTTTTGCCTCGCAACAGTCGTGGCATAATGCGCGCCGGTTGCCGCGCCGGGGTCGCTTTGACACATTTCCCCCGCGGCCGCTGTCCATAACCTAGGCGGGATCGAAGACGACAGCGTCGCAAGACGAGCGCACTCGAGCAGGTGCTCCCAGGGCACGCTCTTCGTCAACACAAGCTCACAGCGATGGGATGTTTGAGACCACTCGATGAGTTTTTTCTCGGATCTAAGAGCTGAGCGCCTCATTGCGGAGATTCGCGGGATCGGCGATACGTCGCATCCCGATGCGCAAAAGGCTTTCCAGAAGCTCGCCAAGCTCGGTCCGGGCGCCATTCCCAAGATCCTGGATGCACTGGCCGTCGCCGACAAGAAAGAAACGGCGGCGTACGTCGAGATCCTTGCCCAGCTCGTCGACAACAAGACCTTTCCGCTGATTGCCGCCGGACTCGCCGAGGGCAGCCCGCGCACGATCGCCGCGATCGGTTGGGCGCTCGCCCAGAGCCGCAATTACAGCCCGACACTCCTGATCGAGCTGCTCGGCCGCGAGGACGTGTCAAAGCCGGCCGTGCTCGACATCATCAACGCGCAGAAGAACCGCTTCACCGTGCGCGATCTGCTGCAGCATGCCTACACGCAGGAGGCGAACGAGAAAGCCGCCCTGTTTCGCATCATCGCCGAGCTCGCCGACGAATCGAGCATCGGCGAGCTGACGAGCCGCATCGAGGGCAAGGATTCGGTCGCGCGCATGCACATCATCAACATCCTGGCGCGCTTCAATCGGCCGGAGGTCGCGTCCGCGATCGAAAAACAGCTGCGCGATCCGAACAAGATGATCCGCCAGGCCGCGCTGAATGCGCTGTCGAAGATGGACGGCCCGGTCGACATCGCACCGATCGTGCAGATGCTGCGCGATGCGGACATCGAGGTTCAGAACCGCGCGATCGACGTCGTCGTGCGCGCGAAGGACCCGGACACGATGAAACATCTCGTGGAGGTCCTGAAGGACGAAAACGAGTACGCGCGCCGCGCCGGCGTCGAAGTTCTCAACCACCTCGGCACCGCCCGCGACATCAAGCAGCTGCTGAACGTGATCAAGGATGACGACTGGTGGGTGCGCACCCGCGCCGCGGACGCGCTCGGCAAGATCGGCGGTCCGCGCGTCGTCGACGCCGTGATCGAGCTGATTCGCGACGAGGACGAGGAAGTGCGCCGTGCCGCGATCGAGATCCTGAACCAGACGAAGGACGAGCGCGCCGTCAACTTCCTGATCCAGGCGACGAAGGACAAGGATTGGTGGGTGAGCGAGCGCGCCGTCGACGCGCTCGCGGAGATCGGCAGCAAGAAGGCCGTGCCCGCGCTGCTCGAGCTGTTGGCCTCCGAGAACACGCGCTCGCTGCCGACCGTCGCGCGCGCGCTCGGCAAGATCGGCGATACGCGCGTGATCGAATCTCTCGTGAAGCTGCTCGAGCGGCCGGAAAAGGAGATCAAGGTCGAGGCGATCGGCGCACTCGCGCGCCTCGCGGACGACAAGCGCGCCGACACCGTGCGCAACTACATTCAGAGCGCCGGCAGCGCGACGCAGGACGACACGATCCAGCACGCCGCGATCCGCGCGATCGAGGACATCGACAGCCGCTTCTCGAGCACGGCGGTCGCCGCGCAGGCGAAGGCCGCGAAAATGGCGGAGCCGGCCCGCACGCTGCTCATCGAGAAGGACGATGTCGATCAGGTCATCAAGAAGGCCGAAGAGCAGGCCGCGGCCTCGCAGAAGCTCGACATCTCGACCCTGAGGCCGGGCGAGATCATCGAAGGCCGCTACAAGTACATCGAGAAGATCGGCAA
>JAEYXD010000175.1 GCA_023428645.1 Pseudomonadota bacterium
GTAGATGAGCACGACCGCGAACCCGAGCGTCGCGGTCAGCGCGGCGCCTTCGTGACGAATCTGGCGCGATTCGCCACCGTAGTCGATCGATACGCCGGGACCCGCAGCCTGAGCGGCCGCTTCGAGCACGCGCAACCCCTCCTCCTTGGTCACGCCCGGCGCGACCGCGGCGAAGACGCGCGCGGAATTGCGCTGCTGGAAGCGATTGAGCGACCGCGGCCCCGTGCTCGATTCGATGTGCGTAAAGGTCGAGACCGGCACCAGCACGCCGCTCGGCGTCTTGATCTTGAGATCGAGCAGCGGCTCGAGTGTCGCGCGATCGGCATCGCCGATCTGCGGAATGACCTTGTAGCTGCGCTCGAAATGGTTGAAGCGATTCACGTACGCGCCGCCGAGCAGCGTGCCCAGCTCGCGGCCGACGGTCGCGAGGTCCAGGCCGAGATCGGCGAGCCGTTCGCGATCGAGCACGACGCGGGCCTCCGGCAGATCGAACTTGAGATCGGTATCGACGTACAGGAACTTGCCGCTCTTCATGCCGGCGTCGATCGTCGCTTGCGTCGTCTCGAGCAGCTGCTGCAGCTCGCCTTCGCTTTGCACGATCAGCTCGACGTCGTATTGGCCCGGCGTCGGCAGCGGCGGATCGAGGCGCGGAAACACCCGCAGACCCGGCACCTGCGACACGGCGCCGAACACCTCGCCGAACATCTCCTCGGTAGACCGCTCGCGCTCGTTCCAAGGCTTCGCGACCATGCCGCCGAAGCCGCCCCACGGGGCCGTCAGCGACCACATGAAATCCGTCTCCGCGAACGCTGAAATCTTCTCCACGACTTCGCGGGAGGCGCGGTCTGTCGCGGCCAACGTCGAATCCGGCGCGGCTTCGAAGAACAAGCTGATGTGACTTTGATCCTCGACCGGCGCGAGCTCGCGACGCGAGTACTCGTACAGCGGATACGCGGCCGCACTGACGAGCAGCGCGACGCCGACGATGCTCCAGCGCATCCGTTTGTCGAGCGCGCGATCGAGCAGCCGCGCGTAGCGGCGGCTCACACGCTCGAAGCTGCGATTGACGAACGCCGTGAGGCGTCCTTCCTTGCCGTTCGCATGCACGAAGCGCGAACTCATGACCGGCGACAGCGTGAGCGCGACGAGACCCGAGACCACGACAGCCGCGGCCAGCGTGATCGCGAACTCGAGGAACAGCGACCCGGTCAGCCCGCCCTGGAATGCGAGCGGCGTATACACGGTTGCGAGCGTGATCGTCATCGCCACGATCGGCCCCGCAAGCTCGCGCGCGCCGAGCAGCGCCGCTTCGACGCGCGTCTTGCCCTCGCGCACGTGGCGCTCGACATTCTCGACGACGACGATTGCATCGTCGACGACGAGACCGACGGACAAGACGATCGCGAGAATCGTCAGCAGATTGAGACTGAAGCCCGCCGCGATCATCACGATCGCCGCACCGACCAACGAAACCGGCATGGCCACGAGCGGCACGAGCGCGGTGCGAATCGAGCCCATGAACAGGAACACGACGACCGCCACGATCAGCACCGTCTCGCCGAGCGTCTTCGTGATCTCCTCGAGCGCGCTGCGCATGAACATCGTGCCGTCCCACACCAGACTCATCTGCACATCGCGCGGCAGCGTCGTCTCGATGCGTTCCATCTCCTTGCGCAGGCTCGCGGCGACTTCGATTTCGTTCGAGCCCGGCAGCGGCCAGACGCCGAGGTACACGCTTTGCTGCGTGTTGTACTTCGCGACCATCGCCGCTTCTTCGGCGCCGAGCTCGACTCGCGCGACATCGCTCAGGCGCACGATCGCGCCGCCGCGGTCCGCGACGATCAGGTTCTTGAACTCCTCCGCCGCGCGCAGATCCGTGTTCGCCAGCAGATTGACCTGGACGAGATTGCCCTTCGTCTGGCCGACGGCGGCGAGATAGTTGTTGCGCTGCAGAGCCGCATGCACGTCGCCCGGCGCCAGATTACGCGCCGCCAATCGGTCGGGGTCGATCCACACGCGCATCGCGATCGGTTGCGCCCCTTCGTAGCTCACGCGCTGCACGCCAGGAAGCGTCGCAAGCTGCGGCTGCAGCGTGCGCGAGAGCCAGTCCGTCAGCTCGGGCACGGTGCGCTGGTCCGAGGTGAAACCGATATAGAACGTCGCATACGGACGATCGGCGCGCTGCACCTCGACGACGGGCGGCTCGGCTTCGGCAGGCAGCTCCGAGCGCACCTGCTGCAATCGCGCCGTGACTTCCGCGAGCGCGTCGGTGCTGTCGTGATCGAGCTTCAGGCGCACGGTGATCGTGCTCACGCCCGCACGGCTGGTGGACTCGATGTAATCGACGCCGCTGATCGCGGAGACGACACGCTCGATCGGCGTCGTGAGAAAGCCGCGCACGGTCTCGGCGCTCGCGCCGGTGTACACGGTCGTGATGATGACCGACGAGCTTTCGACACTCGGGAACTGCTGCACCGGCAGGTTCATGAGCGCACGCACGCCGACGAGCACGATCACCAGATTGGCGACGATCGCGAGCACCGGGTGCTTGATGAAGATGTCCGTGAAGGAGCGCATGGTCCGAGCCTCGTTCCGTGTCTTACGTTGGGTTGTTGCCGGTCAGTGACGGAGCGGGCGCACTCAGCGCGCAAGCGCCAGTGATGGGTGCTCGCCGATGATCGATACGAGCGCGGCATCGCGCAGCTTGAACGATCCCGATGCCGCGACCTTTTCGCCCGCGCTGAGGCCGCTGTCGACGATCGCGTCATCGCCCGCCAGCGATTCGATGCGCACCTGGCGCACGCGGGCACGCAACTTGCCCGCCTCGTCTGGGATCAGTACGAACACATGATCGCCTTCCGGCCCCTTGCGCACGGCGCTCGCCGGAACGGCGACCGCCAGGCGCGGCAGTTCGGTGGCGACGCGCACGCGCACCGAGGCGCCCGGCTGCAACGCAGCTTCCTTCGTCGGCAGCTGAGCGCGAACCGTCGCGTTGCGCGTGGTCGGATCGACGCGCGCGTCGATCGCGAGGACTTGCGCGCTCAGCGGCTGATCGTCGCGGCGCGCGAAGATGCTGACGCTGTCGCCGGGCTGCAACGACGCAGCGATCTGCTGGGCCACCGTGAAATCGACATAGGCGTGATCGTCGACGCCCTGCAGCGTCGTGAGCACCGCGCCTTCATTCAGGTATTGGCCGGGATGCACATCGGAGATGCCGACGCGGGCGCGAAACGGCGCGCGAATCGTCTTGCGCTCGATGACCGCCTTCGTGCGCTCGATCTGCGCGAGCGCGACATCGCGCTCGGCGCGTGCCTGATCGACTTCCATTTCGGAGGCCGCGCGATCGCGAACCATGCGCTGCATGCGCTCGAATTGCGTCTGCGCGAGATCGGCTTGCGCTTGCAGCGCCTGCAGATCCGCCGTTTCGACCGCGACGTCGAGCGCGACCAGCACGGTGCCTGCTTCGACGATCTTGCCGGGAACGAGCGCCACGTGGCGTACGGTGCCGGGCATTTCGTTGCGGACCGTGATGGAGCGCGTGGCGACCACGGTGCCGATCGAGGTCGTCGTCGGGCTGTGCTCGCGCTCGCGCGCGATCGCAACGGCGACGGCTTCGGCGGGTTCAGGCTGGCTCAATGCATCGAGCTCGGCTTGCTCCAGCGTGGCGTGCTTCCACGCACCGAGCGCGGTGCCGGTGCCGACGACGATGCCGATCAACAAGACAGGGGCGATCCAACGACGATTCATAAATACTCCACAACCGGGGCGGCCAGGTGCGGCGTACGTTAACGGCGGCGTTCGGAACGAGAAATGAGGGGCGGCGAAAGTCACTCATGCCTTTACGGCAGCAATGACCCGCGCCTCGGCGGCCAGGAAGGATCCGGTCCGTCGATGTCGTTACAACGGTATGACGAATTGGCATGAGCTCGCATGCCGAACTGTGATGCGCCACGGCACCCGCGCACCGATGAACGTGGCGCTTTCCACCGCCGTGCGTAAGCTCTTCAATTTCCACTCACGCGGCAGCCCCCATGAGCACGCTCACGCCTGTACTTGCCTTGATTCTATGGACCTTCGTCATTTGGACCTGGATGTATGGCACGCGCATTCCGGCGATGCGGGCGGCCAGATTGAATCCAGCGAAGATCAAGCGGAAGGAGGAGCTCGATGTACTGCCGGTGAAGGTCAAGCAGATTGCCGACAACTACAACCACCTGCACGAACAGCCGACGACCTTTTATGCGCTCGCGATCTACTCACACCTCGTCGGCATGGCCGATCCGATCAACGTCGCGCTCGCGTGGGCCTATGTCGCGCTGCGCATCGTGCATTCCTTGATTCAATGCACGTCGAACTTCGTGCCGGTGCGATTCTTCGTATTCAACTTGGGCACGCTTGCGTTGATCGCGATGGCGGTGCGGAACGTGATTGCGCTGTTTCCGCCGGCAGTGACCACGCCGTAACCGCCGCGGCGAGGTCTTCCGTCCGGATCAGAGCGTCTTCGACGGTGCCGATGCGTTCGGCTGCAGCCGCGACGGGAACGTATCGCCCCGCAAACTCACACGGCCGATGAGCGGCAACTTCAGGCCGAGGCTCTTCGGGTCGATGCCGAACGTCAGACCGAGCACGTTGACTTCGAGCCCCTCCTCGACGCCCGCCATCACTCCCGCCACCCCGAACAGGCTCAACTGCCCACCCGTCCCGCTCGGCGTCTTGTTCACGGGAAGCACGCCGAGATAGTCCTTACCGATCGCCGTGGGCGGCAGATCGGCACGCACCTCCGGCACATGACGCAAGACCCATGCCGTGAACGTGTTCGAGTTGGGCCCGGGCCACACGCGATAAGTACCCGAATACGGATACTCGGCGACCGCCGCCTCGATCCGGTCGATCACATCATCCACGCCCTCGCCGCGCAGGTCGCTCAGCAACTCGGGTTTCGCGCCGAACCAGTAGCCATCGGCGGGCCGATCGCTCGCGACGACGACGGTCCCCGTCCGCCGCAGGCGATAACCGATCACTTCGTGCACGGTGAACTGCGCCGCATTCGAGCGTTTCACCGCGACCCACGTGTGCACGCCGATGTAGCCGCGCCAGCCGACGGTGCGCGCGCCGTACACCTGCACGACGGGTTCCGGCGTCGTCGCAGGGTCGGGCGCCAAGCCGGCAGGACCGCGATAGGCGGTGCGCCAATCGTCGGCCGCGACCGAGCCCGACCCGCCGACATAAAGCACCGCCAGGACGAAATAGCCGAGCAAGCCCGCGATCAACACTTTTCGCCTCTTCATACAGTCGGTGTCCCCATGGAGTGAGCGCATGTCGGCTGGTACGACTTGAAATTCGTTTGCCCGGCGCGCGCCCGGACGTAGACCGATGTGGGGGTGCCTTGGTTCAGACAGCAGGCGCGCGGAACCGAAACGCAGTATGCACGTTAGCTGCCCGTGGCCACAGGTACATACGCTTGGGACGCAGAGCGCGCCTACTCGATCGGGCTCGCGCGCGCCTTCGGCGGCGCCCTGCTGTTTTCGCTGCCCATGCTCATGACGATGGAGATGTGGGAGCTCGGCGTGCAGATGAGCCGCCTGCGGCTTGCACTGCTGCTCGTAGCGATGTTCCCGCTGCTCGTCGGGCTCGCGTTCTATCTGGGCTTCGAGTCCGTCACGAGCGTGCTCGACGCGGTGCTCGACGCTTTCGTGGCGATTGCCGTCGCGGCCTTGTTGTCGGCGGCGGTCCTCGCGGTGTTCGGCATGCTCGGTCCCGAGCATCGGCCGCGCGAATGGCTCGGGCGCATTGCGCTGCAAAGCGTCGCCGGCAGCATCGGCGCGCTGCTCGCGCAAAGTCAGTTCGGGCAGGCGGAGCACGAGGGCCGGAAGCGCCGCGAAGGCGGCGACTTCGCCGAATACTTCTTCATGGCCGCCGGTGCGCTGTTCCTGAGCGCGAACGTCGCGCCGACCGAAGAGGTCGAGCTGATCGCACACATGATGACCCCGTGGCACACCCTGGCCCTGCTGCTCATCTCCGTCACGGTGATGCACGCGTTCGTCTACGCGGTGGATTTCAGGGGTCAGCACGAGCGCGCCGAGCACGTATCCGCCTTCGGTGAATTCGTGCGCTTCACGATCGTGGGGTATGTGCTCGCGCTCGCGATCAGCGCC
>JAEYXD010000228.1 GCA_023428645.1 Pseudomonadota bacterium
CTCGCGAACTGGATGGTGCCGGGGAAAATGGTGAAGGGCATGGGCGGGGCGATGGATCTCGTCGCGGGCGTGAAGAAGGTCGTCGTCGTGATGGAGCACACGTCCAAAGACGGCGCGGCGAAGTTCAAGCCGCGGTGCGATCTGCCGCTCACCGGCGCGAATGTCGTCGATATGCTCATCACCGATCTCGCGGTATTCGCGCGCGCGGAGCGCAGCTCGCCGTTCGAGCTGATCGAGCTCGCGCCGGGCGTCACCGCCGAGGAAGTGCGCGCGAAGACGACGGCGCGCTACGAGCAGCGCACATGAAGACTCGCGCAGCCGTCTTGCAGGAGATGTCGTTGCCGCGGCCGTATGCGCAGTCGCGGCCACTCGAGATCGTCGATGTCGATCTCGATCCGCCCGGCCCGCGCGAAGTGCTCGTCCGCATGCGCGCGGCCGGTTTGTGTCATTCGGATCTGTCGGTCATCAACGGCGATCGGCCGCGGCCGTTGCCGATGGCGATCGGCCACGAAGGGGCGGGCGAGGTCGTCGAGGTCGGCGCGAGCGTCACTGACTTGCGGCCGGGGGATCATGTCGTCGCGGCCTTCGTGCCTTGCTGCGGCAGCTGCGAGCCCTGTACGCACGGCCGCCCCGCTTTGTGCGAGCCCGGCTTCCAAGCGAATTCCGCAGGTGTGCTGCTCGGCGGCGCGCGCCGTCTGCATCGCGCGGCGGCGCCGATTCATCACCATCTCGGCGTGTCCGCGTTTGCCGAGCATGCGGTCATGGCGCGCGAATCGCTCGTCAAGGTCGATGCGTCGCTGCCGTTCGACGAAGCCGCGGTGTTCGGGTGCGCCGTCATGACCGGTGTCGGCGCGGTGATGAACACGGTGCAGCCCCCGGCGGGATCATCCATCGCGGTCGTCGGACTGGGCGGTGTCGGGCTCGCGGCACTCTTGGGTGCGCGCTTGATCGATGCGTCCATCATCGTCGCGTGCGATCTCAGCGACGAGAAGCTGGCATTGGCGCGCGAGCTCGGGGCGACTCACACCGTGAATGCGCTCGATCCTCGGACGATCGAGAGCATCAGGGACATGACACGCGGCGGCGTGCAATTCGCCTTTGAAATGGCCGGCTCGGTAAAGGCGATGGAGCTGAGCTACAAGATCACGCGCCGCGGCGGCACGACGGTGACGGCCGGATTGTCGAACCCGCAACACGTGTTCTCAATCCCCCACGTGGGCATCGTCGCCGAGGAGCGTACGATCAAGGGCAGTTACCTCGGCAGCTGCGATCCGGCGCGCGACATCCCGCGCTACATCGAGTGGTATCGCGCGGGCAAGCTGCCGGTCGACCGGTTGCTGAGCGAGCGCATTCGTCTCGATGACATCAATGCGGCCTTCGATCGTCTGGCCGACGGGAAGACGGTCCGAACGATCGTCACGCTATGACTCCCGCCCCCGCAGAGCGGGGGACGGCGGCCTCTTCGCGTGTGTACTGTCGCAGCGCCGGCGCGCGGCCGGTCGAAGTGCCGGCACATAGACAATCGCGGGGCCGATTGCCGACTCGCCACGAGCGCACGCGGCCCGTCGGTGCCTATGCCTTGTGTTCGCGGGCCAGATATTCCTGCGACTGCATCTCGATGAGCCGGCTCTTCGTGCGCTCGAACTCGAACGCGAGCTTCGATCCGCGATACAGCGCCTGAATCGGCACCGCCGACGAGATGATGAGCTTTACCGCCCGATCGTAGAGCTCGTCGACGAGCGTAATGAAGCGGCGAGTCTGGTTGTCCTGCTCCGTGCTCAGCGCCGGAATGTCCGTCAGGAACACGGTGTGATAGCAACGCGCGATCTCGATGTAGTCGGCTTGCCCGCGCGGTCCATCGCACAGCTCCTTGAAATCGAACCACACGACGTCTTCCGCCTGCCGGCGCGCATGCAGGCGCCGATGATTCAACGTCAGTGTCGTGTTCGTCGCACCCGCTTCGCCGGCGATCGCCTCGAACAACGTATCGAGCGCCGCGCCCGAGTCCGGCTGCGCGGCATCGAACCACGTCGCCGCCTTCTCCAGCATGCGCAAACGATAGTCCGCGCCGCCATCCATGTGCAGCACCTGCGTGTGCGCCTTCAGCAATTGGATCGCCGGCAGAAAGCGTGCCCGCTGCAGGCCTTCTTTGTAGAGGTCGTCCGGCGGCACGTTCGATGTCGCGACGAGCGTGACACCCCGCTCGAACAAGCCGCGAAACAGATTGCCGAGCAACATCGCATCCGCGATATCGGCGACGAAGAGCTCGTCGAAACACAGGACGCGCGTGCGGCGTGCGACCTTGTCCGCGACGAGCTCGAGCGGATCCGTCTGATCCTTGTGCTTCTTCAGCTCGTCATGTACGAACTGCATGAAGCGATGGAAGTGGCTGCGCTGCTTGTCCTTGAACGGCAGGCTGTGGAAGAACAAATCCATCAGCCAGGTCTTGCCGCGGCCGACGCCGCCCCATACGTACAGCCCGCGCTCGGGCTCGCGCTTGCCGCGGCTCAACAGTCCTTTGAGCAGGCCTTTCGGCCGCGGCGCGATCAGCCGCGCGCGCAACTCATCCAGCGCCGCGACGACGCGCAGCTGCGCGGCATCGGGCGCATACCCGAGCCGCGCACACTCGCGTCGATACGATGCGGCGACGGAGGTGTCGGTGGCTGTCAAAGCAGAGGCCGCGCCGTCGCTCACATCACAGGTTCTGGTAGTTCGGTCCCGAGCCGCCTTCCGGCGTCGTCCACGTGATGATCTCGTACGGGTCCTTGATGTCGCACGCCTTGCAGTGCACGCAGTTCGCCGCGTTGATCTGCAACCGGCGGCCGCCTTGGCCGTCGCTCACCATCTCGTACACGCCGGCCGGGCAGAAGTTCTCACACGGATTGCCGTATTCCTTGGTGCAGCGATCGACGCAGATCGACGTGTCGTGCACCTTCAGATGCACCGGTTGCGCCTCGTCGTGCACGTTGCCCGCGAAGAACACCGACGCGAGCCGATCGCGCGGCGGCAGCGAGCGCTCCACCCAGTCGCGATCCGGCGAGGTGTATTCGTCGAGCTTCTTGAGCGCCGACCAATCCGCGTAGTTGCGCAGCGTCCACGGGCTCGCGCCTTGCGTGAGCGCTTCCCAACCCGAGTTCAACAGGCCGAGCCACAGACCGCGCTTGAAGCCCGGCTTGAAGTTGCGCACGCGCCGCAGCTCGCGGCCGCCCTCCGACGCACGGTAGCGCGCGTCGTAACCCTTCGCCTCGCCGACCTCCGCGATGTGTTCGCCCGCGCACATGCCCGAGCGGATCGCCTGGTGAATGCCCTTGATCTTCGGCAGGTTCAGCGTGCCGCCGGCATCGCCCACGAGAATCGCGCCAGGCATTTCGAGCGTCGGCAGCGACTGCCAGCCGCCCGAGGCGATCGTGCGCGCGCCGGCCGAAAGAATCTCGCCGCCCTCGAGCAATGGCTTCACGCGCGGGTGATGCTTGAACTGCTGGAATGCTTCGAATGGCTTCAGCCGCGGATCCTCGTAGTTCAAGCCGACGACGTAGCCGACGTACACGCGGTCGCCGTCCAGGTGGTACAGGAAGCTGCCGCCGTAGGTTTTCGGATCGACGGGCCAGCCGAGGGAATGCTCGATGCGGCCGGGCTTCACGCGTCCTGGCGGCAGCTGCCACAGCTCCTTGTAGCCAAGCCCGAACGTCGGCGCGTCATGACCTTCGCGCAGGTTGAAGCGCTTGATCAGTTGCTTGGAGATCGAGCCGCGGCAGCCTTCGCACAGTACGGTGAGCTTCGCGTGGATCTCGACCCCCGGTGTGTAGTTCGGGCCGGGCTCGCCGTTCTTCTCCAGGCCCATGTCGCCCGTGCGCACGCCCTTCACGGCGCCGTTCTCGTCGAACACCGCTTCGGCGGCGGCGAAGCCGGGGAAGATCTCGACGCCGAGCTTTTCGGCTTCCTGCGCGAGCCACGGCGTCAGCTGGCCGAGCGAGATGATGAAGTTGCCGTGATTGTTGAACGGCGAAATCTTCATGCGGATGAGAAAGTCGGGCAGCTTGAACGAGCCCTTGCGCGACATGATCCGTACGTCGTCTTCGGCGGCGGGGATTTTCATGCCGGTGTATTCGGTGCGCCAGTTCGGTAGCAGCTGTTCCAGCGGCCCCGGTTCGAGCACGGCGCCCGACAACGAATGCGCACCCACGGCCGATGCCTTTTCGAGAACACAAACGTTCGTTTCCGGCTTCAGTTGCTTGAGTCGAATCGCCGTCGCAAGACCGGCCGGGCCGGCGCCTACGATGACGACGTCATATTCCATCACTTCGCGTTCTGACATGAGTTGCTCTTGGGTGCGGATGGTTCGTGAGCCCGATCGTTGCGATCAGGGCTCGATCTTCGGTAGTTGTTGGACGTCTTGCAGCTGCGGGCGCACCTTCGAGGCGTCGCCGACGATGACGACGGAGAGGTGCTTCGGATCGAGATACTCGCTCGCTGCCTGCGACACCTGTTGAGGCGTCACGGCATACAGGCGCTCGACGAACGTCGTGAGCCAGTCGGTCGGCAGCCCATGCAGATTCATGAACGCGAACTGGCCGATCAGGCCGCTGCGCGTGGCATTCGACATCACGAAGATGCCGTTGCGATAGTTCTTCGTCGCGGTCAGTTCGGCGTTCGACGGCGGCTCCCGCTGCAAGCGCGTGATCTCTTTGTAGATCTCTTCGAGCGCCGGGCCCGTCGATTCGGCCTTCACGTCCGCTTCCTCGGCCCACACGGCATTGCCGAAGTAGGTGCTCAGGGCGCTGTTCGGCGAATACGCCCACCCTTTGTCTTCGCGCAGATTCATCGTGATGCGCGAGGTCAGTACGCCGCCGAGCAGCGTGTTCGTGACCGACAAGGGCATGAATTGCGGATTCGTCGGCCCGATGACGCGCGTGCCGATACGCAACGTCGACTGCGGCGCGCCGGGGCGATTGATGAGCTGCGTCACGGCCGCGCCCTTGGGGCCGGGCGAGAGCTCGAGCGGCGCGGGGCCTTCGAGCCAGCCGCCAAGCTCGGTGCGCACCGCCGCCTCGATGCTCGGGCGATCGAACTTCCCGGCGACGTACACATGCGTGCGTCGCGCGCCGAAATTGCTCGCATAGAACGCGCGCACGTCGTCGATCGAATACGACTGCAATTGCTCGGGCGTCGGAAACGGCTTGCCATAGGGATGGGCCGGGAACAGCAAGGCGGCAAAAGCCGCGTCCGCCTGCGACTGCGGCGAGGCGAGCTGCACGCTCAGGCTGCGCAGGAAGTTCGTCTTGATGCGTGGCAGTTCGGCGTCGGGCAGGCGCGGGCGCGTCAGAATGTCCGCCAGCAGCGCGATGGCATCCGGGCCGTACTCCGACAGCACGTCGAGCGAGAGCGTCGTCTGATCCGCACCCACGCCAATACTCACTTGCCCGCCCATCGCAGCCGCGGCATCGGAAAGCTGTTCCGCCGTCTTGCTCTGCGTGCCTTCCTTCATCAATTCGGCGGTGACATCCGACAGCCACGTGCGGTCGCCATCGTTCAGCGCGCCCACGCGGACCACGATCGCGATCGTCACCTTCGGCACCTGACCGAATTCGATGAACGTCCCTTGCGCGCCGTTCGGCAGCGACAGCGTGGCCGGCGTCGGAATCGTGAAGGGCCGCGGCGGGCCGGGCGGCGGCGCCGCTTCCAGCGCGAGCGTCGGCCCGCTCGACAAGGCGATGGCAGCGCAGGCGAACACTCGACCAGCCAGCGTCTTCATGGGGTCACTCCGGCGGGGGAGGCGGCGCCCGGCTCGATCGCGAGCGTGGTCCGGTTCTCGGGCCGCAAATATTCTTGCGCCGTCTCGAGGATCAGTTCGGGCGTGACCTTCGCGAACTCCTCTTCGATGCGATTGATGCGGCTCGGGTCGTCGTCGAACAACGCGAAGGTCGCGAGCAAGTCCACGAGGCCGAGCTTCGTGCTCGAGCCGACGATGTCGTAGAGCTCCGCGCGGATCTTGCGGCGCGCGCGATCCAGCTCTTCCTGCGTGACCGGCTCGGTGCGCAGGCGCTCGATGTTCTCGTCGATCGCGGCCATGATCTGCGCTTCCGAGGTCGCCGGATCGTGCAGCAGCGCGGCCGACCAGAGCATCGGGCCGCTGTAATTGAACATGTTGCCGAGCAGATTGATGCCGCCGGAGACATCGTCCGTATAACCGCGGCGCTGCACGAGGTCGCGATGCAGGCGCGACGCTTCACCCTGCAGCAGGATCTCGTCGATCAGGCCGAATGCGAAGTGCTCGGGTGTCCAGCGCTCCGGCACGTGATAGGCGATCGCGAGCGCCGGACGCGGCGCGAGCGGATCGGTCTGCCGCACGCGCTTCTCGGCCGTTTGCCGGGGCTCCGAGATATCCGGGAGCGGCGGCACCGGACGCGCGGGTATCGAACCGAAGTACTGTTCGATCCATCGCTTCGTCTGTTGCAGGTCGAAATCGCCGACGACCACCAGCACGGCATTGTTCGGCGCGTAATAGGTATCGAAGAACTTGCGCGCCTCTTCGAGCGTCGCCGCGTCGATGTGCTGCAGGTCGCCGTAGAAGTTGTGCGCGTTGTACCAGTTCTCGTTCGCCACCTGCGGCAGCTGCAGCCAGGGAAAGCCGCCGTACGGCTGATTCAGCACGTTCACCTTCACTTCTTCCTTGACCACGCCTTGCTGGTTCACGAGGTTTTCCTGCGTGATGTCCAGGCTGCGCATGCGATCGGCCTCGGCCCACAGCATCGTCTGCAGCGCGTTCGAGGGAAACGTCTCGAAGTAGTTCGTGAAATCGAACCGCGTCGAGCCGTTCAATTGACCGCCCAGCCCTTCGACCGTCCTGAAGAACTCGCCCTTCGGCAGGTTCTTCGAGCCCTGGAACATGAGGTGCTCGAACAAGTGCGCGAACCCGGTGCGGTCTTGCGGCTCGATGCGAAAGCCGATCTTGTAGTACACGCCGATCGCGGCGACGGGCACCGAATGATCCTGGCTCAATACGACTCGCAAGCCGTTCGCGAGCTTGTAGTAGTCGATGGGAACGTCGAGCGCGGCGACCGGCGCTTTCGGCGCGACGGTGGCGGCCCCGCCCATCGGCGGCTGCGCCGGCGTCGTGGGCTGCGAGGCGCAACCCACGATCGCGGTGGTGGTGAGCAGCAACAATGTCGAGCGAAGGCGGTTCATGACGATTCGCTTTGACAGCCGTAGGGAGGTCGATACTCGCGCAGCTCGCTACTTTGGCGCCATCCGGATTGCGCCGTCCAGGCGAATGCATTCGCCGTTCAGCATCGTGTTCTCGCAAATGTGCGCGACGAGCGCGGCATATTCGTCGGGCCGGCCCAGGCGCGGCGGGAACGGCACTTGCCGTCCGAGCGAATCCTGCGCCTCTTGCGGCAGCGCCGCGACCATCGGCGTCTTGAAGACGCCCGGCGCGATCGTCATCACGCGAATGCCGAGGCTCGACAGGTCGCGCGCCATCGGCAGGGTCATCGCGGCGATGCCGCCTTTCGAGGCGGAGTAGGCGACCTGGCCGATCTGCCCGTCGAACGCGGCGACCGATGCGGTCATTACGATGACGCCGCGCTCGCCTTCTTCGTTCGGCGTGTTCGTCTGCATAGCGGCTGCCGCCGCCTTCGAGACGATGAGCGAGCCGATCAGATTGACTTCGATCGTCTTCCTGAACAGCTCGATGGGCATCGGGCCTTCCTTGTTGAGCAGGCGGCGGGGATGCAGCGTGCCGGCGCAATTGACGACCAGATTCAAGCCGCCCATCTCGGCTTTCGCGGCATTCACCGCGTCGACGACCGATGCTTCGTTCGTGACATCGACCTGCTTGAAGCGCGCGGAGGCGCCCAGGGCAGCGGCGGCGGCCTGGCCGTTCGCGGCGTTGACATCGAGCAGTGCCACTTGCGCGCCGGCGGCGACGAGCTTCTCGGCGACGGCATGTCCCAAGCCGGAAGCACCCCCCGTAATGACCGCGCGTACCTGATCCAGTCTCATCGAACCCCCTTGCGTTGCGTCAGATGCGTTGCGCGCCATCGACTTCGATGACGCGGCCGGAGAAGTAGTCGTTCTCGGCAATGAAAATTGCGGCGTGTGCCATTTCGGCGGGCTCGGCCATGCGCTTCAGCGGCACGGCCGCGACCATTTTGTCGATCATTTCGGGCTTCATTGCGTCGAGGATTTCGGTGCGCGTGAAGCCCGGTGCGATTGCGCCGACGCGAATGCCGTAGCGCGCGAGCTCTTTCGCCCAGACCGTCGTCATCGCGACCACACCGGCCTTCGCCGCCGAGTAATTCGACTGTCCGATGTTGCCCGCGCGCGAGATGCTCGAGGTGTTGATGATGACCCCGCCGTTGCCGAGCGCGATCATGCGCGCCGCTGCTTCGCGGGCCCCCAAGAACACGCCCGTGAGATTCACGTCAATCACGGCTTGCCACTGTTGCAGCGACATCTTGTTGAGGACTTTGCCGTCCTGTGCTTTGACGAGCAGCGCGTCCTTCGTGATGCCGGCGTTGTTCACCATGACATCGAGACGACCGAAATCAGCGACCACTTGGTCGAGCGCCGTGATGACGGCGTCTTCCTGCGCGACATTGCAGACATAGCTGCGAGCTGCAACGCCCGCGGCCTGGCAGGTCTGGACAGTGGCCTCGAGGTCGGCGGCGTTGAGGTCGAACACTGCGACGTTGGCGCCCTTGGACGCGAACGCGAGCGCCATCGCGCGGCCAATGCCGCGGCCGCCACCGGTGATTACGGCGAGCTTCCCGTTGAGCTGCATGGTCGTTCTCGCACTCGCCCACTCAAGATCGAAGGCGCCGGATGTTAGCCGCTTCTTTTGCGACGCACAAAGGGTCTGTGTGGCCCGTCGTCACGCAAGCGCACCCTGAGCCCGCGAGCTTACGTCGAATCCTTCATCCAGCGGGCCTTGCGACGCTCCAGGAAGGCGCTCAATCCCTCTTGGCCCTCGTCGCTGATTCGCAAGGAGGCCAGCAGGTGCGCGGTGCGGTCGGCGAGCACATCGCGGTCCTGCTCGGAGGCCACGTCGCGAATCAGCTGTTTTGCAGCGCGTAATGCCGCGGGGCCGCCTTGCAACACGAGCTCCACCTGCTGTTCGACGAGCGTGTCGAGCTCGTCGGCCTCGCAAGCGAAATGCACGAGTCCCAGCGACCGCGCTTCGCGCCCGTCGAATGCGGCGCTGGTGAGAAACAGGCGGCGCGCCTGGCGTGGTCCGATCGCCGCGACGACATACGGCGAAATCGCCGCGGGCACGATGCCGAGGCGGACTTCCGTGAGCGCGAGCTTCGCGGACGCGACGGCGATCGCGATGTCGGCGCACGCGATCAGGCCGATCGCGCCGCCGAAGGCGTTGCCGTTGACGCGCGCGATCACGGGCAGCGGCAGCTCATCGAGGGTGCGCAGACAGCGGGCGAGTACGCGCGCATCGGCGATGTTCGCCGCCTCGGAGGCGCCGAGCATCGAGCGCATGTGGGCAATGTCAGCGCCGGCGCAGAAGCTTGCGCCAGCGCCGCTCAGCACGACGACGCGCGCCTGCGCACTGCCCGCGATCTCGAGCAGCGTCGCGTGCAGTTGCTCGAGCGTCGCGCCGTCGAGTGCGTTGTGCTTCTCCGGACGATTCAGTGTCACGGTCGCGACGCCGCGCGCGGAGATGGAGGAGGTGACGAGCATCGGTGACCCGCTTGCTTGATGGGAGGCGCGCCGCTACATGCGGAACACGCCGTACTTTTCCTGGCCCGGCGCCGGGCCGTTCGCCGCCGCTTCGATGGCGCGGCCGAGCACGGCGCGCGTGTCGATCGGATCGATCACACCGTCGTCCCACAAGCGCGCGGTCGCGTAATACGGACTGCCCTGCGTTTCGTACTGCTCGCGGATGTCCGCGATGAAGCGGCTTCTGTCCTCGTCGGGCCAGCTCTCGCCACGGGCCTTCAGGCCGTCGGCGCGCACGGTGGCGAGCACTTGCGCGGCTTGTTCGCCGCCCATGACCGAGACGCGTGCGTTCGGCCACATCCACAACATGCGCGGCCCGTAGGCTCGACCGCACATCGCGTAGTTGCCGGCGCCGAAGGAGCCGCCGAGGATCACGGTGTACTTCGGCACGCGCGAGCAGGCGACGGCCGTCACGAGCTTGGCGCCGTTTTTCGCGATGCCTTCGTGCTCGACCTTCTTGCCGACCATGAATCCCGTGATGTTCTGCAGAAAGATCAGCGGCACGCAGCGGCGATTCGCGAGCTGAATGAAATGCGCGCCCTTGAGCGCGCTTTCCGAGAACAGGATGCCGTTGTTCGCGACGATCGCGACGGGATAGCCGTGCAGATGCGCGAACCCGCAGACGAGCGTCTTGCCGTACAGCGGCTTGAACTCGTGAAACTCGGAGCCGTCGACGAGCCGCGCGATGATCTCGCGCACGTCGTAGGGGAAGCGCGTGTCGCGCGGCACGATGCCATACAAGTCCTCGAGCGGATGGGCGGGCTCGCGCGCGTCGATGCGCTCGAGCCACGGCTGCCGGCGACGATGCAGATTCAGCACGGTTTCCCGCGCGAGTGCGAGCGCGTGCTGATCGTTGTCCGCGAGCATGTCGGCGACACCCGAGATGCGGGTGTGCACGTCGCCGCCGCCGAGCGACTCTGCATCGACGACTTCGCCGGTCGCGGCGCGCACGAGCGGCGGGCCGCCGAGGAAGATCGTGCCCTGCTTCTTGACGATGATCGCCTCGTCGCACATCGCGGGCACATACGCGCCGCCCGCCGTGCACGAGCCCATCACGACGGCGATCTGCGGAATTCCTTCCGCGGACATGCGAGCCTGATTGAAGAAGATGCGGCCGAAGTGCTCGCGGTCCGGAAAGACCTCGTCCTGCATCGGCAGGAAGGCGCCGCCCGAATCGACGAGATAGACGCAGGGCAGGTGATTCTCTGCCGCGATCTCCTGCGCGCGCAGGTGCTTCTTCACGGTCATCGGGAAATACGTGCCGCCTTTCACGGTCGCGTCGTTCGCGACGACCATGACGTCGCGCCCGTGCACGCGGCCGATACCGGTGACGATGCCGGCCGCGGGCGCGCCGCCGTCATACATGCCGCCGGCCGCGAGCGCGGACAGTTCCAGGAAAGGCGTACCGGGATCACACAGCACGGTGACTCGGTCGCGCGCGAGCAGCTTGCCGCGTTCGGTGTGCTTCCGCCGTGCGTCGTCGCCGCCGCCGAGCGCGGCGATCTCCAGGCGCTCCTTCAGCTCGGTCGTGAGCCCGCGCATGTAGGCATCGTTCGTGTGGAAGGCTTCGGAACTGCGATCGACTCGAGTTGGAATCATGCCGTGGCCTCGAACAGCTCCCGACCGATGAGCATGCGACGAATCTCGCTCGTCCCGGCGCCGATCTCGTACAGCTTCGCGTCGCGCAGCAGACGGCCGGTGGGGTAGTCGTTGATGTAACCATTGCCGCCGAGGGCCTGGATCGCTTCGAGCGCCATCCATGTCGCCTTCTCGGAAGCCTGCAGAATACAGCCGGCCGCATCGAAGCGCGTGATCTGGCCGCGATCGCAGGCGCGCGCGACCGCGTACACATACGCGCGGCAGGCATTCATCGTCGTGTACATATCGGCGAGCTTCGCCTGCATCAATTGGAACGTGCCGATGGGACGGCCGAACTGCTTGCGGTCGTGCAGGTACGGCAGAACCGCGTCGAGGCAGGCTTGCATGATGCCGAGCGGCCCGCCCGCCAGAACGACGCGCTCGTAGTCGAGCCCGCTCATCAGCACCTGCGCGCCGAAGCCTTCCTTGTGCAGCACGTTCCGCGCGGGCACGAAGCATTCCTCGAACACGAGCTCGCAGGTGTCGGAGCCGCGCATGCCGAGCTTGTCGAGTTTTTGCGCCGTGCTGAAACCGGGCATGCCGCGCTCGACGATGAAGGCGGTGATGCCGCGGGAGCTGAGCTCGGGATTCAACGTGGCGTACACGACGAGCACGTCGGCGACGGGGCCGTTCGTGATCCACATCTTCGAGCCGTTGAGAACATAACCGTCGGCGCGCTTGGTCGCGCGCGTGCGCATGCCGATGACGTCGGAGCCGGCGCCGGGCTCGCTCATCGCGAGCGCGCCGACGTGCTCGCCGGAGATCAGTTTCGGCAGGTAGGTTTCTTTCTGCGCCGGCGTGCCCCACCGCCGCAGCTGATTCACGCACAGATTCGAATGCGCGCCATAGGACAGCCCGACGGAGGCGGACGCGCGGCTGATCTCTTCCATCGCGACGACATGCGCGAGATAGCCGAGCCCGGACCCGCCGTATTGCTCCTCGACGGTGATGCCGAGCAGGCCGAGCTCGCCGAGCTGGGGCCACAGCTCGCGCGGGAAGCGATTCTCCCGGTCGATGTCCGCCGCCAGCGGTGCGATACGATCGCGGGCGAACTGTGCGATGCTCGCGCGCAGCGTATCGATGTCGTCCCCGAGACCGAAATCGAACTCCACCATGGTCGAATCCAGGCTACTCAAGAGTGTCGCATTGTCGGACAATCCGACTTGATGTCAACCCGAATGAAAGTCATGCCCGCGAAGAAGCCAGTGCGCGGCGCGGCACCCAAGCCCAGCGCCAGTGTGAATGCGGTCGATACTCCGGCGGCGATGTTCGAGCCGGTCGAGCGTGAGCCCGCGTATACACGCGTGTCCGCCGCAATCGAGGCGAAGATCCTGTCGCGCGCCTTGCGCGACGGCGATGTGCTGCCGGCCGAGATCGAGCTCGCCCAGCAATTTCGCGTGCACCGCTCGACGGTGCGCGAGGCGCTGCGGCATCTGGAGAGCGCGGGCCTGATCACCCGGCCGCAGGGTGCGAAGCGCATGCAGGTGAGCCGGCCGCACGTGAACAAGGTCGCCTCGGGAATGCGGCAAGCGCTCGTCATGCACGACGTGTCGTTCGTCGATGTGTGGGAAGCGATGATGGTGATCGAGCCGGAAGTCGCGGCGCTCGCGGCACAGCGCCGCACGCAGGCGGATCTGGAGGCGTTGGCGCAATCGCGCGAGCGCTTCGTCAGCGCGGTCGAGGGCGATCCTCGGGCGGTCGAATGGGTCGCGGAGTTTTTCGAGCTGCTAGGGCAGTGCGCCCGCAATCAAGTGCTGGTGCTCGCGAAGCACTCGCTCGCGCAAGTGCTCGCCCCGTCGCTGGCGCAGATGATCGACAAGGTGCCGCAGGCGCGCACGCGGATCGCGGACGCGCAGCGCAACATCATCGTGGCGCTGCGCGACAAGGATCCGAGCGAGGCGCGCAAGTGGATGGCGAAGCATGTCCGCGACTTCAAGCGCGGTTACGAAGTCGCGGGAATCACGCCAGACACGTTAGTGTCCATATAAATATAAATACGGCTTCAACCAACTCCCCCTCCCCCGCGCAGCGGGGGAGGGCTAGGGGAGGGGGCTCTCCGCTCCTGCGCCCGCAGCGAGCTAGGGGAGGTGGCCTTCCGCTCCCACGCAGCGGGAAAGGGGCTCTCTGGAAATCAGGAGCCCCTCACCGATCGCGTCGATCCTGACGACCTCAGACGATCTCCACCGCCAGCGCGACAGCTTCGCCGCCGCCGATGCACAAGCTCGCGACTCCGCGCGTAAGTCCGCGCAGCTTCAGCCCGTGCACGAGCGTCGTGAGGATGCGCGCGCCCGTCGCGCCGATCGGATGGCCGAGCGCGCAGGCGCCGCCGTTCACGTTCACCTTCGCAGGGTCGAGCTCGAGATCATGGATCGCCGCCATCGCGACGCACGCGAAGGCTTCGTTGATCTCGTACAGGTCGACCTGATCGGCGCGCCAGCCCGTCTTCGCGAGCAGCGACTTCAATGCGCCGACCGGCGCCGTCGTGAACCACTCGGGTGCGTGCGCATGGCTCGAATAGCCGACGATGCGCGCGAGCGGCTTCAGGTTGTTGCTCTTCGCGAACGTGCCGCCGACGATGATCGCCGCCGCCGCGCCGTCGGAGATCGACGAGGAGCTTGCCGCCGTAACGGTGCCGTCCTTGTTGAAGGCAGGCCTCAGGTTGGGAATCTTGGCGACGTCGCACGTGAACGGCGTTTCGTCCTGAGCGACGACGCGCTCGCCCTTGCGATCCTTCACCGTGACCGCGGCGATCTCACGCTCGAACGCCTTGGCCTGCACCGCGGCGAGCGCGCGACGCACCGACTCGGCGGCGAACGCGTCCTGCTGCTCGCGCGTGAAGTTGTACTTCTTCGCGGTCGCGTCGGCGAAGTGCCCCATCATCTTGCCGTCGTACGGATTCTGCAGACCGTCGTAGAACATGTGGTCGATGATCTCGCCGTGACCCATGCGGTAGCCGCCGCGCGCTTTCGGCAGCAGGTACGGCGCATTCGTCATCGACTCGATCCCGCCCGCCAGGATTGCGTTCGCGGAGCCGGCGCGAATCTGGTCGGCGGCGACCATGATCGCCTTCAGTCCCGAGCCGCACATCTTGTTCAGCGTCGTCGCGGGTACGTGCTGCGGCACGCCGCCAGCGAGCGCCGCTTGCCGCGCCGGTGCCTGGCCGATGCCCGCCATCAACACGCAACCGAGAATCGTCTCCTCGATGGCGTCCGCGGCGAGCTCGCTGTCCTTCAGCGCGGCCTGCACGGCTGCGGCACCGAGTTGCGGCGCGGTCAGCGGGCTCAACGCACCTTGGAAGGCGCCGATCGGCGTACGGCGGGCAGCGGCAATGAAAACTTCTTCGGTCATAACTCTTCTCTACTGTAGGGCGAGGGCGGGCTTGTAAACCAATGTGGCCGCGATCGGCAAGCAATCAAGCATGAGTCAAATACGGACTACCGCGCGGCGGCGTAGGGCAGCTTCACCTGACTCAACGAGTCGATGCGCTCTTGCGCGAGGCGATTCGCGGCTTGCAGCGTCGGCAGGCCGTCGCGCCGGCTGAGCTCGAGGATGCGCTTGATGATGCCGTAGACGCGCGCGACGTTCTGGATCGCGCGCTCCTCGTTGTAGCCCTGCAGCTCGCTCGCGCTGTTCATCAGCCCGCCGGCGTTGATCGCGTAATCGGGCGCGTAAAGGATTCCCCGGCGATCCAGCTCGCCGCCGAGCTCCTCGGATTCCAGCTGATTGTTCGCGCCCCCGGCGACGATCTCGCAGCGCAGCCTGGGCAGTGTGTCTTCGTTGATCACGCCGCCGAGCGCGCACGGCGCGAACACGTTCGCCTCGACATCATAGATCTGGGACATCGGCACCGGCTCCGCGCCGTACTCATCGACGAGTTGTTCGACGCGCTGATCGTTGATGTCCGTGACGAACACCTTCGCTCCGCTTTCGCGCAGCGCTTTGACGAGGTGATAGCCCACTTGCCCCGCGCCCTGCACGGCGAAGCTGATGCGGTGCAGGTCCGCGTGGCCGTACTTGAACTCGAGACACGCGCGAATGCCATGCAGCGTACCGAGCGCGGTGAAGCGCGCCGGATCGCCGCTGCCCCCGTTCACGAGATGCACGCCTACGACATGGCGCGTTTCCTGCCGGATCAGCTCCATGTCCTCGACGTTCGTGCCGACATCTTCGGAAACGATGAAGCGGCCGCCGAGCGAGTTGATGTAGCGGCCGAGCGCCCGCAGCAGCGCTTCGGTCTTGTGCGTTTCGGGATTGCCGATGATGACGGCCTTGCCGCCGCCGAGATTCAGGCCGGCGATCGCGGCCTTGTATGTCATGTTCTTGGAATGCCGCAGTACATCGCGCACGGCGTCGGACTCGCTGGCGTACGGCCACATGCGCAATCCGCCGAGCGCGGGACCGAGCAGCGTGTTGTGGATCGCGATGATGCACTTCAAGCCAGACTCGCGATGGTGAAAGAATACGACCTGCTCATGGCCGGCCTGGCCCAGCATTTCGAATAGGTTCATCGCGGCAATCCTGTGTGACGACGTTGCCGAGATTATAGGCGGGCCGCGGGCCCCGATTTCCGCGTCGCTGCGCGCGGGGCGGCATCCACATCGGCAAGATCGGGCTCGTCGAGTGCACTGACGATTCGTGCGCGTGCTTGCTCGCGTATCGCGAGCACGGCAGCCGGGTCGCTTGCCCCGACGGGCAACGGCGGCAGGATCTCGATCTCGATACGTCCGAAGCGCGGCAGGAACCTGCCGCTCGGCAGGATGTAGCGCGTGCCGCGCAGCGCCAAGGGCACGACGGGCAGCCCGACGCGAGCCGCGATCGCGAACGCGCCCGTATGAAACTTGCCGACACCCGGCCGCTCGTCGAAAGTCCCTTCGGGAAAAAATGCCAGCGCCTGACCCGCGTCCGCAGCCTTGATGAGCCGACGAGCGTCCATACCGCCTGCGTGACGATTGGCCCGATCGACGAATTCGGAGCCGATACGTTTGAGGAGCAGGCCGGCGAGCGGCACCTTCGTCATTTCCTTCTTGATGACGAAGCTGAAGCGGGCGGGCAGGAACGCCTTCAGGACGACGCCGTCGATATAGCTCGCATGATTCGCGACGACGACGCACGGGCCCGGCGGCAGCTGCGCCTCGCCAATGACCCGGACCCGAATGCCCGCAACGCGGAAGAATGTCTGCGCGGCGTAGTGGGCGATCTCGCGGCGCGTCTTGATGCCGAGCCCCGGGATGAGCGTGACCGAAATGAGCGCGAGCGCACCTGTGACAAGGAAGGCGAGCACCGCGTAGACACCATAGATGACGTTGCCGAGTCGCTGTAGAACTTGCAATTGATCGACGCCTTATCCGAGCAAGCGGCCATGATCCGCGAGTTCCGCGAAACTCGCATCACCGCCGCTTTCTGTGAACTGGTTCTCTTTATGTCAACCCCGCCGGGGTTCTGTGATTACTATCACGCCCCCCTGCGGACCCCCTCCGCATACTGCCGACACTGCATTTACGGCCGCGTCCAAGGATCGATTCGCCCGGAATGCGCTTTATGCGATAGGCGATGAGCACCGTTACGAAAGCGTCAGTTTACTCGAGGACCAGCGAAGACACGTCGGAGACCCCATCCGCCGCGGCCATCGATCGATTTCTCGATGCCGTCTGGATGGAGCGGGGGCTGTCGCCGAATACTTTGTCGGCGTATCGCGCCGATCTGACCGCGCTGGACCGTTGGCTGCAAGCACAGGGCAGCACGAGCATGACCGCGAAGCGCGCGGACTTGCTCGCGTTCATCGCCTGGCGCGTCGAAGCCGGCGCGCGGCCGCGCTCGACGGCGCGTCAGTTGTCGAGCTTCCGTCGCTACTATCGTTACCTCGTTCGCGATGGCGCGATCAAGGAAGATCCGACAGCCCAGATCGCGATGCCGAAAATCGGCCGCTCGCTGCCGAAGTCGCTTACCGAAGAGGAAGTGGATGCGCTCCTCGCGGCGCCCGCCGTCGATGATCCGCTCGGCAATCGCGATCGCACGATGCTCGAAGTTCTTTATGCGACGGGGCTGCGGGTATCCGAGCTCGTCAATTTGAAGTCGAGCCAGGTGAACATGAATCAGGGCGTGCTGCGGATCGTCGGCAAGGGCGATCGCGAACGCTTGATTCCGCTCGGCGAGGAGGCGGTCGGCTGGCTGCATCGCTTCACCGGCGGCGCGCGGCTCGAGATTCTCCTCGAACGTCAAACCGAATACCTGTTTCCGACCCGCCGGGGTGATCGCATGACCCGTCAGGCGTTCTGGCACATCATCAAGCGCTACGCACAGAAGGCAGGCGTCCAGAAAGCGCTGTCGCCGCATACCCTGCGTCACGCATTCGCCACGCACTTGTTGAATCACGGTGCGGACTTACGCGTCGTGCAGATGCTGTTGGGTCATAGCGACCTGTCGACGACTCAGATCTATACGCACGTCGCCCGCGAGCGCCTGAAAGACTTGCACTCGCAGCACCATCCGCGCGGCTGAATGCGGCGCTGTCCCGTCTCGGCGGCGGGCAGGCGATTCCGCCGCCCGCTCTGATAGACTGACGAACGTTTGAACTGCTCGCGGCTTGCGCCAGTCCTACCTTCCGTTCGTACGCCAGCAGCTCGAAGTGGTCGATTTCGCGTTCCGCGGCCGCTGCTGCGTTCGTCGTCTTGTGGAGTGGCTATGAGAAAACTGTGTTTCGCGTTGCTGATGGCGATCGCCGCCGGTGCGATTGCCGCTGAGCCGGCAACGAAGGCCGCGGCAGCCGATCCTCGCGTCGAGATCGCGAAGAAATTCCCTGGCGCCAAAGTCGAGGACATCGTTCCTTCGCCGGTCAAGGGTCTCTTCGAAATCCGACTCGGCGGTGATGCCGCCTACATCACGGCCGATGGCCGCTACCTGATCAGCGGCGACATGTTCGACGTCGACTCGCGTACGAACCTCACCGAAGCTGGCCGCGCCGATACGCGCCAGAAGCTCCTCGCGAAACTGGACGAAAAGGACATGATCGTGTTCGCGCCGCAAGCGGCGAAGCACACGATCACGGTGTTCACCGACGTCGAGTGCGGCTACTGCCGCAAGCTGCATTCGGAGATCGAGCAGCTCAACAAGCTTGGCGTGCGCGTGCGCTACATGGCTTATCCGCGTGCCGGCCCGGGCACCGACGACTGGGCGAAAATGGAGTCCGTGTGGTGCTCGAAGGATCGCAAGACCGCGATCACGCAAGCGAAGCAGGGCAACGAAGTGAAAGCGCAGAAGTGCGCGACCCCGGTGGCGAAGCAGTACGAGCTTGGCGAGCAGCTGGGCGTGCGCGGCACGCCGGCGATCTTCACCAAGACCGGCGCTTACATCGGCGGATATCTGCCGCCGCAGGAGCTGGTAAAGCAGCTCGATGAGCTCGCGCAGCAAGGCAAGGAGTGAGCGGCAGCGTTCCGCCCGCTCCATAGCGTCCACAGCAAAAGGCCCGCTCGCGCGGGCCTTTTTCATTCGGGCGATGCGGCCTTGTAGCGGCCGGATTATTTCTCGAGCAGGGCAAGCTTGTCGGGCTTGCCATCCCATTCCTTCGCGTCCGCGGGCGCAGGCTTGCGCTCGGTGATGACGGGCCAATCCTTCGCGAGCTGCGCATTCAGCTGTTTGAAATGCTCCTGGCCTTGCGGCAGCTCTTCCTCGGAGACGATCGCCTCGGCCGGGCATTCGGGCTCGCACAGCGTGCAGTCGATGCACTCGTCCGGATCGATGACGAGGAAATTCGGACCTTCGTGAAAACAATCGACCGGACAAACCTCTACGCAGTCGGTGTATTTACACTTGATGCAGTTTTCTGTGACGACGAAGGTCATCTAAGGCTCCGCTAACCGAGATTGAAGCGCGGCGCCAGGAGGGCGCGGCCGCTTGGGGCGGCGCATTGTGCCAAAACAGGGCTGCGCTTTCGAGCGATCCGTTAGAACGAAACGTGACGGTTTCAGATCGATCAGCGATCGCGCAGTACGACCTCGCCGTCGCGCCAGTCGATGTCCCGAAAATGCGCGAGCTCGCGTTGTGCGCGGCGATCCTCGAGATAGCGCCGGAGCGCGAACTCGACGCTCAGAAACGCGATCTCGGACCAGGGGATGTCCTGCTCCTCGTACAACGCGACTTCCAGGCTTTCCGGACCGACGCCGAAGTTCGTATTGCGTAGCCGCGCACGGAAGAAGATATGGACCTGGTGCGCCTGGATCACATTGATGATGGAGGCGAGCGAGCCGATCTCGACATCCGCGAGGGCCTCTTCCTGCGCCTCGCGGGCGGCGGCGTCCTGCACGGCCTCGCCGTTCTCCATGAACCCGGCCGGCACGGTCCAGAACCCGCGGCGCGGTTCGATCGCGCGGCGACAGAGCAGGATCTTGCCTTCCCATTCGGGGATACAGCCCGCGATGATGCGGGGATTCTGGTAATGGATCGTGCCGCAGGACTCGCAGACGAACCGGGGGAGGTGATCGCCCTCGGGGATCTTCGAGACGACCTCTTGGCCGCAGTTGGAGCAGAACTTCATCAGGGCGACAGAATATCAGCGGCATGCCGTGTTCGGCTCGCATGAGGCGCAGCCGTTTTCGTGTCACGACGATCTTCCGACTTTCGAGCAACGTCCCTATACTTCCGGCCCCTTCCACCCGACGGTCCGCCGCTCGGGCGCACATACCTCATGCCGGTGTGGCGGAATTGGTAGACGCAGCAGACTCAAAATCTGCCATGGGCAACCATGTGTCGGTTCGACTCCGACCACCGGCACCAATCTCCAATCCCAAGCGATGAAATCGCTTGGGATTGGAGATTAAAAGAACTCTTCCAGCCGACCCTCCTGCGCGCCCGGCGCACTCCGGTTCCCAGGACTCTTGCCGTTTTCCAGGACCCCTTGCGACCTTTTCCTCCGGTGCGGCATCTAAGCCGCCAATGTCGCACTTCCATGGCATAGACCTCGCCCCGGAGACCATTCGCGCCGCCGCCGCGGGCGACCGCCGTGCGCACGAGGCGATCTATCGCAACTACCAGCGGCCGGTGTACACGCTGATTCGGCGCCTGATCGCGCGGCCCGCCGTCGCGGACGAGCTCTTCCAGGAGGTCTTCGTCGAGATCCTGCGCAGCATCGGGAATTACGCCGGCGAAGGCTCGTTCAGCGGCTGGGTGCGGACGATCGCGGTGAACAAATGCCTCATGCACCTGCGCTCGCCGTGGAATCGCAGCTTGCTATGGCTCGACGCCGAAGCGCCCGACGGGCCGGCCGCGCCCGTGCTCGTCGATCATGCACCGCGCGCCGACGCGCTCATTGCCGCGCAGGCCGATCTCGAACGTGCGTTGGCGACGCTGGCGCCGTTGACCCGAACCGTCGTGTGGCTGCACGACGTTGAGGGCTACACCCATGCCGAGATCGCACGCACGCTCGGTCGCACGACCGGATTCTCTAAATCGCAGCTCTCCCGCGCGCATCAACGTTTGCGAGAGCTCTTGGAGCCACAAGCCGAGACACTGCCATGCATGCCCGCCTCGACCAATTGTTGAGCCTGCGCGACGGCACGCCCGTCGACGCCGAGGTTCGCACTCACGTCCAGCAGTGCGCAGTCTGCGCCGCCGAGGCCGCGCGCCTCGCACAACTCGGCGAGAACTTGCGCGCGCTGCCCGCAGTCGAACCGCCGCGCGATTTCTGGCAAGACATCGAAGCTCGCGCCGCGGCGCCAAGACGCCGCTACAGCCTTGCGATCGCGGCGAGCGTGGCCGTGTTCGTGCTCGCGTTCGTCGGTTATCACGGCAGCCGTGATGCGCCGGAGAGCACGCGTGAAATCGCCCATCTCGAGACGCCGTCCGAGGCGGCGAGCGACGACCTCACGAAGCTGATCGCCCAATCGCGCGAGCTCGAAGCGGTTCTCCAGTACTTGCCCGAACGCCCGCAGATCGAGCGCGTCTCGACCGCGATCACGGTCGATTCCATCGAGCGCCGCATTCAATGGCTCGACTGGCAATTGGCGAACGGCTCGGATGCACAGCTCGATCGACGGCAGGCGGAGCGGCTGTGGAGCGAGCGCGTCGACTTGATGGATTCCCTGGTGAAGGTGCGGTACGCGGAATCCGCGCCGATGGTTTTCTGAACGCTTCGAACGGCGAAGTGGAGGCATTTATGAAGATAGCGAACGATGCGGCTGGCGCTCATGCGCCGCTGCGAGGGCGGCCACCGCGACGCATGGCGCTTGCGTTGTGCTGCGTGCTCGCTTGTATCTCCGGGATGACATCGCCCGGCTGGGCAGCGGAAACCGCAAGCGCGGACAAGAAAGCGTCGGAGGAGGCGCGCGAGACGGCCGAGCGCGAAAGCAAGCTCAACGACGCGCGCAAACGCCTCGACGAAGCCGCGCGCGAGGTCGCGGAGCTCAGCCGCCAGATCTCGGAAGATGCGATGCCGCAAATCGCGCGCGTGATGCGCATGGCCAGTTCGCGCGCGATGCTCGGGGTGAACATCGGCACCGAGCGCGATCAGGAGCGCAAGGACGGCGTCGAGATCATCAGCGTGAGCCCGGGCGGGCCGGCGGCCGATGCCGGGCTGAAAGCGGGCGACGTGATCGTCGAACTCGACGGCAAGTCGCTCAAGCAGGACCGCGCGGAGACGCCGCGGCAGAAGCTCTTGGCGGTGATGCGCGATGTGAAGCCGGACGCGAGCGTGAAGGTTCGCTACGTGCGCGACGGCAAGGCCGCGACCGCGACCGTCGCCGCGCGACGCACCGATTCCGTGTTCTCGATGCCGCTGCGCGTGCCGGGCGTTCCGCCCGCGCCGGGCGAGCCGCCGATGATGTTCGGTTTCATGCGCTCGCGCGGACCGCTCGGCTCGGCGGAGCTGGTCGCGTTGACGCCGAAGCTCGGTCAGTACTTCGGCACGGACAAGGGGCTGCTCGTCGTTCGCGCGCCCGCCGATTCGCGGCTGAAATTGGAGGAGGGCGATGTCATCGTCAATATCGACGGCCGCGTGCCGACGAGCGTCTCGCATGCCGTGCGCATCCTGAGCTCGTATCAGCCGAACGAGACGTTGACGTTGAACGTCGTGCGGATGAAGAAGCCGATGACGTTCGAGATCACGATGCCCGAGGACGTCCTGGAGCACTCGTCGGACGGCGCGATGTTCCGCCAATCGGTGCCGGCGCCGCCCGCGCCGCTCGTACCGCCGCAGGCAGGCACGCGTAGCGACACCGCGTAAGGCCGGCGGCGAGGCACGGCCAGCGCGTTCGCTGGCCGTGCGGTCCTGAGGACTTGTGCGTGCCTCGCGACTACACTTGCGGCCCGCTTCACCGCCAGCAGTGTCCATGCGTCGCGCCGATTTTGCCTACGAGCTGCCCGCCGAGCTGATTGCCCAACAGCCGCCCGCCGAGCGTACCGGTAGCCGGCTCTTGCACCTGGATACCGCCACGGGTGCCATCGACGATCGGCGCTTCATCGATTTCATCGCGCTCTTGCGACCGCACGACCTGCTCGTGCTGAACGACACGCGCGTCATTCCGGCGCGAGTGCTCGGCACGAAGCCGACCGGCGGTCAGGTCGAAATCCTGCTCGAGCGCATTCTCGCCGGGCGCCGCATCCTGGCGCACGTTCACGCGAGCAAGCCGCTGCGCGCCGAGGCGCCGATCGCGCTGCCGGGCGGCGCGACGGCCACGTTCGTACGGCGCCACGACGATTTGTTCGAACTCGAGCTGTCGCACGAGCCACTCGCGTATTTCACGGCGCACGGGGCGATGCCGCTGCCGCCGTACATCGAGCGCAGCGCGGATCGCGACGATGCGGAGCGCTACCAGACCGTGTTCGCGCGCGAGCCCGGCGCGGTCGCCGCGCCGACCGCGGGCTTGCATTTCGATGCGGCGATGCTCGCGCGTTGTCGCGACGCGGGCGCGCGCATCGAGTACGTCACGCTGCACGTAGGTGCCGGCACGTTTCAATCCGTGCGCGTCGATGACCTGTCGGAGCATCGCATGCATGCGGAGCGCATCGTGGTGAGC
>JAEYXD010000027.1 GCA_023428645.1 Pseudomonadota bacterium
TTCGGGACGTATAGGTCGCAGGTTCAAATCCTGTCTTCGCGACTTTCTGCTAAAGGCCACTGAGCGCTCTGGGGCGCCGTTGAAGGCTGCGTCCTGAGCCCACAACATTCCGCAGCTGGCGGCGGTATTGTTCAGCAGCTGAGGTTAAATTGTTTTGCGGCGGAGCGGTTAGAGCCTGCTCGAGGGTCTTGCCCTTCCCTGGCGTTGAATACGGTGAAGACGCCGGTCACAGATGATGCGAACGCAGTGTCGATGCGGCATCAGTCGCAATCGGTTGCGGTCTTGATTGCGATCGGCAGCCAGATCTCCATGTCACCCTGGCCCGATCGAGGGTCGAATCCCGGGCCGTATCTCTCGATGAAATCGGGCATGCCGCCCGGCACGATGCCTGACACTGTAGGCAGCCAGCTTCGGTAGATGGCATCGATGGTCTTGCACAACTCCGATACATGGCTGGCATGCGCGAAGACTGCGTACCGTTGCGAGGGTATACGGAGGTGGCTGAACTCCGTCGGCAAGGACGACAGCTGCGTGACCTCGAAACCGCACAAATAGTCAAAGCTCCCGTTGGCGTCACTGCCGTAGCAGATCCCATAGTCCGCTGCGCCGACCCGCTCCGGCACCTTATCCATGTATGGCACGAGTCGCTGCCACAGCTCGGGAATTGTCGAGGCTGTAGCAGCAGAGTAACGCTGGCTCAGCCCGGCAATCAGCAAAGCACCCGCCGTTTCAAAGCGGACCGGCAGACATGTGGGTTGTGCGGCTTGGGTCATCTGAACTCCTGCAAGCGGGACGACAACCGCATCGTCCGAAGGTCGACAGTCTCTCGGTTGCCTCCCAAGGACGATCACCAAGTCGGAGACCCGACATCGATGCACATCAAATCGCCACTGCTGCTACAAGCGTCCTTCTTCCTAAAAAGTTGCGAGACGCCCACGGGCTACCGTACTTGAACACGTACCGACACTGCAGGAACAGCGTGTAGCTCTTCACCCCGACCAATTCGAGATCAACACGTTAGCGACGCAGCCACCGCCGAAATCGGCGCTTCGATCCCAGAAAAAATCGCGCCACGGTTCCAGAAACGGTTCCTGCTCCAGAGCGAAGTTTTGCTTGGCGTCCGCGCGTTCAATTCGGCCGCTCCTCTCAATCTGCGCAAATGCGCGATCGCCGATAACCGTGGAGCAGCCGCGTTTCGTTATTTCGAGCACTTGACGCGCGGATTCCAGTCCGCGAAGAGGCCCGTTGGGCTGTGCTCCCACGCCCAGACGTGGAGGTAATAAAAGCCCGCCCGGTCGTAACGCTTCAGCGCCTGGCCCATGATCGTCGGTGGCTCGGCGCCCTTCCACGCATCGAACGGCACGATGTATTCGACCCCATTGAGCTTGAACGAGCCGTCCATGCGCTTCTCGTAAACCAGCACTTCGGGCTTGGTCACATCCAGGACGGCGTCTCGCAAGTCGTCGTTTTCGAAGTGATAGCCCATGGCGCCCTCGGGCTGCTTTTCCATGCAGTCAGTGGTTTGCACATAGCCCGCCGCGAGGGCGCGCTCGACCGAATGAAACGGCTGGGTTACCTCACGCAGCGTCTTCACGTCACGATCGACGGCGTCCCCAAAGCCGGTCGGCAGGATGCCCGGCACCGAGTCCGCCTCAACGCACAAGGCGGCGCTTAATAGCAACAAGCCAGCCGCGGTCGTTTTCATCTGTTTCATCCCCTACCCTCCCTAATTGGCTGGCAGGTTATGAAACAATTCGCCGGGTTGATAGGTCCACTTCCGTGCGGCGGCTTAGGACCACTGTCCTCGGCGACGATTCGAGCACTTATTGCTAACGATTTCTTGCGCGAGCTCACCATGCTCATTCGGATCGATCCACGACGGCGCGAACCGCTGCAGCTGCAGATCTACGAAGGCGTACGACGCGCAATCCTATGCGGCGCGGTTGCGCCGGGCGAGCGGTTGCCGTCGTCGCGAGCGTTGGCCGACCAGCTTGGCGTGTCGCGATTGACCACCGTGCTCGCACTCGAGCAACTCGCCGCCGAGGGCTACGTGACGACGAGAGTTGGTGTCGGCACCTTCGTCAATGGTGAGCTCCCGGATGGCGGCGCGCTTGCTCCGGCGGCTCCCGCGAGCTCTTTCATACAACATCCGACACTGTCAGAACGCGGAATCCGCCTGTCGCAAATGCCACGCGTGATCACAAAAATCGACGGCCCACCTCGCGCATTCCGCATTGGCACGCCTGCGGTCGATCGTTTTCCGTTCCGGCTCTGGAACAAATTGGTCAGTCGTCACTCGCGGCGACTCACCGCCGCGCAGCTCGACTACGCCGACGCTGCTGGCCTGCCCGTTCTGCGCGAAGCGATCGCAAGTCATGTTGCTCGCTCGCGTGGCACGTCGTGCACTGCCGACCAAGTCATCGTCGTGGCGGGTGCGCAGCAAGGGCTCGACATGATCGCCCGTTTGTTGCTCGATCCTGGGGAGGTTGCATGGATGGAAGAGCCGGGCTACCCGGGCGCGCACGCGGCGCTGACCGCTGCAGGCGCTCGGATCGAGCTCATGCCCGTCGATGAGCAAGGGCTGATCGTGCCCAGCACTTCGCATGCGAAACCTGCCAGGCTCGTCTTCACGACGCCTTCTCATCAGTTTCCACTAGGCGTTCTAATGAGCCTGCCTCGACGACTGGCGCTCCTTCGCTGGGCACACGAGGCGCATGCCTGGGTGATCGAGGACGACTATGACAGCGAGTTCCGCTACGGCTCCCGCGCGATCCCGTGCCTGCATGGCCTCGACACTCACCGAGGCGTCATCTACGTCGGCAGTTTAAGCAAGACTCTGTTCCCCGGATTGCGCATGGGCTACCTGATCGTGCCGCCAGACCTTCAGGAGAAGTTAGTGAACGCCCGGCTGGCCTCGGACATTCACCCGCCAACTTTTCTTCAAGGAGTCGTGGCGGATCTGATCGGCGAAGGGCATTTCGAGCGCCACGTCCGTCGCATGACCTTAGAGTATCGAGCGAGACTGGATGCGCTCAAAGAGGCGGTCCGGCGCTATTGCGGTGGCGCCTTGGAGCTGCGTCCCGTGACTACTGGACTGCACGCCGCGGCTGACTTGCTGATCGGCCACGACGCGGCGGTGTCTCGTGAAGCACTCGCTCACGGCATCGAGGCAATGCCGCTGTCCGCATACTACTCGACGCGCACAGCTCCGTCGGCCAATGGACTGGTGCTGGGGTTTGGGTCGGTGCCGCCGAAAGTCATCACTGAAAGCGTGAAGCGCCTGACCGCCGCCATCGAAACAGCGGCCCGTCGTTCTCACCACAGCGGCGATTTCGCCGCTCCGGCGCTTGCAGGTGTGTAAATGACGAGATCTGTCCAGATGCGGTGCGCGAAGCTGCGGAGCTTCGGTCGCGGACGAAGACTCCGAGGGTGCACGCACCGCCGACTAGGCCCGCTTTTCGCGAGCTCATGAAAAAGCAGCCCGAAGGAGCACTGCGGGCTGGGACGGCCTAGCCGATCGACGAAGCATTGACGCCTTCAATGTTCAATCACCACTCCCGTCAGGCGACGTACTGCGGCAGCGATCTGAGATCCTTGGCGCGAACGCCACGCTCATAGGCTGCATTGCCGACGACGAATGCTTCATCGGGAAGGTCGGTCGTCTTGATGCCGACTTTCGCAAACAAGTCACGGCAGACCTTGCGACCGTCAGAATCGAGATGCGGAACCATCTCGGGCGTCGTCTTTTGATCCGGAAGCAAGCCGCCGTTGCCGCCGGTCAGCCATTTCATGTACTTGATGTGCACCCAGGGATGACCGCCGATGACAAGCGACGGCTCTTGTAGGGCGTAAAAGCCGGTCGCGATCGGCTCGTAACGCCAATACAACTCGCGGGCGGCATTGACGTCCCCCATGCGCAGCAGCTCGAGAAAATCCCGCACCCACGGCTGATCGGGCGACTGCACGGAATCGATCGCCCATTGACCCGTCCATTGCATCGGGTACTTGAGCGCAAGGAGCAGCATGACTTCCAAATCGACGACCGCGAGTTGCAAGCGATCGCCAAGGCGCTGCGCGATCGTCAACGCAGTGGCCGGTCGCAACTCCTGCGTAAACTTGATCCCGACCACGTTGTCCAGGTCCGACAGCCGATCGAACGCATCCATCGGCAATCCCGTCGGATCGAGCTTCGCAATCGCCCGGTTCGGGCTTGCATAGAGGACGATACCAAGCGAGGTGTTCTCGATGACCGTTCGCATCTGCTGATACATGGCCTGCTGCGAGGCGAGCGCCGGATTGAAATACATCAGCGCGTGCGAGAAGCCTTGCCGTTCCATCTGTCGCACGCGCCCTTCCCACTCTTGCCACGTACCGGCTCGAATCACACCGACGGTGAGGATCTTCCCCTTCGCCTCGTCGGCGACGATGTCGTGGAACTGCTTTTCAGTCGCCGCGTCGATCGCAAGCGTCAGCGGCAGGATCGAGCAGAAACCTTGACGGATGGCATGGCGAACATCGCGCCGAATGCCTTCCTCGTCCAGCGTCTTCAGATCCGGTTGCATCGAAGTCATCACGAAGGATTCGCCGCCGCGCAATGCGCGTTTCGCCCACGCCTTTCTCGATTCGCCGGCAGCGACGCTCAGAGCCGCAGGTGACTTGTCTTTCGAAATTCCCGTGCTCGATGCCATCAGCCCGAGCCCTGCCAGCGCACTTGCGCCAATGATTTGCCGGCGATCGAAAGCCATTGCGTACTCCTTCCGGTGAATCAACTGCAAGCTCATCGATCAGCCCGCTCGCGCTCTTGCAGTGTCTTGACCCATTCCGCATCGCTGCGAAAGACTTTGTGCAGCTTCGGTCCGCTCGACGTGAATTCCAACACCGGTTGTTCGCTCTTGGTGAAGGGCGGCCAGACGACGCCGTTGCCACAATCGATCGCACCTTGGCCGCGGTAGAACGCGAACGCAACCCAGCACGGATGCATCGCGTTCGCGACGGCGGTGTCCTGTGCACTCGCGTCTGCGCGGAGCGAGTTCCACGCGAACTGCAGTTCGGCGGAGTGCACCGCGCCGCGCGCCTGGTCGAGTCCCGCGCGCACGTGCGAGAAATGATACTGAAACGCCGGCGTGCCGCCTTCGCCGAACTGCTGCGCGATCCATCGGTCGCGCGCCCATAGCGCACCTTCTCCCGAATTTCCGCCGACCACGAACGGCACTGCCGGATGTCGTTTGTAGGCGAAGCTGGTGATCCAGGGCTCGACGAAATAGCGACCATCGACTCCGCCACCGACGCCACCGCCGAGTTTCTCGATCGGCACTGCCCGCATCTGCTCGAGCGTCGCCCTCTCGCCGTCGAGTCCCCACTCTTTCGCCTTGCGAACACCGATCGCTTCCACTGCAGCCAACGATGGATTCGGCCTGATGTAGGTCGCCGAATGCACCATCGCTTTGTGAAACAGACCGACCGCCTGCGGTGAGGCCAGTTGCGAATAGACCCCGTATCCTCCCGCTGATTGACCAAAAATGGTGACGTTGTTCTTGTCACCGCCGAAGGCTGCGATGTTGCGCTGTACCCAACGCAGCGCTTCGGTTTGATCCATGCTGCCGTAACTCACGAGCGGTTGGTCTTTCGGCGCGGCCGCCGTCAACGCGGGGTGCGCAAACCAGCCAGCCGCACCCAACCGGTAATTGAGCGTCACCACGACGACGCCGTTCTGCGCAAAAGATTGCCCGTCGTATGTCGGTAGATGCGCGCCGCCGACGACATTGCCGCCACCGAAGAACCACACCATGACGGGCGCTTTGCCATCGGCCTTTGCAGGCGCATATACATTCAGATAGAGACAGTCTTCGCTCGACGGGCCTGACACGCCACCGCCATTCGGCGTCTTTCCATCCGGATTCGTGACCTGATAGCACGGCAGGCTGTACGTGTCCGCGGGCCGCGGCGCCATCCATGGATCAGGCGGCTGAGGCGGCATCCAACGAAGGGCGCCGACGGGCGGCTTCGCAAAGGGTATGCCCAGATACCGTTCGACATCTCCTTGAACCGTCCCGACCAATGTGCCGGCGTCGATTCGAGTACTCACCGAGTTCGACTTGGGACTTTGCGATTGAACGTCGAGCGCGAAAGCCAATCCCGCGAGAACGAACGCGATGCGGAGCGCCTTCATCGAAATCCCCCGATACGAGAATCGCAGCATTCTAGCGACCGGATGTCCGGAATGTGGAAGGCTCGTCGGATAACTACGCGTGCATCCGCTCTGCAGGCTCGATCGCTACCGTGCCGGGTAGGACCAGAGCGACGGATAGATACCAAGCATCGCTCGTGCTCAGCAGCCTCCTTGACACGTTCGCGCCAACCGCAGAAGCGAGAAGCGCATTGCCACAGGTTGCGCTGCCGACGCTACTCGACGCGGCAGTCTGTTCTCCTATGCGCGTCGCCCAGGACGCCAATCGCGATTCAAGCGATTCAGATCGAATCCCTTTGGATCGAAGACGCCGCCAGTCCATCGCAGTGTGTCCGCATACTCGGCATCGCGCCAGAGGGCAGACGACGCGCGCACGCGTATCAATGAGCTCGTACTAGCTTGCGAAGTTCTCGTTGAGCAATGCAAGGCACGGCGCGCCGAGCGGCCCACATCGCCCAAAGACGACCCCAACCTAGCCCCCGTCATCAATCCCCTCGCCATCGCGTTCCGCATGCCAGAGATCATGCGCATCGATACGCATCCGCAGCTCTGCCTCGTGGGCGTCGGCGCGCGCGGCGAGCTCCTGGTAAGTCAGATCGCGAACCTGGCGTGCGGCAAGCAGTTTCTCGGCCAGTCCGATCTCGCCGAGCTCCCAAGCTCGTTGCGTTCGGCGGGCAGCCGCTTGCATG
>JAEYXD010000135.1 GCA_023428645.1 Pseudomonadota bacterium
AGTTCGTCTTGGCCGCGTCGGTCTTGGCTGCATCGGCCTTCGCCGCGCCCGGCTTGCCGGGGTGCCGCTGACGCATCGGCGGACGCTCCGTCAGCACGTCGAACTTCTTCATCTGCTGCTCGCTCAGGATCTTGCCGAGCTTCGCGCGCGTCTCCTGCTGCGCGGCTTCATGCTGCGCTTTCATCTCCTCGCGTGACGGACGCGTTTTCGACGCCCGCAGCTCCTCGCGCTTCGCACGCATCGCCGCGTGTTGCGCCTCGAGGGTCTTTTGCACTTCCTGCTTCTGATACGCGTCGAGGTCCAGCAGGATCTCGAGCTTGTCCATATTCAGGCGCGGGCCCGGCATGCCCTGGGGATTCGCGAACGCAACGCCGCTCGCCAGCACCATTACACCGGCAATCAATCCTGTCTTCATTTTCATCGTCATCTCCGCTCAGAGCCACCGTTGTGGCGCGTGAGGAGACTTTAGAAGCGCGCAACTGAATGAGCGGTGAGGAATCGTTACCAACTGTAAGGACGGTCCGCGCGCGAGCATCAACGCGGCAGGGTCAACTCGGCTTCGAGCCCGCCCTCGACATTACGCAACGTGAGCCGTCCGCCATGCGCCTGGGCGATATCGCGCGCAATGCCGAGCCCGAGACCGACGCCTCCGGTATCGCGATTGCGCGAGGATTCCAGCCGATAGAACGGCTCGAACACGCGCTCGAGCGCCTCGGACGGAATGCCAGGGCCGCGATCGCGGATCCGCAGCACGAGCGCGTCGCCGTCCTCGACGGTGACGTCCGCCTGCTGTCCGTACTGAATGGCGTTCTGCAGCAGATTGCCGAGGCAGCGTTTCAACGCGAGCGGTTTGCCGACGTACGGCTGCTGCGCGCGGCCGGATACCGTTACATGACCGCCGAGCTCGCGGTACTCGTCGCGCAGCGCCTCCAACAGCGCATTCACGTCGATCGGCGTCGCGGGCTCGTCGTCGTTCAAGCCGCGAAACACGGCCAGCGCGCCGCGAATCATGTTGCTCATCTCGTCGAGATCGGCCGTGCAGCGCGCGCGCAGTTGTTCGTCGTCGATGGATTCGACGCGCAGCCGCAGCCGCGTGAGCGGAGTGCGCATGTCGTGCGACATTGCCGCGAGCACGCGCGTGCGACTGTCGAGATAGCGCCGCAGCCGCTCCTGCATCGCATTGAACGCGCGGGTCGCGGCGCGCAGCTCGCGCCCGCCTTGTTCCGGCAGCGGCTCGACGCGCGTACCGCGACCGAGCGCATCGGCCGCCTCGGCGAGCTTGCCGAGCGGCCGCGTGATCGTGCGCGTCATCGCATATAGCACGAGACCGAGAATCAACGTGAGCACGCCGAAGTCGATGAAGATGCGCATGGGCAGCGCCGGACCCGGCCGCGGCGCGGGCATCCGGAACGCGACCGCCTGGCCGTCGGGCAGCACGACTTCGAACATGAACGGCCGCCCCAGCGTCCCGTCGCTCGCACCCACACGATCGTCGTTCAGCGCGATGAAATTGCGCGGCGGCCGGCCCGGGCTCAGCGCGCGCACTCGATAGTCGCTGCCCAGTTGCTGCTGCAACCGCGCGATGACGGCGCGCTCGAGCATTTCGCGGCTCTCGCGGCGCTCGCTGAACTGCGCCCGCCGCAGCTGATCGACGCTGCGGCGCTGCTCGCGCAGCTCTGCCAGCAACCGCGCGCGTTCCGGGGGCGGCAGACGCGCGAGATCCTCGACCGTGTTGGCAACGCTCGTCAGCGAGGAGCCCGCGCTGCTCTCGAGCAGCGAGAACTCGCGGCGCTCGCGCACGATCAGCGCGAGCAGGACCAACAGCGTGATCGCGACGACGCCGATGATCGCGAGGAACAAGCGGGCGAACAGCGAATCGGGCCAGAAGCGGGTCACAGCTGTTCGATGGGTACGCCGATGACGTACCCCTCGCCGTAAATCGTCTTGATGATCGTCGGGGCGCGCGCATCGTCGCGCAGCGTCTGGCGCAGACGGCTGATGCGCACGTCGATGCTGCGATCGAACGGATCGTGATCGCGGCCGCGCAGCAACTCCATCAGCTGCATGCGCGACAGCACGCGCTTGGGATGCGCGAGCAGCACGCTCAGCAGCCGAAACTCGGCGCCGCTCAGATCGACGACGGTGCCGTCTCGATGCGTGAGCTGGCGCGTCGTCGTGTCGAGGTGCCAATCGCCGAAACGAAAGCCCTGCACGGTTTGCGGCGTGGGCTCGCGCGGCATGTAGGCGGTGCGGCGCAGAATGGCCTTGATCCGGCCCACGAGCTCGCGCGGACTGAACGGCTTCGCGAGATAGTCGTCCGCGCCGACCTCGAGCCCGACGATGCGATCCACCTCCTCGGCGAGCGCGGTGAGCATCAACACCGGGATCTGGGATTTCGCGCGCAGCTCGCGGCACAACGTCAGCCCGTCCTCGCCCGGCAACATGAGGTCGAGCACGATGAGATCCACGTGCGACTGCTCCAATGCGCGCCACATGCCCTTGCCGTCGGCGACGGCAGTGGCGCGGTAGCCGTTCTTGTCGAGGAAATCGCGCAGGAGTGTACGGATCTCGCGATCGTCGTCGACGATGAGAATGTGCTGCGGTTCGGTCATGTCTGACGGGATGATCGCGCGGGAAGGCGCCGAGAAGTGCTGGCGGATTGTAACCAAGTGTATGGCTGCGGCACGTCGAGCCCCTGGGATGCGGCGGAACCCCTGTGAAATGGGGACGTTGAGTTCGAGAGACAACCCATGAAAACCGCAGCCCTCCCGCTCCAGGCCTCCTCCGAACCGCGCACCCGCTTGCAGCGACTGCGCCAGCTCGCCTGGCTGTTGGACAATTCGATCCCGCTGCCCGGCGGCTTTCGCATCGGTATCGACGCGATCATCGGGCTCGTGCCGGGCATCGGCGACGCGGTCGGCGCGCTTCTGTCCGTATTCATCCTCAATGAGGCGCGCATGCTCGGTGCGCCGCGCAGCGTACTCTTGCGCATGTCGAGCAACGTGCTGATCGAGACCGTCATCGGCTCGATTCCGTTGGCCGGCGATCTGTTCGATGCGGGCTTCAAGGCCAATGCCCGCAACGTCGCGCTGCTCGAGCGCTACGAGCTCGATCCGCGCGGGAGTGTGCGCCGCAGCCGGTGGTTCGTCGCCGGCTTCACGCTCTTCCTGCTGCTGTTTGCAGCGGTTATTGTCGTGATACCGATTTTGGTGGTCATCGCGATCGTGAGAGCTTTCTTTTAAAAGACGGCTTCATAGGGGAGGGGGTCCGCTCCGGAGTCTTCCGCTCCGAAGCCCTCGCTCCAACCGCTCTACAACAACACCCAGAACAGCCACCCACGCCTTGGACAACCTCACTCACACTCTCGTCGGCGTGCTCGTCGGCGAAACCGCCGCGCGTGCGACGGGCTCCCGCCCGTCGGGGCTCGATGCGGACACACGGCGCAATCTGTTCGTCACCGTGATGGCGGTCGGCAGCAACCTGCCCGACCTGGATTTCATTCGCTCGCGAGTCATCGGCAGCAAGCTCGATTACCTGCTGCATCATCGCGGCCACACGCACACGATTCTCGGCGCGCTCGCGATCGCGGCGCTGCTGTATCTCGCGTGTGAGGCGTGGTGTCGCCGGCGGCGCCGGCCGCTCGATCGTCTGGATCGCTATCAACTCGCCGGCATCAGCGGCCTCGCGGCTCTCCTGCACATCGCGCTCGACGCGACGAACAGCTACGGCGTGCATCCGTTCTGGCCGTTCGACAATCGCTGGTACTACGGCGACGCGATCTTCATCGTCGAGCCCTTGTTCTGGGCGGCGTGCGCGCCGCTTGTCTTCATCGTCCGTTCGCTCGTCGCGAAAACCCTCATTTCCCTGGCGCTCGTCGCGGGCATCGTCTTGAGCTTCGTCACCGGGATGGTGCCGACCTCCCTGGCAATCGCGCTCGTGATGCTGACGGTCGTGATGTTGGCGGTCGGCAAGCTGGCGCGGCCGCGGGTCGCGCTCGTCACGGGGCTGCTCGTGTGGTTTGCGATCAACGCCACCTTCGCGCAGGCAAGCGCCGTCGCGAAGCGCAGAATGCAGGCGATCGCGCACCACCAGTTCCCAACCGTCGACCTCATCGACATCGTGTTGACGCCGCTGCCGGTGAATCCCATGTGCTGGCAAGTACTGCTCGTACAGTCGGAAGTCGAGCTCGTGTACGTGCGGCGCGCGCTGCTGTCGATCGCACCCGGACTCATTCCGGCATCGCAGTGTCCGAGCCGCGGCGATGTCGATCGGACGACCGCGCCGTATGCGCCCAGCGACGCCGCAAACACGCCGACGATTGTCTGGCAAGGCGAGATTGCGACCCCGCGGCAACGGCTGCTCGAGTGGCAACAGAAGGATTGCCGGGCTGCGGCGTTCATGCGCTTCGCGCGGGCGCCGTGGCTCATCGAGCGCGATTCGGCGTGGGTCATCGGCGATGCGCGCTTCGATCACGAGCCGGAGCTTGGCTTCGCGGAGATCGAGCTAGGCGACGCGAGCGACGAGCCTTGCGTGGCCTATGTGCCGCCCTGGGAGCCGCCGCGGGAGGATGTGTTGCGGGAGTAATTGGGGTTGCTCGGCGAGCACCGGCTGGCCCCTCCCTGACCCTCCCCCGCCGCGCGGGGGAGGGAATCGCAGCGATCAGGTCTTGCGCTTTGCGGTGAAATTGCCTTCGCCGAACTCGCCGAACTTCGCGATGCCTTTCATGGTGTCGCCTTCGACGACGCCCTTGTAGTCGATCTGCAAGCTCATGCCCTGCGCTTCGAACATGAACCCGAACGCGACGTCGCTACCCGTGATCGTGCCCTTGTAATCGACCGTGCCCATCTGGCTCGAGATCGTGCCGGTGAGTTGGCCACCATCCTGCTTCACGATCATGTCGGTGTCCTGAGCGCCCATCGGGCTTTCCGTCGTCAGCACCCAGTTGCCGCTCAGATCCGGACCCTTGGGCTGCGGAGGCGCCGACGCGCATGCCGCGAGCACCACTGCCATCCCCACTAACATCAATGCCTTGAGCTTTCTCATTGCGAAATCCTCATCCGCGTTCTTGTGCCAGGTTGTTCGAACTTGGTGGCAAATTCGAAGCGGCTAGCTTAACGAAGCAGCGTTCGCCCGTAAGTAATTTTCGTGAATCGGGTATGGCCAACAGCGCCGCGCGAAACCGCATTCCGAGTGTTCGCCCGCGGCCGCGACCGCTCGTCACTTCGCGGCGACGTCCGACTTTGCATCGGGGAATTGCGCCAGCACTTCCTGCGCGAGCCGCTGCGCCTCGTCGTCGGTCAGGTCCGCGTTCTCCAGCTCGGCGTCGACCGACCCGCTCCAGACTTGCGCGTTCTTCGCGGCGTCGATGACATCGAGCGTGAACGTGCCCGTGAAGCCCGGCCGCCTCCCGATAGGGAGCGACACGCCGATGCCGCCGCCCATGCCCCGCGAGCCGCCGCCGACGCCCACGCCGACGGACGGCTTGGGCTTGGGGATCTCGCGTGTCGTCATGTGATACGCGATACGGCATTCCGGGTTCTCGGCCGCTTGCTGATAGCCCTTCGCCTCGAGCTGCGTGAGAACGGCGGCTCGCACGCGCTGATCGGACAGCGAGGTCGCATCACCGGAAATCGCCTGCCACCCGAACGTTCTGCAGGCCGGCAGCCCGCCTTCGACCTGGTCGACTCGCACGCGAGAGCCCGGCGCCGCGCAACCGGCGAGCACCGCCAGTGCGAGCGTCGGCAGCGCGAGACATCGCGATGACCTGGACATGTAGAGACTCCGAGTGACCCTCGTCCTCAACGATCGGCCCGCGCGCGCGGATCCGTAGTCGTCAACGACGTACTTTCTTGTGCGGCTTGCGTTCACGCGCGGGCGCAGGGCGCTCGCGTCGGAGCTTGTTCACTTGCGTGCGCAGGGCACGGCTGATCTGCAGCTGCTGACCGCCGACGCGCACCTTTTGCAAATCCCGGAACACCTCCTTGGGCATGTCGGGCGGCAAATCGACGAAGCTATGATCGTCTTCGATGACCACGCGGCCGATGAACTGCCCGTCGAGGCCGGTTTCGTTGGCGATCGCGCCGACGATGTTCGCGGGCTTCACGCCGTGCTGGCGGCCGACTTCCACACGATACGTCTCGAGCGTCGCATCGATGTCGTGCTCGCGCTTGCGCTTCGCCATGAAGGCGTCGGCCGGCGCGCGCTCGTTTCTGCGCGGCCGATCCGTGGCTCGCGGCGCACCGGCGTCGCCGTCGACCTGCGAGCGCGCTTCACGCCGCGCTGCCCGGCGCTGCGAATGGGTGAGCGGGGCGGCGGACGCCTCCGCCGCGGCGGCCGCCCTCGCCTTCGGCGCGTCCTGGAACAATGGCGACTTGCCCTGCACGAGCGTCGCGAGCGCGGCGGCGATTTCCACCGCGGGCACGTTGCGCTCCCGCTCGTACTGTTCGATCAACCCGCGAAAGCGGGTGAGCTCGCTCGCCGCGAGCGCCGCGGTGATCCGTTCGTGGAACCGCGCGACGCGACGATCGTGCACGGCTTCGAGCGTCGGCAGCTCCATCGCCTCGATCTGCTGGCGTGTCGCCCGTTCGATGATTCGCAGCATGTTCCGCTCGCGCGGCGAGATGAACAGGATTGCTTCGCCGCTGCGGCCAGCGCGACCGGTGCGGCCGATTCGATGCACATACGATTCGGGATCGTACGGCACGTCGAAGTTCACGACGTGGCTCACGCGCTCGACATCGAGCCCGCGCGCGGCGACGTCGGTCGCGACGACGATGTCGATCTGCCCGGCCTTCAGGCGCGCGATCGTGCGCTCGCGCTGCACTTGCTGGATGTCGCCATGCAGGGCCTCGGCCGCGAAGCCCCGTGCCTCGAGCCGCTCCGCCAGCTCGCTCGTCGCCTGCTTCGTGCGTGCGAACACGAGCATCGCATCGAACGGCTCCGCCTCGAGGATGCGCGTGAGGGCGTCGAGCTTGTGCACGCCGCTCACCATCCAGTAGCGCTGGCGGATCTTGCTCGCCGTCGTCGTCTTGCTCTTGATCGTGATCTCGGTGGGCGAATGCAGATGTTGCTGTGCAATGCGACGCACCGCCGGCGGCATCGTCGCCGAGAACAACGCGATCTGCCGTTCTTCCGGCGCCTGCTCGAGGATCCACTCGACGTCGTCGATGAACCCCATGCGCAGCATTTCATCCGCCTCATCGAGGACGAAGTGCTTGACCGCACCCAGCTGCAGCGTGCCGCGCTTCAGGTGATCCATGACACGACCCGGCGTGCCGACGACGACATGCACGCCGCGCTTCAATGCCTGCAGCTGCGGCGTGTAACTCTGGCCGCCGTAGATCGGCAGCACGTGAAAGCCGCGCAGGTGGCTCGCATAACGCTGGAACGCTTCGGCGACTTGAATGGCCAGCTCGCGCGTCGGCACCAGCACGATCGCCTGCGTCGTCGCACGGCCGATATCGAGCTGCGAAAGAATCGGCAACGCGAAAGCTGCCGTCTTGCCCGTACCGGTTTGCGCTTGACCGACGACATCCTCGCCCGCGAGCAAGGGTGGAATCGTCTGCGCCTGGATCGGCGAGGGCGCCTCGTAGCCGACGTCACGCAACGCAGCGAGCACCGGCTCGCTCAGCGCGAGGTCATTGAACGAAATAGCAGCTGTGACAGATTCGGCGCACACGATGGCAAGGATCCTGGAAAAGAGCGTGGCACGCGGGAAGGTGCGACGACGGGGGCGCGAGTGTAGCTCAGTTCGCCGCTCGAGCCGGCGCGGGTTTCGCGCTTGCACCCTGGTATTCGTAATGCCAAGGCTCGTACGGAGATCGCAGCGGCCCCACGAAGTTCGCGCCCGACGCAGCGATCGCGTCCGCGAGCTTACGGCTCCAGCCAGGCCCGTCCCAGTCGCGCGCGACCGCAGCGAGCTCGGTCGCGGCGACGATGCGACCGTCGCTCACGATTAGGAAATCCACAGCGCGCATGCGCCCGTGAGCGGACAGACCCGGCGCGGCCAACGGCGCCGCGGGCGCGGGGCGCCAGCTCGTGAGAAAGCGCTCGAAGCTTGCGATCGAGCTGCGATTCGGTTGCTCCGGCGCGTTCATGAGCGTCGCTCGCGCCGCCCGCAGCAGACTGGCCCCCGTTCTGCCGACACCGTCGTTCGTGTTCCAGCGTCCGAGCTGCACGTCGAGGCTGCGCACTTGGGTGTTCGCGTACAGCGTGTGGCCGGGGTGGCGGCGCGCGAACTCGCGGCGCACGCGCTCCAGATCCGCCAGCAGCAGCTGGTACTCGGATGAGCGCTCGTAGCTGCGGATTTCCTGTTCGGTCCAACTCCAGCGCTCGTCGAGATCCGGGCGCGCACGCACGTAGGCGCGCAACGCGAGCAAGCGGCGATCGATCTCGGGGATTTGCGCGAGTGCCAGACGCTCGCGCGCGCCGAGCGTCGCGCTCATCGCGGTCAAGTGGTTCGTCAGCGCACTCTCGCTCGCGTGCGCTCCCGCGAAGGCAACGGAGGCGATGAGCGCGCACACGATTCGCATGACGCAGCCCCGCCTCAGCCGATCAGTTCCTTCAGCTTCGCGTGGCCGGTCCGGGACATCGGCAGTTTCGAGCCGTCGGACAGGATCGCGAGCCAGCTGTCCTTGCCGTACAAGTCGATGCGCGCGAGCCGCTCGATGTTCATGAGGAACGAGCGATGCACGCGCACGAAGCGCGTCGGATCGATCTGCGATTCCAAGTCCGTCATCGTCTGCTGCTTGCGATAGCGCTTGCCGCCGCAGACGAACTCCAGGTAATCGTCTTGCGCCTCGACGAAATCGATGCGGTCCATCGGCAGGACGTGCACGCGGCCTTCGTGGCGGATCAACACGCGCTCGAGCAGCTTCCCCGGCGGCCGCGCGGCGACGGACAGCGCTTGTGCCGGCGGCGGCGGCGTGCGCTTGTCGAGCCGCTCCTGCACGCGCTCGACGGCGGCGGCGAGCCGCGCGGGCTCGACCGGCTTCAACAGGTAATCGACCGCATGCACTTCGAACGCGCGCAAGGCGAACTCGTCGAACGCCGTACAGAACACGACGGCCGGCGCGCGCTCGCCGAGCAGCTCGAGCACTTCGAAGCCCGACAGCTTCGGCATCTGGATATCGAGGAAGACCACGTCGGGGTTCAGCTCTTCGGCGAGCTTCACGGCTTCGAAGCCGTTCGACGCCTGGCCGACCACCTCGACGTTCGGCAGCTTGCCCAGGTGCTCGATCATCAGCTGCCGGGCGAGGGTTTCATCATCGACGACTAGGGCACGCACGGTTCACCTATGTTGCATTGACGGCTGGCAACAGAATCGACACGCGAAAGCTCGTATCCCGCGCTTCAACATCGACGCTCGCACGGGTGCCGGCGAGCGTCTCGATACGCGAGCGCACATTGTTCAACCCGACGCCGGTGCTGCGCGAGGCCGGACGATCGGGGTCGCAGGGATTCTCGACGACGATCTCGACCAAGCCTTCGCGTCGCCGCGCAGTGACGCACACTTCGCCGCCTTCCAGCAGATGAGCGACGCCATGATGGACGGCGTTCTCCACGAGCGGCTGCAATACGAGCGGGGGCACCGCGACTTCGCGCACATCGTCGGCCACTTCGAACTTCGTCCGCAAGCGCTCCCCGAAGCGCACGCGCTCGATCGCGAGAAAGGTTTCCACCAGCGTGATCTCTTCCGACAACGGGATCGCTCGCTCGCGCGCGAGCGTCAGGCTCTTGCGAAAGAATTGCGCCATGAGGAAGCACATCTGGCG
>JAEYXD010000214.1 GCA_023428645.1 Pseudomonadota bacterium
GCGGCACAGCAGTGGCTGCTCGACCAGGTGAACATCCAACGCCAGGCACTGGCGGCAGAGCGCGAGCGCGCTCGACTCGCTCAATTGCGTTACGAGAACGGCGCCGCGGCATACCTGGAAGTGCTCGACGCGCAGCGCGATTTATTGACCGCCGAGCAGTCCTTGGTGCAGCTCCAGCGCGCACTGCAATCGAGCCGCGTCGGACTCTTTGCAGCCGTCGGGGGCGGCGCGCTCGGCACGGGCGATTAGCGAGGATCGCCGCGCGACCGCACTACGACGATCTGAATCGAGCGAGGTCCTGTGAACGAACGGCTCAAGAAGCGACTGCTGCTGCTCGCGGGCATTGCTGCTGCAGTGGTGGTTGCCATAGCGCTCTGGCAGGCGCTGCGGCCCAAGGGACCCGGCAAGGATTTCATCAGCGGCAACGGCCGAATCGAAGCCACGGAGGTCAACGTCTCCGCGAAGCTGGCCGGCCGCGTGGAGGAGATTCTCGTTCGCGAGGGTGAGTACGTCAGTGCCGGCACGCTGCTGGTGCGAATGCAGACCACCGTGTTGACCGCACAGCGCGACGAGGCCAACGCCCTGCTCCAGCAGGCGGTCACCTCCGTGGATTCCGCCAAGGCGGAAGTGGCCATGCGCGAGAGCGAGCTCGCGGCGGCGCGAGCGAACATCGTCGAATCCGAGAGCAGTCTCGACGCGGCGGAGCGACGCTTGACCCGCTCGGAGACATTGTCGAAACAGGGCGCCGCATCGTTGCAGGATCTCGACGACGATCGTGCGCGCGTTCGCTCTGCACGCGCGGTCGTCTCGGCGGCGGAGGCCCAGGCCGTCGCCGCACGTTCGGCCGTCGAAGCCGCGCGCTCACAGGTCACGGGCGCGGAATCGAGCGTCGCCGCGAGCAAGGCGACCGTCGCGCGCATCGACGCCGATATCGCGGACAGCTCCCTCACCGCTCCTCGCGCGGGACGGGTGCAATATCTCATCGCGCAACAAGGCGAAGTCGTCAGTGCCGGCGCGCCGATCCTGAACCTCGTCGACGTCGGCGATGTGTACATGACTTTCTTCCTGCCCGAGACGGTCGCCGGGCGCATCGCCATGGGCGCCGAGGTGCGCATCGTGCTGGATGCCGCGCCGGGCTACGTGTTCCCGGCGCGAGTGTCGTTCATATCGGATACCGCGCAGTTCACGCCGAAGACCGTCGAGACGGCGAGCGAACGACAGAAGCTCATGTTTCGCGTCCGTGCCCACGTCGATCCCGCGCTGGTCGAACGCTACATCGAGCAGGTCAAGACGGGCCTGCCGGGCGTTGCCTGGTTGAAACTCAACCCGAAGGCAGAGTGGCCGGAGAGTCTCGCGATCAGGATTCCCGGATGAGCAATGGCGCAGCCGCTGCGCCGCCCGTCGCTACGCTCACCGGCGTAACGCTGCGCTACGGGAAGAAGCTTGCGCTGGATCACATCGACCTGACGGTCCCGGCGGGGCTCACGATCGGACTGATCGGGCCCGATGGCGTCGGCAAATCCAGTTTGTTGTCGCTGATCTCCGGGGCCCACGCCGTACAAGACGGGGCGGTGCACGTGCTGGGCGGTGACATGAACAATGCGCGTCATCGGCGCGAGGTGTGTTCCGACATCGCCTACATGCCGCAGGGACTCGGCCGGAATCTCTACCCCACGCTGTCCGTCGAGGAGAATCTGCAGTTCTTCGGCCGTCTGTTCGACCATGGCGCGGCCGAACGCCGCAGGCGCATCGACGAGCTCACTTCCGCCACCGGCCTGCGCCCGTTTCTGGCGCGGCCCGCCGGCAAGCTTTCCGGCGGCATGAAACAGAAGCTCGGACTGTGCTGCGCACTGATCCACGACCCTCGACTTCTGATTCTCGACGAGCCGACGACCGGCGTGGACCCGCTCGCACGCCGCCAATTCTGGGATCTGATCGATCGCATCCGCGCCGATCGTGCCGGCATGAGCGTGCTGGTCGCCACCGCATACATGGAAGAAGCCAGCCGCTTCGATTGGCTCGTGGCCATGGACGGCGGCCGCATCATCGCGACCGGCGCCGTGCAAGAGCTCTACGAGCGCACTGGGGCCACCTCGCTCGAAGCCGCCTTCCTCGCGTTATTGCCCGAGGAACGGCGGCGCACTCACCAACCGGTCGTGCACACGCCGCTGTCCAGTCAGGAGGGCGCGGAGATCGCGATCGAGGCGCGCGGCCTCACCATGCGCTTCGGTGATTTCGTCGCCGTCGATCACGTGAGCTTCCGCATTCGCCGCGGCGAGATTTTCGGCTTCCTCGGCTCGAACGGCTGCGGCAAGACGACGACGATGAAGATGCTCACCGGTCTGCTGCCCCCGACCGAAGGCGAGGCATGGCTGTTCGGTCACAAGATCGATCCGCGCGATCTCGCGATCCGGCAGCGCGTGGGTTACATGTCGCAGTCGTTCTCGCTGTACGGCGAGCTCACGGTCGACCAGAACCTGGTGCTCCATGCCCGGTTGTTTCGCGTGCCCGAAGAGAGGATTCCAGCGCGCGTCACCGCGATGGTCGAGCGGTTCGGACTCGACGGTGTGCGCGACAGCCTTCCCGACAGTCTGCCGCTGGGCATGCGCCAACGCCTGTCGCTCGCGGTCGCATTGGTGCACGGGCCGGAGCTGCTCATCCTCGACGAGCCCACCTCGGGCGTCGATCCCATTGCCCGGGACAGCTTCTGGAGAGAGCTGATCGAATTGTCCCGCAAGGATCAGGTCACGATCTTCATCTCGACGCATTTCATGAACGAGGGCGAGCGCTGCGATCGGATCTCGCTCATGCATGCAGGCAAGGTCTTGGTCACCGATGCGCCCGCCAGGCTCATCCAGGCCCGCGCGGTCGAGACGCTCGAGGATGCGTTCATCGCCTACCTCGAGGATGCGACGCGCGAGGAGCCCGGATCTGCTCTCGAGGTGCCTGCGACGCCCGCTCACGTGGACCTGGGAGAGTCGACGCCATCGCGCCGGCAAGGGTTCAGCTTCCGCCGCGCGTTGAGCTATACGCTGCGCGAAAGCCTGGAGTTACGGCGCGACCCGGTTCGCGGCGCGCTGGCCCTGCTCGGCAGCTTGCTCATGATGTTCATCATCGGCTACGGCATCAACATGGATGTCGAGAGCCTGACCTTTGCAGTTCTGGATCGCGACCAGACACAACTGAGCAGCAACTACGCGCTGAACCTGTCGGGCTCGCGCTACTTCATCGAGCAGCCGCCGATCACCGACTACGCGGACCTCGATCGACGCATGCGCAGCGGAGAGCTCGCGCTCGCGATCGAAATTCCGCCCGGCTTCGCTCGCGACGTGCAGCGCGGCGACAACGTGCAGATCGGCGCGTGGGCGGACGGCGCGATGCCGCAACGCGCCGAAACCGTCCAAGGCTATGTGCAAGGCATGCACCAGGCATGGCTCGAACAACGAGCGGTACAGAGCCTCGGCCATCGCGCCGACTCCCAGGTCGGCATCGAAACACGCTTTCGCTATAACGCCGACGTGCGCAGTCTCCCGGCGATCGTTCCCGCCGTCATCCCGATGCTGCTGCTGATGATTCCGGCGATGCTCACGGCGTTGTCGGTCGTGCGCGAGAAGGAGCTCGGGTCGATCGTCAATTTCTACGTCACGCCAGTGCTTCGCAGCGAGTTCGTCGTGGGCAAGCTATTGCCCTATCTACTACTCGGCATGGTGAATTTCCTCGCGATGACGCTGCTCGCCGTCACCGCGTTCGGCGTGCCGATCACTGGCTCGTTCTTCGCGCTGGTCACGGCCATTGGCCTGTTCCTGCTGTTCTCCACCAGCTTCGGACTGTTGTGCTCGACGTTCATGCGCAGCCAGATGGCGGCGATCTTCATCACCATGATCGCCACGCTGATCCCCGCGATCCAGTTCTCCGGCTTGCTCAATCCGGTGACCTCCCTGGAGGGCGCCGGCCGGGTCATCGGCATGATGTCCCCGACCACGTACATGTTCATCATCAGCCGCGGCGTCTTCAACAAGGGCCTCGACCTGTCGCGGCTGCACTCTTCGTTGTGGCCGCTGCTGATCGCCGGACCCGCGCTGATGCTCCTGTGCATCGCGTTGCTCAAGAAGCAGGAACGCTGATGGACAGCCTCGCGAGCATCTATCGCCTTGGCGTCAAAGAGCTGTGGAGCTTGTGGCGCGATCCGATGATGCTGGTGCTCATCGTTTATTCGTTCACGATCGCGATCTACACCGCCGGCTCGGCCCACCCGGAGACGTTGCATCGGGTGCCGATCGCAATCATCGACGAGGATCACTCGCCGCTCTCCTCGCGCATCATCAGCGCGTTCTATCCGCCCTACTTCGACACGCCCGTATTGGTCACGCCCGCCGAGGCCGATACCGGAATGGACGACGGCCAATACACCTTCGTACTGAACATCCCCCCGAACTTCGAACGCGACGTGCTGCGCGGCAGGCAGCCCGACGTGCAACTCAACGTCGATGCCACGCGCATGAGCCAGGCCTTCACCGGCAGCGCCTTCGTGCAGCAGATCGTCTTGGGCGAAGTCACCGAGTTCGTACAGGGCTTTCGTGGCACGACCACGGCGCCCGTCGAGCTGGCGCTGCGCATGAGGTTCAATCCTGCGCTCGAACGCGCGTGGTTTGGCAGCGTGATGGAAATCATCAACATGGTGACCCTGCTGTCGATCGTGCTCACCGGCGCGGCGCTGATTCGCGAGCGCGAGCACGGCACCATCGAACACCTGCTCGTGATGCCGATCACGCCGACCGAAATCATGCTCGCGAAAGTCTGGTCGATGGGGCTCGTCGTCCTCACGGCGACCGCGATCTCGCTGCTCTTGGTCGTGCAAGGCGTGATGCACGTGCCCATCGAAGGATCGCGGCTGCTGTTCCTGACGGTCGCGCTGCTGCACCTGTTCTCGACGACCTCCATGGGCATCTTCATGGCCACCGTCGCGCGCACGATGCCGCAGTTCGGCTTGCTGCTCATCTTGATCATCATGCCGCTGCAGATGCTCTCGGGCGGCATGACGCCGCGCGAAAGCATGCCGCAGCTGGCGCAGACGTTGATGCTTGCCGCGCCGACGACACATTTCGTCGCGGCGAGCCAGGCGATTCTGTATCGAGGTGCCGGACTCAGCGTCGTCTGGCCACAACTCCTCGCGATCGTGATCATCGGCTCGGCGCTGTTTGCCGGCGCACTCGTGCGCTTCCGCAAGACATTGGCGCAAATGGCCTGACATACGGAACATGACCGCATCGACTATCGAGAAAAGCAATCGCGTCTCTTGTGCGACGGGAATATGCTGGACGTTCCGCACCTGTCATACGAAGACATACAGCACCATGACCGATGTAACTCCGCTGCTGCGACCGTTCAACCTCCGTGGCCTTGAGCTCAAAAATCGTATCGTGATGGCGCCGATGACGCGGTCCCGCTCGCCAGGCGGATTTCCGAACGACGAGAACGTGGGCTACTACGCGCGCCGCGCGGCCGCGGAGGTCGGACTCATTCTTTCCGAAGGCACGATGACGCGGCGCAGAGGCGCCTCGAACGATGCAAACATTCCCCTCTTCTGGGGCGATGCCGCCCTCGCGGGATGGAAGCGCGTGATCGACGCGGTGCATGCGGCAGGCGGCAAGATGGGACCGCAGCTCTGGCATCAAGGCATGAGCCGCAAGCCGGGCACCGGACATTTTCCGGACGCACCGTCGGACGGCCCCTCGGGCATCACGCTGCAAGGAAAGAAGGTCGACAACGAGCCGAGCGAGGCGGAAGTGCTCGACATGGCACAAGCGTATGCGGATGCCGCGCGCGACGCGAAGCAGCTCGGCTTCGATTGCATCGAACTGCATGGCGCGCATGCCTACCTGATCGATGAGTTCTTCTGGGAGCGCACCAACCAGCGCACCGATCGCTTTGGCGGGTCGATCGAGAAGCGCGCCGAATTCGCGGCCGAGACGATTCGACGTTGTCGCGTCGCCGTCGGCGACCTGCCCATCATCATTCGCATCTCGCAATGGAAGTCGGTCGACTACGCGGCGAAGGTCGCGCGAACACCTGAGGAATTGGAGCGCTGGGTGCGCGTGCTGGTGGACGCAGGCGTCGATGCCATCCATTGCTCACAGCGCCGCATTCTCGAACCTGAATTCCCAGACGTCGACGGCGCCAAAGGTTTGAATCTCGCCGGCTGGGTGAAGAAGCTTTCCGGCGTGCCGACGATCAGCGTCGGTTCGGTCGGCCTCACTTCGGAGTTCACGGGTGCGTTTCGCGGCGAAGGCTCGGCGGCGGGCAAGCTCGACGAAGCCATCGAACGGCTGGATCGCGGCGAGTTCGACCTCATCGCCGTCGGCCGCGCATTGCTGCAGGACCCGGAATGGGTCGTCAAGGTGAAGGAAAGGCGGTTCGATGAGCTGCGCGATTACGATGCGAAGGCGTTGGCGAGGTATTACTGAGGGCGAAGGCGGCCACCGATGGTTCTCTGGACGCTCGCATGGGTGCGCAAGACCCACTGAGAGAAATGCCCGTCCGCGAATGTTCGGTGCGGTTGTCTATTGAGACCCTCTCCACGCCAACAGCGAATTCAGACCACGCGGAACCGTCTGCGTTCGCCGGCTCGATATTGAATCGGAGATCACCCACGCCGCTCCGACCAGCGCGAGATTGATCGCATTGCCAGCCCACGTGAAGTGGTCGTCGGGACGGGCAACCAATGCCGGCGCCCATGCGAGGACGCCGAACCCCACGAACATCGCGGTGAGCAGACGGGAAGCAATGCCGGCCAGAAGTCCCGTCAATATGGCGATCGCCGCGAGTACGTGAAACGCGCCCGTCGCCCATGCCCAGAACTGCTGTCCCGGAATCCAATTGGGGATCATGTTGACGACTTCGGGGATATGCGCGAAATGCGTCGCCCCGAATGACAAGGCACAGATCCCGAACAGGACACAGCCGAGCTGGATCGTACGCGCTCTCCATGTCGAGGTGCTTGCCGCGAGCGTGGCGTATGCAACGACCCCTGCGGCGACCAAGGCCAACTGCTCGAACAATCCGTTCCACACGCCGAAAATGTTGGGCAATGCGAGTACGCGCGGTATCCACGCGACGCCTGAGATCAGATGCAGCGCGACCAAGGTCAGGAGCCCGATACGCGCGGTTCGTCGCCACAGTGTGGCCGCACCCGCCGCAAGCTCAACGGCAGCGAAGGCGCACGCAACCACTGCGCGATTCGGCACGTCCACGAGATTCTCGAGCGGCTGCCATACCGCTGCGAAATCGCGATACACCAACCCGATGAGCCCAAGCGCGACACCAGCAAGCCCGTACACCAGCCTGCCCAGATCGAGAAACGCCTCTTTGCGATCGAACATCGGCGGACCTCCCTTCTGCCTGAATGGCGAAAGACCTTAGTACGATAGTCACGCCGAGGCAAAGACTTCGTGGCCGTTAGGGCGCTCGGAAGCACGTGTTGCGCCTTCCCAAATCGGAGCAGCATGCCATGTCAACAGCGGCTCACCGATGAGGCCAGGCGACTCCGGGTGAAAATGCAGCGCCAGCTCGCCACCCCATGAGGATGAATTGCGCGCACGTCACGTCATGCGCACTCGCGTGACGCTCGCCGGGTTCCCACATACAGTTCAAAAAGCAGTAGCTTGCAGGGGATGCTGCCGTTCATGAGAGCGATCGTGCGCATCGGTTTGAGGCCAATCGCTTTGTACGGCGACGCGGCAGCGGCCAGGATGGCGGCCTGCCAGCCGCTGAATTTCTGCTTCAGAGTGTCGCCCACTTCCTCATACAGCTGCACGATGTCGCCCTCGCTGCCGCCAATGCGTTCGCCATACGGCAGGTTGGTCACGAGGATTCCGGTTGTCGCGGGCGGCTCAGCATCCTGGAAGCGGCCCGTCTTGAAAGTCATGTACTTCTCGACCCGCGCATCCAGCGCACTCTTCTTCGCCATCGTCACGTAGGCAGCGTTGATGTCCGAGGCGACGACTGGTGCAGCCGGGGCCGGCAGCTTCTCGGCACGCACGCGGTCCTGAGTGACGCGCCACAGATCACGATCGAAATCTTTAAGCCACTCGAAATTGAATTCGCCTTTCTTGCGATGGATCTGCGGCCCCTTGTTGACCGCTATCATTGCAGCCTCGATGACAATCGTACCGCTGCCGCACATCGGATCCATGAAGGCCTGGCTGCCGTCGTAACCCGCCATGATGAGAATCGCGGCGGAGAGCGTTTCCTTGAGCGGCGCCGGATGGCCCTGCTCGCGATAACCGCGCTTGTGCAATGACTTGCCCGAGGTATCGAAGCTCAACATACAGCGGCCATGCCTCAGATGCGCCACCACGACGACCTTCGGCTCATCTCGCTCGACGACTGGTGCGACGCCCTGAGCGCGCTCGAAGACCTCGCGGATACCTTCACGCACCTGGGTGATGATTTGCTTCCGTGCCATCCCACCCTTGTCCGCATCGTCACCTTGGGCGTCGACCATGAAGCCATGACGCGTGTCGAACAGCTCATCCCAGCGAATGCGCCGGACTTGTGAGCGAAGCATCTCGGGCGATCTGGCCGGTACGTCCTTGATGACTTTCAGGATGCGGCTCGCCGTCCGCAGTTTCAGGTGCAGCTCATAAAAAAGAGCGTCGCTCGCCTCGAAGGCTACAGCGCGATATCCGGGAGCAATGCTACGCGCCCCTAACGCTTCGAGTTCGAGAACCAGGGCCGGCTTGGTTTCTTCGGGACAGGTAGCGATCAGCTGCATTGGAGGTCCTGCCGACATCGAGCGATCGTAGACTGCGCCAGCGCACTGGAAAGCTCGTCGCACCACACTGACGAAAGCGCCCGCTAATAAGCCGCTTGAGATGTTTCTGACGCTAATTCATGTTGATTGGAACCGTTCTGGACGGAAACGGCTCCGCCTGGCAGTAGTCGACCGATAATCGCTCAGATCCAGAAACGAAGATGCTCAGCGACGGCTAGCCTTCTTCTCTCTTTTGGCCGCGCGCTTTTCCTCCAAAGTCTTCGCCGGTTTCTTTTTTTCCTGCTTCTTTTGTTGTTGGCCCTTAGCCATGTCGATGCTCCCTTAAGGTGATTGACCGACCGCGCTGAAGCTTAGACGATCCGCCGCGAAGTGCACGGGATTTCAGTCAACGAGCTTGTTCAAAGCCGACTGCCAAGCGAACACTACCGCAAAGGCGAACGGTCGCGTCCCGCGGCGTGGTGTACGAGCAGCTGCGGAAGCCATCCCGTAGCGCATCCCCTGCTCGTGCCCTTGCACGCTTCAATGAGGCCGCAGCTATTCAGCTGCGGAAGCGGACGCGCGTATCGGTGCTGGCGTTCTCTCGCCAGAGCTTCAATGAGGCCGCAGCTATTCAGCTGCGGAAGCCTCGTTGCTCACGAGATGGCAGCGCGCCATTGGGTCGTGGCTTCAATGAGGCCGCAGCTCTTCAGCTGCGGAAGCCGATTGGGGTTCACCTGGGGCCAGCTCGAGGTGCTGCTTCAATGAGGCCGCAGCTATTCAGCTGCGGAAGCAACGAGAAGCCGACACCTTCGGTCCCGCGCTCGCTCAGCTTCAATGAGGCCGCAGCTATTCAGCTGCGGAAGCCTGCCGCAGGGACGATCGTGCGGTTGTCGTTGATGTCGCTTCAATGAGGCCGCAGCTATTCAGCTGCGGAAGCCTCCAGAGATCTTCAAGACCAAGCACGTCGAGTTCGGGCTTCAATGAGGCCGCAGCTATTCAGCTGCGGAAGCTGGAAGCGCTCAAGGCAAAGCCCGCATGGATCTTCGAGCTTCAATGAGGCCGCAGCTATTCAGCTGCGGAAGCCGCACGGCCACGATCACTTGCCCGACGTACTGAGATGCTTCAATGAGGCCGCAGCTATTCAGCTGCGGAAGCATCCGGCAATCGTCGACCGAGAGCCAGGCGCGCACATTGCTTCAATGAGGCCGCAGCTCTTCAGCTGCGGAAACCAGCGGTGAGCGAGCTATCGCCGCCGCTCTCGGCGACGCTTCAATGAGGCCGCAGCTCTTCAGCTGCGGAAACCGCAACGTACTGGCGAGACGCAATCGGCTGCTGAAGCTTCAATGAGGCCGCAGCTCTTCAGC
>JAEYXD010000230.1 GCA_023428645.1 Pseudomonadota bacterium
GATCGCCACACGCCGACGACGAGCGTCATGAGCGTCAGCGCGGCGATCTGCCCGAGCTCGACGCCGACATTGAACGCGAGGATCTTGCCGACCAGATCCGGGTCGCGCGCGAGCGTCATTTCCTGCAGGCGCGTCGAGAGCCCGAAGCCGTGGATCAAGCCGAAGACGAACACCATCGCGAGCAGATTCGGGCTCGCGACGCCGAGCCAGCGGCGAAATCCGTCCAGGTTCTCGATGGCCTTGTACGCGACGGTGAGCGCGATGACGGCATCGACGAGATAGGGGTTCGCGGTGATGCCCGCGAGCGTCGCGAACAGCAGCGTGATCGTGTGTCCGACGGTGAACGCCGTAATGAACGTCACGATCTGCATGAAGCTGCGCAGGAACAGCATGACGCCGAGCAGGAAGAGCAGATGATCGTAGCCGGTCAGCATGTGCTCGGCGCCGATCCAGGCCGCTTCCACCCAACCGCCGAGCAGCATGCGCTGCTGTGCCTGCTCGCTCACCGAATGCGCGAGCGCGAGCGCCGGCAGGAGCAGCCCGATGCACCCGATCGAGGGAGCGATCGCGGCAGCGCTGATCCGACGTTGTGCGCCCAATGCTCGCATCGCTCGAATGCCCCCCATGATTCTTCGTTGTGAATGCAGCGACCCGGCACGGCCGGGAGGCTCTTTATACAGGCGGAGCGGGGCGGCGTGCCGTAAGAGCATTACAAAGAAATGTCATACGCCCAGGTCGTGGTGCTCGCGGGAGCCGGGATGAGAGTTCGACGGCTAGCCGCGCACCGGCGAGAAATGGATGTGACCGGCGTGGCGGTGGCTATGGGTGTGGTGATGGTGATCGTTGCGCTCGACGGGGATGAGATTGATCGACCCGAAGCGCACGCCGCGCTCGGCGCGAATCGCATCGGCGAGCGCCTGTACTTCCTTCGCGGACCCTTTCAGGATCAGCGTCTCCATGCAATGGTCGTGATCGAGGTGGACGCGCGTGTTGGAGATCACGAGGTCGTGATGCTCGTGTTGCATCGACATCAGGCGCTTCGCGAGCGAGCGCACGCCATGGTTGTAGACATAGGAGAGATTGGCGATGCACGCGGCCGCGGGCAGCAGCTCGACACGCCGTTCGCCCACGGCTTCGCGCACCAGATCGCGCATCGCTTCGGAGCGATTCTGGCAGCGGCGCGCTTGCACGTAGCGATCGAATTCGAGCGCGAGCGCGGGCTCGAGGGAGATGGTGACTCGTTGCATCGAAGCTCCGGTGAGCCAGCGTTCTTGTTTGCGTGCGCGGCAATCTACCAGAACTCGCCGTCAAGGCTTGCGAACGCCGTCCACGGGAGCGGTCACACTGCAGGCCCGCTCGCATTCAGCAGGGTCGCGCGACGCCGCATCAGGAATTCCCGTTCGGTCGTGTTGCTCGTGCGCGCGCACGCTGCGTCGTAGGCCGCGGCTGCCGCGGTGTCGCGGCCGAGCCGACGCAGGAGGTCCGCGCGAATCGCATGGAATACGTGGTAACGCTCGAGCGGCAGCGCCTCCACGAGCTCGAGCGCCGCGGCGGCGGATTCGACTTCCGCGACCGCGACGGCGCGATGCAGCGCGACGATCGGCGTCGGCTCGACGACGAGCAATTGATCGTAGAGCCGCAGGATCTGGCGCCAGTCGACCGCCGCCGCGCTCGGCGCACTGGTATGGACGGCATTGATCGCCGCCTGAATCTGATATGGCCCCGGACGATTGCGCGCGAGGCATTGGCGCACGATCGCGAGCCCGGTGGCGATGCGTTCGCGGTCCCATCGCGACCGCTCTTGCTCATGCAGCGGCACGAGCGCGCCGTGCGCATCGACGCGGGCCGCGCGCCGCGCATCGATCAGCAGCATGAGCGCGAGCAGGCCCGACACCTCCGGCTCATCCGGCAGAAGTTGCGTGAGCAAGCGCCCGAGCCGCAGTGCTTCGTCGCACAGTTCCTCTCGCACGAGCCGTGCGCCGGCGCTCGCCGTGTAGCCTTCGTTGAAGATGAGATAGACGACGGCGAGCACCGCACGCAAGCGCTCCGGCAGCTCCGCCGCCTCCGGCACCCGATACGGGATGCGCGCGTCGCGAATCTTCGCCTTGGCGCGCACGAGCCGTTGGGCCATCGTGACCTCCGGCACGAGGAACGCGCGAGCGATCTCGGTCGTCGTGAGTCCGCCGAGCATGCGCAGTGTCAACGCGACCTGCACGTTCGGCGCGAGCGCCGGATGACAACACGTGAAGATGAGTCGCAAGCGATCGTCGCGCACGGTCTCGTCCTCCTCGGGCGGGTCGTGGTCGAGCAGCATCGCGGCGGCCGCCTGGCACGCTTCGCGGGAGCCTTCCCGGCGCAGGCGGTCGATCGCCCGATGGCGCGCCGTCGTGATGAGCCATCCGGCGGGGCTGGGCGGCATCCCCGCGGACGGCCAGCGCCTCACGGCTTCGGCAAACGCGTCCTGCGCCGCTTCTTCGGCGACATCGATGCTGCCGAAGGCGCGAATCAATACGGCGACGACGCGTCCGTATTCCTGACGAAAGACGTGCTCGATGTCGCCTGCGCCGTGCACTTCAGCCCTCGTGGTCGGTGCACGAGTCCTCGAATGGCCGCACCTCGATGCCGACTCCGGGAATCGCGCGGGCCAGCTTGCGCGCCCAGGTCAGCGCCGCGTCGAGATCCGGCGCTCGAACGATCGTGAAGCCGCCCAGGTACTCCTTGCCCTCGGCGAAAGGTCCGTCCGTCGTGAGCACCTCGCCGTTGCGCAGCTGGACGACCGTCGCCGAGCTCGGCGGGTGCAACCCGCCGGCAAACACCCACGCGTCGGCGGCTTGCATCTCGCGATTCACCGCGTCGACGTCCTGCATGATTTTCGCAAGCGCATCAGGGGGCGGCGGCGAGCCGCCTTCCGGGTAACACACGCTCAATAGATAGTTCTTCATGGCCCTTCCTCTGCGTCGGCCCGCTGCCGACTCTCGAGCTCTATACGAACGAGCGGCGCCCGGTTCGACACGTCGTGCGACTCAGGCGCGGCGAAATGGTCGGAACACATCGGCGTCGGCGTAAAAGTCCGGGTCTTCGTTGGCGGCCGACCACCCCGGAATACCGAGCACCGGCAGGGGCAGAAACGGCTTGGCCGCGAGGGACGCCGCTTCGAGCGTCGCCGCGATGGCCTCGTCCGACAGCTCCGCGACGAGCCACACATGGGCCGTGATGGATTTGCGCGGCTGCATCAGCTTTTCGAGCAGTGCGTGACCAAAGATGACGAGCCGCGCGGCTTGCCACGCGCCACGCTCGTCGACGAACAACGTCGTCCAGTCCCGCTCGCGCAGCGCATTCACGAGAATGGCGGGCGCCTGTAGGATCGCTGCGTTTTCGTCGAACAGGGTCAGGGCATCGCGCAGCGGCCCGCGCGTCCCGCCGATGCCGTGCACGGCGATGTGGCCCGCTTGCAGCTCGTTCAAGCGCCCCTTCGTGAGCGGGTAGCGCAGCCACATCATTCCATTGAAAAGATCGTGCACGTTGTCTCGCGTCGGCACGGACGCCGTGCGATGGATGAACGATTCGTAGGCGTCACCCGCGGGCAGGGCGGCGTGTTCCACGAAGCGGACGGGCGCCGACGCGTCCCGCGCGCCATTCAATGCCGCAGCGACGGACGCGGTCTTGCCGGCCTGCAGCAAGCGTCGCGCGAGCGGCACATGAGGCTCGAGCCAAGGTGAGGGCGTTTCCAACGCGGCGGCGAGGCAGGTGAGAGGCGACACGCCCCGCAGCCTACCGCTGCTCGCCGCCCGGCGCGATCAGCCGCGGTGCAGAAATTCTTCTTTCGCCTCGAGGCAGTCCCGGCGCAGATCCTTCTTCGGATATCCCGACGGCGCGGCAACCGGCGATCGGAGTAGGGCCTGATCTCGGCGGCGCGCCTGGCGCAGCGCCTCGATTTCTTCCTCTAGCTGGTCTCTGCGGGTGAGCTCTTCTGGGGACATGACGATACCTCCAGCTTGATCAACGCCTCGCGTCGAGGCGCGTTCCCGGCGTCCCGCAGCCCGTGGGCCGGAGATGCGGCCTCGCCACGTAACACCTTCGTGCCGCTACGTTTTTGTGACGTTAATCAACCGTAACGTACTTCCGTTACCGACGCCGATCGCGAAGTCTTCGCCCCCCGCGCGCGTCGAGCAATCCAACCAAGCGCGCCACCGCTCCTTCGTGAAACCTGAACCCTCATGAGAATTCAGAAGCTGTCGTTCGTCATCGCGGCCGTGCTGGCCGCCCATGCCAATGCCGCCGAGCGTGACGCGGATGCCGTCGAAGGCGTCACCGTGTTCGGCGAGCGCGTCGAAACGACGCTGTCCGATGTCGCGACCACCGGATCGCGTCTTGACATTACTCCACTCCAAACACCGGCGAGCGTCGAGCTCATCGACGGCGAGCTCATCCGTCAGCGCGGCGACTCGACCGTCGTCGAGGCGATCACCCGCGCGACCGGCTTGAGCAACGACGCCTCGCCGGGCGACGGCGGCTCCGCGATGAGCGCCCGCGGCTTCGTCGGCCACAGCTCGATCATGCAGCTGTACGACGGCGTGCGGCTGTTCGTCGGCGCCGGCACGGTCACGTTTCCCTTCGACACATGGGCGGCGCAACGCATCGAGGTGCTGCGCGGCCCCGCGTCGGTGATGTACGGGCAGGGCGCGATCGGTGGCGTCATCAATGTGGTACCGCGCAAGGCGCGCTTGGGTCGGTACGAAGGCGAAGTCCAAGTCGGCGGCGGCGCCGACGGCCGCCTGAACGCGGCGCTCGACGTGAACGTGCCGGTCGGCTCGAAGTTCGCGTACCGGCTCGATGCCAGCTACCGCGAGGCCGACAACTGGGTCGAGCGCGGGGATTCGGACAGCCTCTCGTTATCCGCGAGCGCGCTGTGGCAGCCCGTCGAGAACGTCCGCATCGCGCTCGCGACGGATGTCAGTGACGTGACGCAAATGCAGTACTTCGGCACCCCGCTGCGCGACGGACGCATCGATGAGTCGCTGCGCAAGCTGAACTACAACATCGGCGACAGCAGCATTGCCTATGACGACAGCTCGACGCGCCTGAGCGTCGAATGGGCCGTGAATCAGCACCTCACCTTGAGGAATACGGCCTACGCCCTGGACAGCGACCGGCATTGGCGCAACGTCGAGGAGTACTACCTGGATGCGGCGGCGAACACCGTCGAGCGGCTGTACTACATCGAGATCTATCATCACCAGGAGCAGATCGGTAACCGCTTCGATCTGAAGTCGAGCCACGACATCGGCGCGAGCCGGAACACGTTCGTCATCGGGTTCGACGTGAACTCCGTGGACTTCCAGCACGTCAACAACGCGCCGTACGGCGGCGATTCGACGGTCCCGGTGCGCGGCTTCGATCCCGGCCGGTTCATCAATGTGGCCGGTACGTTTCCCAAGTACGACACCGATACGAGTCAGTACTCGCTGTTCTTCGAGAACCGCTTCGAGTTGAACGAGCGCTGGTCGTTCATCGCGGGCGCTCGCTATGACGATAACGACTACGAGCGCACGAACCTCGTCACGCGCGCGAAATTTGGGGCCACCTTCAAGGAAACGACCTGGCGCGTCGGCGCGGTGTTCCAGCCCGTGGAGACGCTGTCGTTGTACGCGCAGTACGCGACGGCGGTCGATCCGATCGGCTCGCTCGCGTCGTTGTCGGCGACCGATGCGACGCGCAAGCTCACGACCGGCAAGCAGATCGAGATCGGCGTGAAGCAGCAGCTGTTCGCGAATCATCTCGAGTGGACGCTGGCGCTGTACGACATCGTGAAAGAGGATCTCGTTGCGCCCATCCTCGAGACCCCCGATCCGGACGACGTCGCGCAGATTGGCGAGCAATCTTCACGCGGTGTGGAAGCATCGCTTGCGTACACGATCACGGATCGCTGGCGCATCGATGCGAACGCCACGCTGCTCGATGCCGAGTACGAGGCCTTCGGCGACAACACCGGCAATACGCCGAGGAGCGTGCCCGAGCGGCTCGCGAATCTGTGGGTGAGCTGGCAGTTCCTCGAAGACTGGCGCGCACGGGCCGGGCTGCGGCATGTGGGCAAGCGCTACATGGACGATTCGAACTCGGCCGTGCTGCCGAGCTATTCGATCCTCGACGCCGCGGTGGACTGGGCGGTCAGCGACGCGGTGACGGTCGGTGCGCACGTTCGCAATGCCACGGACAAGGTATACGCGCAGTCGTCCTATGGCGGCGCGCAGTACATTCTTGGCATGCCGCGCACGTGGGAGCTGCAGGCGCGCTATCGGTTCTGACGCGAATGAACGCCGCCCGCGGCTGCTGACTGACTCGGATCGCACCGCATGAGCTGGAAGCGTCAGTTGTTTCTGTGGCATCGCTGGATGGGCATCTCGTTGTGCCTGTTCTTCGCGCTGTGGTTCGTGAGCGGCATCTTCATGATGTACGTGCCGTTTCCGGAGCTCACACGTCCGGAACGGCTTGCCGGCGCGCAACCGCTGACATCGGCCGCTGTACGGCTCACGCCGGGCGAGGCGGTCGCGCGCCTCGAGCCGCGAGACTTCGCGACACGCGCCACGCCGAGCACCATCGAGGCGCTTGCTATCGAAGAGGCATCGGCAGGCATCGGCGTGCCGCGCTCCATTCGTCTGGTCATGATTCTCGGCCGGCCCGCGTACGTCGTGCATGTCGGTGGGGCACAGCCGCGCGTCGTCTTCGCGGACGACGGCACCGTGCTGCGCGAAGTCACACCGCCGATGGGGCAGGCCGCCGCCGCGGCATTCAGCGCCCGCCGCGGCCACGACATCAGCGCGATCGAATACGAAGGCGCCGTGCACACCGACCAATGGACCGTGTCGGGAGGGCTCAACGCGCATCGACCGCTGCTGCGATATGCGTTGCACGATGAAGACGGGACGAACCTGTATGTGTCCTCACGCACCGGGGAGGTCGTGCGCGACACGCACTCGACCGAACGCGTGTTGAACTACTTCGGCGCGGTGACGCACTGGTTGTATCCGACGTTCATCCGCAAGTATCCGCTCGCATGGGAATGGCTCGTCGACATCGTGTCCTTCGGCGGCGTCGTGATCGCCGTCACCGGGCTGTGGATCGGGCTGCTGCGGTGGAAGCGTCGGCCGCAACCCGGCAAGTCGCACGTGCCGTATCGCGGCCTGATGCGCTGGCACTATCTGACTGGCATCACGTTCGGGCTCGTGACGGTGACGTGGGTGTTCAGTGGCCTGATGTCGATGAATCCACTGAGCCTGAATCCGTCATCGCAGCCCAGCGAGGCGCAGGCACTGGTCTTCGCCGGACGATCGCTGCAGGCGAGCGATTTCGAGGTTCCGGCGCAGGGCTTTGGCGCGGACGCGATCGAGGCCGTCTTGTTTCACTACGCCGGGCAGGCGTTCTATCGCGTGACGGATCGCGACGGTACGCTGCGCATCGTCGCGGGCAATGCCGCTGCGGTCGAGTTCCCGCAGGGCCAGGCCATGCTCGAACGGGCGTCCGAGTTGTTACCGAGCGCGCGCATCGTCGAGGCGCGGACGCTCACCGACTACGACGACTATTACTACGCGCGTCGGCCCGAGCGAGGCGGGCGCCCGCTGCCGGCGCTCCGCGTGCGCTTCGATGACGAACAGCGGACCTGGTTTCATCTCGATCCGCGCACGGGCGAGATCCTGGAGCGCAGCACGCGGACCAATCGCGCGTACCGCTGGCTCTATAACGGCTTGCACTCGTTCGATCTGTGGTGGTTGTGGCAGCGGCGCCCGCTGTGGGACATCGTGGTGATCGCCTTTTCGCTCGGCGGCGCGGTGCTGTCGAGCATCGGCGTCGTCATCGGCTGGCGCCGGCTGCGTTACAAGCAGCGGCGGCGCGCGCCTCAAGAAGGATCGGCGCGGCCGCGCGGCGCGGCGCCCGCACCGATCCCGACGCGTTCTCACCAATAGCGAGGCGCGTTGTAGTAGTCGTACACCTGCGTGCGGAACTGCGTGCCGTCACCCGCGGTGAGCTCTTCCAGGGTGTACGCCGGTGCGTTCTTGAGTTGATCCTTCGTCAGGTTCACGACATAGCCGCCTGCGTTCTCGTCGTAGTCCAGCACGCTCCACGGCAGCGGATGAAACTTCTCGCCCATCCCGAGGAACCCGCCGAAGCCCACGACCGCGAACATGATGTTGTTCGACAGCTTGTCCAGCACGATGTCCTCGACCTTGCCGATCGTCGCGCCGCTTTGATCCTTGACGTGGGTGCCGATCACCTTCTTCGCGCGAATCGCTTGGGTATGTCCGGTAACAGTCGTCATGGTGTGACCTCCTGATATGAGTTAGAGGTGTCGCGCTGTCCTTCAGCGCGCATGACCCAACAATGAAACGACTGCGCCAAGGTTCCACCGCGTTGCTGTCGTCCGAAAATCACCGGCGATGTGCTGACCGAGCGCCTTCGGCGATGGCGAGCAGCTCGTCGACGGCAAGCGAGCGTTCGAGCGTCGCCGCGATCTCGTCGAGCGCGGCATTCGTGCGCACGTGTTGATCGACGCCATCGGATCGAACACCGAATGTCTGCAGCAACGCCGCGCGGTAGGCTCTCGAGTGGAACAGGCCGTGGAGGTGGCAGCCGAACACGCGACCGTTCTCGCTCAGGGCGCCATCGCAGCTGCCGTCGTCGAAGTGAATCATGGGTCGCAACATGCCTTGGCCGCTGGAGCGGCCGATGTGCATCTCATAGCCGCTGACCCGTGCGCCCGTCGCCGCTTCCGTGCCACGAACCTCACGCACTACCTTGGTCGCCGTCATTTCCGTCACGAGGTCGAGCAGCCCGAAGCCGTCGATCGCGTCGCACGCGCCCTCGATGCGTTGCGGGTCGCGGACGGCATGCCCGAGCATCTGCATGCCCGCGCAGATGCCGAGGACGCGCCCGCCGCGACGCAGATACGCGTGCAGATCGTGCTGCCAGCCGCAATCGCGCAGCAGCGCGAGGTCCGCGATCGTCGACTTGCTGCCCGGAAGGATGACGAGATCGAGATCGAAGGGCAGGGGTTCGCGCGGATCGAGAAAGCGCAAGCGTACGTCAGGCTCGTGCAGTAGCGGATCGAAATCGTCGCAGTTCGCAATATGCGCGAGCCGCACGACGCCGATGTGAGCGACACGCGTGGCGCCCGTGCCATGCGATGCGGCGACTTCCATGCGCAGGGCATCTTCTTCTGGCAACAACATGGCCTGTGGCATCCAGGGCACGACGCCGCGGCTCGGCCACCCCGTCCGCTGCTCGATCGTCGCGAGGCCCGCGTCGAACAGCGCCAGGTCGCCGCGAAACTTGTTGATGATGAAGCCGCGAATGCGGGCGCGATCCGCCTCCTCGAGCACTGCGTGGGCGCCGATGAGCGACGCGATCACGTGGCCCCGATCGATGTCGCCGACGAGTACCACCGGCACGTCCGCCGCGTGCGCGAACCCCATGTTCGCGATGTCGTGCTGCCGCAAATTCGTCTCGGCCGGGCTGCCCGCGCCTTCGACGACGACCCAGTCGGCGGCCTGCGCGAGCGCGCGATGGCTCGCGACCGCAATCTCGAGCAGCTCGCGTTTGTCGCGTCCGTGCGCGCGTGCCTGAAATTCACCGACGCGCTCGCCGCGCACGATCAATTGCGCCGTTTGATCGCTCTGGGGCTTCAGCAGAATCGGGTTCATGTCGACGCTCGGCGGCACGCGACAGGCGAGCGCCTGCAATGCCGTCGAGCGCCCGATCTCACCGCCGTCCGCGGCGACGGCGGCATTGTTCGACATGTTTTGCGGCTTGAACGGCCGCACCTGCCAGCCCCGATTCGCCAGCAGCCGGCACAGTCCCGCGACGAGCACCGTCTTGCCGACGTCGGAACCGCAGCCCTGAATCATCAGCGATGGCATGTCGGATCCCGCAAGAGGGCAGCCACGGAAGGCTACGGCGTCACGCGCACGCCGATGTACGCGGTGCGCCCGAGCGTGCCGTAGCGACTCACCGTTTCGTAGGCCTCGTCGAGCACGTTCTCGATGCGGCCGTAGAGCTCGATGCGATCGGACCACCGGTACGACGCCCGCAGATCGACGAGCGTGTATGCGCGCAGCACAGTCCGGTTCGCGACATCGTCGAAGCTCCGGCCGACGTACTGCGCCGCGAGCGTCGTCGTTAGCGGAATCCGCCACGCGTACGTCAGCGCCGCGGCCGCCGCATCGCGTGGCCGGCGTGCCAGCTCGTTGCCGAAGTTCGCGGACGCGCGGGTGTCGACGCGTGCATCGAGGCCCGTGTAGTTCGCGGTGAACGAGAGGCGCTCGGCGAGCTGCCCCGTCAGTGCGAGCTCGTAGCCATCGGCACGCGTCCGCGCGAGGTTTTGGTAATAGCCCTCGGGCTGCGCGGCGCAATTCGGCGCGATCGCGCCGCCGTAGCACGACACGAAATCGATCATGTTGTCGATCTCGCGCTCGAAGTACGTCGCGGACACGACGAGCCTGTCCTTGAACAAGCGCTGTTCGACGCCGACGTCCCAATCCCTGGCATCTTCCGGGTCGAGCGTCGGGGTTCCGTACTGGCTGTAGAGTTGATACAGCGTCGGTGCCTTGAAGCCTCCGCCGTAGCTCGCGCGGAGCAGCGTCGCTGTCGTGACCGACCACGCCGCCGCGAGCTGCGCGGACGTGTTGTCGCCGAAGGTTTCGTGATCGTCGTAGCGCAGACCGCCGGTCAGCGTCAGCCCGCGCAGCGGCGCGATTTGCACCTGCGCGTAGATGCTGTCCAGCACGACGTCACGATCGAGCGGGATCGGATTCGGCTCGAACGTCGTCGGTGCCGAGGTCGTCAGCGCCGACCGCTCGCGCTCGATGCCGAACACGCCGCTGATGCGCTCGTTCAGGGTGAGCGTGCCTTGATACTCGTAACGCACGTTCGTGCCTTGCGCGTCGAGCGTCGTGGGCACGCTGGACGCCGGGTCGGTGCTTTTGCGATCGGTGTCCGTGTGCGCGACGCCGATGCGGTGCTGCAGGCGGTTGCCGAACGAATCGATCCTGACGCCCGCGTAGCTCACCCATTCGTCCGTCGTGCCGTATTCAGGCGTATCGGCGAAGCTGTAGACGGGCGGCGGAAAGCCGTCGAATTCCGCATGTGCGCTCGACCACGTCGTGCGTGCTTCGAGGCGCACGCCGTCCACGAGCTGCCACACGCCTTGCGCGCTCACGCCGCGGTTGCGATAGCCGTCGTCTTCGCGGCCGCCGCGATCTGCGGCGAACGCCGAGATGCCGTCGGTCGTCAGATAGCCGACGCCGACGCGCCAGCCGAATCGCTCACTGCCGGCTTGCGCACGTGCCATCGCTTGCAGTGTGCCGAGCGATCCGCCTTGCACGTCGAGCGTCGTCGTGAGCGGGCCGCTCGGCTCGGGCGTGACGATGTTCACGACGCCGCCGATTGCCTGGCTGCCCCACAGCGTCGACTGCGCGCCGCGCAGCACTTCGATCCGCGACACATCGTCGATGAGCAAATTCGCGAAGTCGAATGCGCCGCCGACCGACGCCGGATCGTTCAGCTTGACGCCATTGATCAGGACGACGGTGTGATCGGTTTCCGCGCCGCGAATGCGCAGCGACGTCGTGCCGCCGAGCCCGCCGTTGCGGCTCACGCCCACACCCGGCGTCATGCTCAAGAGGTCGGCGACGGTGGTCTTTTGCGATTCGCGCGTCTGCTCCGCCGAGAGCACGGTGATCGAGTCGCCGACCGAGGCAAGGTCGGCGGGCGCGCGCGTCGCCGTCACGACGATACGGGCGATGGATTCCTGATCGGCGGCGACAGCCGTCGATGTGGCGAGACCAAGGGCAATAACGACTCGCAGACCGCGAGCCTGAATGGGGCGATGCGAAGCAAACACAGAAGTTCTCCGAGCGATGTCGACACAGGTGAATCACGAGGATTCACGACCCGTCGTCACTCGGATGACCCGCTCGTTCGGCGCACCCCGGCCGATCGAATGGACGACAGCGTTGAGCAGGTCTCCTGGCTCGCGGTATGTGGTTCCTGCATCGCCTTCCCGAACCCATTGGATTCAGTGGCCTCGTGATGCGGGATATGCCGCTTACAGTTGCGGGGGCAGCCCGGGCTTCACCCGGTTCCCATTTCAATTCCCCGAAGGGAAACTCAACGCGGCGGCAAGAATGCTGACAAGCGGCAGTCGCGTCAATGGTCCCGCCGTCCGCGCGTTCTGGGTGCCGCGGAGGCGGCGCTGGCTAAGTGGTTGATTCGAAAATTCGAAAATGTCCTGGTGCGATCGATCAATGAGGATCGCGCTCGGGGCGCCTTAGCGGCACGAAGCGCACGGGAGAAATATCCGTCGTGCGCAGCCTGCCGGCGCTGTCCTTCTCGATGAGTTGCAGCTGCTGGCTGACCAGCCGCGGTCCTACCGGCACGATCATGCGGCCGCCCGGTTTCAATTGATCGAGCAGCGGCTGCGGGATGTGATCGGGCGCGGCGGTGACGACGATGATGTCGAAGGGCGCGTGCTCGGACCAGCCGGCGTAGCCATCGCCGACGCGCGTCTCGATGTTGCGGTAATCCAGCTCGTCCAAGGTGAGCGCCGCGCGCGCCGCGAGTTCCGGCTCGAGCTCGATCGAATACACCTGCTCGACGATCTCGGCGAGCACCGCGGCCTGATAGCCAGAACCGGTGCCGACCTCGAGCGCGATGTCGCCCGCGGTGGGTCGCACCCGTTGCGTCATCAAAGCGACGATGTATGGCTGGGAGATCGTCTGACTCGCGCCGATCGGCAGCGGCGTGTCGGCGTAGGCGTGGCGTTGTTCGCTGGCGGGGACGAATCGATGCCGGGGCACCCGGCGCATCGCCGCAAGCACGCGCGTGTCGTCGATATCGCGCGCGGCCAGTTGTTGCTCGACCATGCGCACGCGCGCGGCCGTGAGTTCGTTGGGATCGGCGGCGCCGCTGTCGGCCCCGATCATGGCCAACACGCCACCGAGCAGAGCGTCGCGCAACTTGCCGATATCCATATCGGTGCTATGCGCCGGTGTTCGCCGAGGTTCCGGGCTCGCTGCAGCAGCTCGTCTAGGGTTGCGGCCGCGTGTCGAACTGATACGGCGTGCGCCGCGCGGGCGTCGTGGCGCCGAAGGTTCGTGTGAACTCCCGCAAGGCCGGATATGCATCGACACTCATCGTGCCTCGCCAGTCGAGGTGCTCGACGAGGCAGAACAGCGCGACCTCGTACACGCTCAGGTCCCGTGGCGGCAGCGCCCCGATCGTGCTCGCATGATGCGCGTCGAGCCACTGCAACGAGTTTGCCATTCCCGTGCGCAGCTTCACGAAGAACACATTGTCAGCGGGCAGCTTGCCGACGAGCGTGCCCATGATGATTTGAATCTGCGCGCTCAGACAGTGCCACACGAGCTCTTGCGCATTGCGTGATCGATCATCGCGCAGCTGCTCGGGCCACACGATGTCGGCCGGGCATTGCGCGGTCTCCGCGAGGGCGTGACAGATGTTGAGTGTGCCGAACAGCACAGCTGCGCCGCGACGAAGAATGGGTAGCTTCAGTGCCGGATTGCCGGCGTACCCGTCGCGCTCGAGCTCCGTCATGTCGTAGATGGGTACGAACTCGTAAGGCAGCTGCAGCGCTTCCGCAAAGATCAGCGTCATGCGCGTGTATGGAGAGCTGCGCCGACCGACGATTTGAATGCTGCTCATGACGATCTCGAAGCAAGTGGCGCGCGAGTGTGGCGAATCGCCGCCGGCCATGAATGGCACGCCATCGTGTGTGG
>JAEYXD010000055.1 GCA_023428645.1 Pseudomonadota bacterium
GTCCACCAGCGCTTGAAGGCCGGCCGCGCCATGACGCTGTGTTGCACGGCGAAGATCGCCAACAAGCCGGCATTGACGAGGACGGCAAGCGGCCAGGGGCTCGCGGGTCCCGAATCGATCGACTTGGGTACCAGCAGGTTGCCGACAAAGCCGACAGCGTATAAAAACGTTACTAAAAACAGGGCGTACATGACGACGCCGTAGATCAAGGCAAGCACTCTGCTCATGACAGCCACTCCGATGAAAGCCCACTCCGATGAAAGTATTGGGATCAGCGCGGGCGCACGCCGGGTGTGCCTTTCGGCCGGCTTGATCGCTTCGAGCTGACGGTGTGACGATGCTGGATCGAAGGCGTGGTCGCAGACATGGGAATAAGCGTGGAAACGCAACGCGCGGGTCGTTCGGCGGAGCAGTCGCGGGTGAGCCTCACGATGCTCGGCCCCATGCGTCTGTCACGTGGCGGCGTCGATGTTCCGTTGCCGAAATCCCGCAAGGTGCGAGCCTTGCTCGCGTTCCTGGCGTTGTCGAACCGCGAAGTGACGCGCAGTCGACTCTGCGAGCTGCTATGGGATGTGCCGAGCGATCCGCGAGGTGAGCTGCGCTGGTGCTTGAGCCGCCTGCGCAGTGTCCTCGATGACGACGATCGGCAGCGCGTCGTGACGCGCGGTGATGCGGTCGCGCTCGATCTGGACGATTGCGATGTCGACGTGCTGCGGATCACTCGCGCCTCGAATGCGGACCCGGGAGCGCTCGATCTTTCGCGGCTGCTCGCGCTCGCCGCCTTGTTTCGCGGCGAGCTCCTCGAAGACTTGCAGATCGACGACAGCCCGCTGTTCGGGCAATGGTTGGGCGCCGAGCGCCGTCGACTGCGTACCGCGCACGTCAGCGTCTTGCAGACGATCGTGGACCGGCTGCCGCCCGAAGCGCCCGAAGTGCTCGAACACCTGGCGCGCTGGCTCGAGGTCGATCCGTTCGAGCGCGTCGCGCACGAGCGGCTGTTGACGGCGCTCGTCCGACAAGGCCGCGTCCGCGAGGCCGAAGCGCACTTGGCCGCGACGATCCGGCTGTTCGAGCTCGAAGGGCTCGAATGGATCGGCATTCGCGAGGCGTGGCGACGCGCGAAGGACGCGCAGCGCAGCGCCGAACCCCGCGTCCTCTCGGCCGAGCCGCCGCCAGCGTCGGCGCCGCCCGATCCGGCGCTCACCCGCAGGGCCTCGATTTGCGTGATGCCGTTTCTGGAGCTCGGTCCGGCGGGCACGGCCCGCAGCCGCATCGGCGATGGCCTGGCCGACGACATCATCACGCGGCTCGCGAAGCTGCGAACCTTGTTCGTGATCGCGCGCGGCACGGCGTTCTCGCTCGGCGATCGCAACGTGGAGCCGGAGGAGGCGGCGCGGCTGCTCGGTGTCGATTATCTGGCAAGCGGCACCGTGCAGCGTCGTGAAGGGCGGATCGAGGTGCGGGTGGAGCTGGCCGAAACGCGGCATCCCCGTGTGGTGTGGGCTGACGATCTCGAGTGTCCGGAGAGCGAGGCGCTCACGGGCCTCGATCGGCTGGGTCATGGCATCGTCGCGTCGATCGCCGAAGAAATCGAAACCGCGGAGCGCAATCGCGCGATCTTGAAGGCGCCAAGCTCCCTCAACGCGTGGGAAGCCTATCACCGCGGACTGTGGCACTTGTATCGCTTCAACCAGCCCGACAACGATCGCGCCGAACACTTCTTTCACGCCTCGGCGCAACTCGACCCCACGTTCGCGCGCGCGCACGCGGGCTTGTCGTTCGTGTATTTCCAGAACGCATTCTTGTTTCGCCCGCACGAGCGGCCGGCGCAAGTCGACCTCGCGCTGCAGGCGGCCGGCCAGAGCCTGATGGCGGACGACCGCGATCCGGCGGCCCATTGGGCGATGGGACGCGCGTTGTGGTTGCGAGGCGAGGAGCGGCAGGCATTGCTCGAGATCGGCACGTCCGTCGATCTGAGCCCGAACTTCGCCATGGGGCACTACACGCTGGGATTCGTGCACTCGCAGTCGGGCGACCCGCACGTCGCGCTCGAGTCGGTCGCGCAGTCGCGCGCGTTGAGCCCCTTCGATCCGCTGCTGTTCGCGATGCTGGCGACTCAGGCATTGGCGCAAGCGCGTCTGGGCAACTACGAGGAGGCCGCGGTCTGGGCGCTCAAGGCCGCGGGCCGGCCGAACGCGCACATGCACGTCGTCGCGATCGCGGCTCAGTGCCTTGCGCTCGCGGGACGCATCGAGGAGGCGCGATCGTATACAGCACGCATCCATGCGGCATGGCCCGGCTATGCGCTCGACGACTTTTTCACGGCCTTTCGCTTTACCGACGATGCCCAGGCGCTGTTTCGACGCGAGGCGAAGAAGATCGGCCTCGCGCGTTGACCGGCCCAAGTAGCCACTATCCGCGCGCCGTGTCATCCTCGCGCGTCCGCTACCGAGGGAGGCGTTCGTGAGTGAGTTCGTCGTCAGTCTCGATGGTTTCATCTGGAGCTCGCCGCTCATCTATCTCTGTCTTGGTGCAGGTCTGTACTTCTCCATCCGAACGCGCTTCATGCAGGTGCGGGGCTTTCGGGAGATGCTGCGGCTGACGACCTCCGGCAAGACCTCCGCCGCGGGAGTGTCCTCGTTCCAGGCGCTCGCGATGTCCCTGTCAGGCCGCATCGGCGTCGGCAACATTGCCGGTATCGCAACGGCCATCGCCGCCGGTGGGCCGGGCGCGATCTTCTGGATGTGGGCGATGGCGTTCCTGGGCGCGTCCACCTCGTACATCGAGTGCACGCTCGCGCAGATCTACAAGCAGAAGGACAACCACGGACAATATCGTGGCGGGCCGGCGTACTACTTCGAGCGTGGCCTGGGTCAGCGCTGGTACGCGGTCGCCTTTGCGATTTCGGCCATCGTCGCGACTGGTTTGCTGCTGCCGACCGTGCAGTCCTACGAGATCGCGAGCAGCGTCGCGAACGCCTGGAGCATTCCGCCGTGGGTCAGCGGTCTCGCGGTCGTCGCGATGCTGGGTGTCATCATCGTCGGCGGCGTGCGGCGCATCGCGACGTTCGCCGAGATCGTCGTGCCGTTCATGGCGTTCGGTTACATGCTCATGGCCATCGTCGTCATGGCGCTCAATGCCGAGAAGGTTCCCGAGATGTTCATGTTGATTCTGGACAACGCGTGGAATCCGAACGCGGCGTTCGGCGGCATCCTCGGGCTCGCGATTCAATGGGGCGTGAAGCGCGGCATCTACGCGAACGAAGCCGGGCAGGGCACGGGACCGCACGCCGCGGCGGCCGCTGAAGTGTCGCACCCGGCGAAGCAGGGCTACGTCCAGGCATTCTCGATCTACTTCGACACCGCGATCGTCTGCACCTCCACCGCGTTCATCATTCTGAGCACGGGCGCCTACAACGTGATCCATCCCGAGACGGGCGCCGTGCTCGCGGAGAATCTGCCGCGCGTGGCCGATGCGTCGGGCGCAATGATTCCGACGCCGGCGGGCTCGAGTTACACGCAAGCGGCGATCGAGTCGGTGTTCACGGGCTTCGGCGCCAGCTTCGTCGCGATCGCCATCCTGTTCTTCGCGTTCACGACGATCGTCGCGTACTACTACATGGCGGAGACGAATCTCGAATACATCGCTCGCAGCAAGGCGCCGGCCTGGTCCATGTGGGCGCTGAAGGCCGCGATCATGCTGGCGGTCGGGTTCGGTGCGGTGTGGAGCTCGGAAGGCGTGTGGGCGCTCGGCAGCATCGGCGTCGGCGTCATGGCGTGGCTGAACGTCATCGGCATTCTCATCCTGCACAAGCCCGCGCTCGCCGCGCTCAGGGACTACGAGGCGCAGCTCGGGCAAGGGCTCGATCCGACGTTCGATCCAGAGAAGCTCGGCATCGCGAACGCGGATCTGTGGCGCGACATCCGGCCGCTGGCACCTTCGTCCGCATCGCGGACCGCAACGGATGGGGTGCGCGAGGGCGCGTGACCTCAGGGCGGCCATCGTCGCTTTCGGCTTTACAAATATGGACTTAGGGCGCAGAAGAGCCGTCGTATTCTGCGCCCGAATGCACCCCACGCCGCGCGAACCACACGTCCAAGGACGGGGGCATTCGCAAGCAACGACGGAAGCAGCCGATGACGGGCCAGACGCCTAGCAATGCCTCGACGTTCGCGGTGAGCAATGCTTACCGCAGCTACGTTCTTTTCATTCTGTTCGTGGTCTATGGGCTGAGTTACGTCGATCGGCAGATCCTTTCGATCCTGATGGAGCCGATCCGCAAGGAGTTCGGCTTCGGCGACACCGAGCTCGGCCTCTTGAGCGGCGTCGCCTTCGCGATCTTCTACGCGACGCTCGGCATCCCGATCGCCCGCTTCGCCGACCGGCACAGCCGAGTCAACATCATCAGCATCTCGCTGTTGGTGTGGAGCGTCGCGACGGCGCTCACCGGCAAGGCGACCGGGTTCTGGCATTTGTTTCTCGCCCGCGTCGGCGTCGGCGTTGGCGAAGCGGGTTGCAACCCGTCGGCCTATTCCATCATCAGCGACTACTACCCAGCGAAACAGCGCGCGACCGCGCAATCGATCTATTCGCTCGGCGTGTATCTGGGCCAGTTCCTCGGGTTCGTGACCGCGGGTTACGTCGCGCACGAATATGGCTGGCGGGCGGCGTTCTACGTCGTTGGCATTCCCGGCATCTTGATGGCCATCATCGTCAAGCTGACGTTGCGCGAGCCGCCGCGCGGCTTCTCCGAGCCCGCGGGCTACGCACCGAAGGAACCGCCGAAGGCGATGGCCGTGCTGACGAAGCTCGGCTCCTTGCCTTCGTTTCGCCATCTGTCCTTGGCGTCCGGTTTGCACGCGTTGGTCGCCTATGGCTTGAACAGCTACTACTCGGCATTCCTGATGCGCTCGCACGGGATGTCGTTGACGGAAACGAGCAGCGCGCTCGCGGTCATCACGCTGGCTGGCGGCCTTGCCGGCACGTTCCTCGGCGGCAAGCTGAGCGATGTGTTCGCGCAACGTCACGGCGGCGATCCGCGCTACCAGATGTGGGTGCCGGGATACGCGTTGCTCCTCAACATTCCCGCGTGGCTGCTGGCACTGCTGCTGCCGAACCAGTACGCATCGATGGCGATGATGATTCCCGCGATCGCGCTCGGCGCGACCTATCTCGGGCCCAGCATCTCGGCCACGCATCAGCTCGTCGGCGTGCGCGAGCGTGCGGTCAGCGGTGCGCTGCTGCTGTTCGTGCTGAATCTGATCGGCATCGGCGTCGGTCCGATGCTGAGCGGGGTGATCAGCGATGCCTTGCGCAACAGCATGGTGGCGAACGGCGTCGAGCTCGAAATCGCGCGCGCCGATGGCTTGAAGTACGCCCTGTGCATCATGTCGCTCGCGAACGTATGGTCGGCGTATCACTACCTGCGCGCGGCGCGGACGTTGCGCGAGGACATCGCGCGCGGACAGTCGCCGTCCGCGAGTTGATCGCGGGCTCGAGTGCTCTAGCCGCGAAGCAATGCCTCGTGGCCATCCGGCATTGCTGCCAGCAAGTCCGCTCACATTCCTCGCGGAGACGAGCATGTCCTGGAATCCGGATCAATATTTGAAGTTCGCGCAGCCGCGCTTGCGGCCGGCGCTGGATCTGCTTGCGCGTGTCCCGCTCGATCGGCCGCGCCGCATCTACGATCTGGGTTGCGGCACGGGCAATGTCACGCGTCTGCTGCTGGAGCGTTGGCCGGCGGCGGAAGTCACAGGTGTCGATGAGTCCGCGGAGATGCTGGCGAAGGCGGCGGAAGAATCGAGTCGCATTCGCTGGGTTCGGCAAAGTCTCGCGCGATGGACGCCGGAGGCGCCGGTCGATCTGATCTTCTCGAACGCCGCACTGCATTGGCTGCCGCATCACGAGCGACTGTTGCCCGCGCTCGTCGACGCGCTGGCGCCCGGCGGCGTGCTCGCGGTGCAGATGCCGCAAAATTTCGCAGCACCGTCGCACACGCTGATTGACGATACCGTGCGTGCCGGCGTCTGGCGCGACCGGCTCGAGCCTCTGATCACGCCGCCTCCCGTCGCGGAACCGCAGGTGTACTTCACCCTGCTGGAGTCGCG
>JAEYXD010000075.1 GCA_023428645.1 Pseudomonadota bacterium
CGCGACTACATCCTCGCCATCCTGCGCAAGCACAACGGCAACATCAGCCAGGCGGCTGTCGAGCTGGGGGTGCGGCGCCCGTATCTACACAAGCGGATGGGCGTGCTCGGGATTGCGAAAAAGGACATCTACGCGAGCGCGGGCGATCGCTGACTCGTGCCGGCACAGGTCGCGCCGGCCGCGAAGGCCTCACGGCATTCCCAACCGACGCCGCAGCTTCGTCACGAGAGGCGCCGGTGCATCCGACACGTCGAAGGGCTCGCCGAGATCCAGCCGGTCCGCGAGCGCAACGCGCTCGGCTACGAACGTTTGCTGCTCGAATTCGCGCTCGTCGAGCGCGCGCACGCTCGCGCGAGCCGCGATGCGCCGCCAATGCTCCTCGGCCGGCAGCGTAAGCAGGAACGAGCGAAAGTCGCCATCGACGTCCGGCAACCGCTCGCGAAGATCTGACAGCGCCCGCGCCGACGTCCAAAGATGATTGATGACGAAGTGGCGATACCCGAAGCGGCGATGGTGCGCGACGAGCAGCGCGAGCGTCGAATGCAAATGCTCGAGCTCATCGGGCGCGGGCGGATTCGCCGCGACCACATGGTCGCCATCGAGCATGACGCAATGGTCCAGACTTTCCGCCAGCGCTTCTGCAAGCGTCGACTTGCCGATGCCCAGCGGGCCGTTCAGCACGACGATCATGGATTCTCCGCTCAGTGTGTCGTCACGACGATCGGAGCACCCCGCGTGATGATCAACGTGTGCTCGAACTGAGCCGACAGGTTGCCCTTGGCCCCGACGAGCGTCCAGCCGTCGCCGGCTTCGCTGACGAGGCGGCTTTTCGTCGACATGAACGGCTCGATCGTAATGACCATCCCTTCGTGCAGAACCCGCCGGTCCGAGGGATCGTGATAGCCCGCGATGTGCTTCGGCTCTTCGTGCAGCGCACGCCCGACACCATGACTGCCGAGGTTCTCGATGACGCGAAAGCCATAGCGCAGCGCGGTCTGCTGTATCGCCGCGCCGATACCGTTCAAGGGCCGGCCTGCTCGCGCAACGGCCATCGCGGCGGTCAGCGCCGTACGCGCGGCATGACACAGACGCGTTTTCGTCGCGTTCGTGGGCGGGAGAACCGTGGTGCCGCCGGTGTCCGCGAAGTAACCGTCGAGCTCGGCCGAGACATCGACGTTCACGACGTCGCCGGCGCGCAGCACGCGCGCTCCCGGAATGCCGTGCGCGGCCTCCTCGTTCACGCTGATGCAGGTCGCACCGGGGAAATCGTACGTGATGCGCGGCGCCGAGCGCGCGCCCGCGCGCGCCAACGCTTGCTCGCCGAGCGCATCGAGCTCGAGCGTCGTCATGCCGGGCCGCGCCGCGCTCAGCATCTCATCGAGCACCCGCGCGACGATGGCGCCGATCCGGCGCAGCCCTTCGATGTCAGCTTCGTTCTCGATGGTCAACGGCGCGCGCTCTTGAAGATGGCGGGATGAACATCGTCGCCCGATCCGCGCGGAGGCCTCAACAGAAATTTCTCATGGTGGCTGCGACGAGCGCAGCGACGCTCGTCATCTCTTGTAAGACGCCAGCGCGGCGTCGTCGAGCCCCACGCGAGCGAGCAAAACCGCATAGCGCGGGTCCTGGCGCAGCACTTCCATCCGAGGATCCGTGCGCAGGAACATGAGGCAGTTCGAGCGCTTCTCGACGGCGTCGTTCAGCAGCGAGAGGGCGCGCTCCGTATCGCTCAGGCTCAAATAAGCCGCCGCCGACTCGTACGGACACGTGTACGTGCCCGCGCTCGCCGCCTTCTCCAACAGCGGCAGCACCTTCTCGGTCTTGCCGGCATAGCCATACGCTTGCGCCAGCATGATCAAGGCGACGGGCGACCCATCGAGCTCGGCGCCGCGTTCGGCGAGCCTCACCGCGCGCTCATGATCGCCCGCGATGTACGCGCCGACGCCGGCGCCTGAATAGATCACGCCAATCTGTGGATGCTGTCTGATCTTCTCCTCGACCCAGACGCGCGCGGCTTCGCTCTCGCGCACCATGAACAAGGCCCAGTTGCCCCAATCCGCCATTTCCACGTTGAGCGGATCGAGCCGATTGGCGGCGGCCAACGCGCGCTTCACCTGCTCCGGCTCGCCCAATCCGGAGTAGTAGAGCGCGAAGCCGAGCTCGGTCTGCGCCAACGTCGGGTCGCTGCGCTTCGCTTTGTTCAGCGCGATCCACGCGTCCTTCCAGCGCCACGCCATCACATACGTGAGGCCGAGCGAGGACCACGCCTCGGCGGAGTCGGGTCGCAATTGCTGCGCCTCGGCGATCGAATTGACGACCGCGGGGAGCATGCTGATCGGCGGCTCGAAGTATGCGAACAGCTGCCTGTACGCGTCGCTTCTCGCGATATAGGCGTCGAAGAAGGTGCTGTCCAGCGCGATCGCCTGATTGAACAACTCGATCGCGCGGGGCAGGGATTCGTGACTGAGCAGCTCCAACTCGTGCCGGCCCTCGACGTACAACTCGTACGCCTTGAGATTGCGGGTGGGGAACTCATCGAGTGCGCGCCGCTCCTCATCGAGGATCGCCACCTTGAGAGAATCCGAAACCGCCGCCGCGATCTGCGATTGCATCGCGAATAAATTCGTATCGTCGGTGCGCCCCTCGTAATCCTTGTCCCAGACCAACCGTCCCTGCTCCAGATCCTCCAGCTCGGCGGTGATGCGCAGTGCGTTGCCCCCCGAGATGCTCACGACGCCGTCGAGCACGTACTGCACGTCCGGGAGCTGGCGCCGGATATGGTCGCGCGCCTTGTTGTCCTTGAATGCGAACGCGGATGGCGTGGGTACGACCCTGAGGCCGGAGATCTTGCGCAGGTTGCGAATCATTTCCCGCGTGACCTGGTCGGCGAACGGCCGCCAGACCTGCGGTGCGTCGCCAGAAACATCGAACGGCACGACCACGATGTAGGGCGCGTTCGCCCTCGACGGCGCGTCGGAGCGGCCTAAGTAGTTCCACCCGAGCAGGCCGGCCGCGCACAGCACGATGGCCGCGATCGCCAGCAGCCACATGGGGGCGCGCGGCTTGTTCATGGGTGCCGGGGTGGACGGCGGCAACGGCGGCTTTTCGCCGTCCGAGGCACGCGCATCGGCTCCGCCGTCGGCGACTTCGCTCACCGGTGCGATGAATTGGTAGCCACGGCCGCGAACCGTCAGGATCGTCTGCTGCAGCTCACCACTGTCCCCGAGGATCTTGCGGGCGATCTTGACGTGGTTGCTCAACGTGGCGTCCGAGACCTCGCGCCCGTCCCAGACCTTCTGGAACAACTCCTCCCGCGACAGCACCCGGTCTCGATGCTGGATCAAATACACGAGCAGGTCGAAGACCTTCGGCTCCACCGGGAGGGCAGCCTCCCCGCTGCTGATCCGATAGCGGGCGGTATCAATGACGTAATCCGCCACCTGATATTTCATGCTGGGCCGATCTCGCACTTCTTGTTTCGACGACAGGCCGGCGACACCCGCGCGGCAACCGCATGGCGCGACGATAACAGGGGATACCGCCCAATCGTTATCGAAACATTAGCCAATGATTAGCTCATCCGCATGCACGATCCGGCCGCCCTCGACAGAGTGCCCGCCTGTTGTAGCCACAAGCCGGGAGCTTCGTATGCCCACGCCATTGCAGATCCTGATGGACCCTATCTCGCTGACCGCGCTCGCCCTCTATGGCGCGTTGATACTGTTGGAGGCGCTGTTCCCAGCGCGCCCCCTGCCCAAGATCAGGGGATGGATACCGAGGGCCCTGGCGGTATTCGCCTTCTACTTCTTCTTGTCGTCTTACCTGCCGCTGCTGTGGAGCGAGCCGCTGTCCCGGTTTCAGCTGTTCAACCTGGCGGACCTCAATCCCTTCGTCGGGGCCGTCATCGGAGTGCTCAGCTACGAGCTCCTGGTGTATGTCTGGCACCGTGCGATGCACCGCAACCACTGGCTGTGGCGCTCCTTTCATCAGATGCATCACAGCGCGGAACGCCTGGATAGTTTCGGCGCCTTCTATTTCAGCCCGCTGGACGTCGTCGGTTTCACGTTCCTGAGCAGCGTGAGCCTGACGATCGTCGGCTTGGGCCCGCAGGCGGTGACCTACTTCCTGTACGCCTCGATGTTTCTGGCCATCTTCCAGCATCTGAATGTGCGCACGCCGCAGTGGCTCGGATACATCGTCCAGCGACCAGAGAGTCACAGCGTCCATCACGGCCGGGGCGTTCATCACTTCAACTATTCCGATCTGCCGCTGTTCGACATTCTCTTCGGCACCTTCCGCAATCCGAAGGAATTCGTCCGCGAGAGCGGCTTCTACGACGGCGCGTCGGCGAAGCTGCCGCAAATGCTGGCGTTCAGGGATATCGCGAGCAGCGATTACGACCCGTCCATGAACCTCGATCAGCCGCGAGCGACGCGCTGAAGCGAGCGGCGTCGGAACCGCCGAGACCGCAGAACCTTTGCCGCACTCGCGGACTCTCAAAGTACAGGGACGACGTGTCGTCCCTGTAGCCACTATCATCGGCTTCTGCAGGTTCGCGGAGACTCAGCTCGTGAGGAGAGTACGAACGTTCGACTTCGGTGAACGCGTCCAGCTCGCGTTGGCCAAGGCACTGCTCGAAAGCAACGGCATCCCATGCACCACCCGCAACGAACACATGCTCGCCGCCAGCGGCGGAGTGCCCTATAGCGAATGCTATCCGGAGCTGTGGGTTCTGGACGATGCGCACTTTTATTCGGCGGGCCGGATCCTCCGCGATTGGCAAGCATCACTCGCGACCGACGCTGGCGCCTGGCAGTGCCCGCGCTGTGAAGAAAGCTGCGAATCGCAGTTTTCGCTCTGCTGGAATTGCGGCACGCCGCGGGAGTCTTGAGCACCGCGGCGGCGCTCACGCCTGCCGCGCCGCACGCGCTCGTGGTGGCGCAGCGCCGCTAACGCTCGACCGCTCCGCAAGATCGTTATCCCCCATCTACGTACTGGTACTCGACGGGCGGGTGTGGCGAAGTCGTCCCAGACCGCACCATCGCAGCTCATCGATTCCAAGGCAGCGGCACCAAGTGCGACGTGAACGAAGGGGGGAACGCGATGATTGCTCGGATCCGTCCGCTGCACATCGTCATGCTGTGGCTCGCGTGCATTGCGCTCGCGGACGACAGCTTCGGTCAGACCACCACAGAGGCGCCGCAGCGCGGGCAGCTGCTCGAAGGTACGCCCGCCCAGCTCGGTTTCTTCACGCCCGCCGAGCTGATCTCGAAGTTCACGGACGGGACGATTTCTCGCTGGTTGCTTCGGCGCACATTCTCGCCGCAGTGTTCTGTCACCGTGTATCAGATCAGGTACGGAACGATCGGCGCTCGCGGCGAGCCGACGACGGCTTCCGCGGCCTTGATGATCCCGAGCGGCGCGGATGCGGCGTGTCAGGGCCCGCGGCCGATTGCGCTGTATGCACACGGCAAGCGCAATCTCACCTTCTTCAACATCGCTGACCTTGCCGGTCACACGAACTATGAAGGCTTGATCCTCGCGCTCGCGCTGGCCGCGGACGGTTACGTCGTCGTTGCGCCGAACTACGCGGGCTACGACGCCTCCACGCTCGGCTATCACGCCTTCATGCACGCGGAGCAGCAGTCCAGCGACATGATCGACGCGCTGAGCGCGGCGCGCGCCGCATTGCCGGCGACGAATGTCGCCGACAATCAGAAGCTGTTCATCACCGGCTACTCGCAAGGCGGTTATGTCGCGATGGCCACGCATCGCGCGCTGCAGGCGGCCGGCATTCCCGTCACGGCGTCCGCACCGATGTCAGGACCCTATGCGCTCTCCGCCTTTGGCGACGCGATGTTCATGGGGCAGATCGGCGCAGGCGCGGTCGAGGAGTTCTTGATGCTCGCCTCGAGCTACCAGCATGCGTACGGCGATGGCAACGCGAGTCCGGACATGTTCGAGGCCAAGTACGCGTCGGCCCTGTCGCTCCTGCCCGGAGCGATCGGCACCGGTACGCTCGTCGCGCAAGGATTGATTCCCGAATACGCGATCTTCAACAGCACGCCGCCCACGCCGGAGCTCGCGTGGGCGACGCCGGCCAAGGCGCCTGGAAAGCTCGCGCCGGTGTTCGCGCGCGGCTTCGGCCCGGACCCGCTGATCACGAACGCGTATCGACTGAGCTATCTGCAAGACGCGTTCGCCGCGCCGGACGGCGGCTTCCCCAACACCACGACTGGCTTGCCGCCCGAAAATCCCGCGAACCCGTTGCGACGCGCCTTGAAAGAAAACGACCTGCGCAGCTGGGCACCCGCGTCGCCGATGCTGCTATGCGCCGGCGATGAGGACCCCGTCGTGTTCTATTTGAACACGCAGCTGATGGAAGGATATTGGGCAGCGACCGCGCCGGGCAGCCCGGTCACCGTCCTGAATGTGGATGCACCGCCCTCGCACAACGGTCCGTACAAGCACATCCGCAAGAGCTTCGCCCAGGCGAAGTCGCTGCTGGACTTGATCGAAGGCCGCTCGGCCGTCGTCGCGGAGTATCACGACGTCCTCGTGCCAGCCTTCTGTCTGCAGGCTACGAAAGCGTTTTTCGATGGCTTCTAAGGATGCGCCGCGAGCGCCTGCCGGAGGCTAAGAGCGGAACCGCTGCAGCAGTGAGTTCGCGTGGTCGATCTCGACTTTGCGCTGCTCTTCGCTCGTGATGTAAAGCGAATTCTCGTCGGCGATCGGAATCCTCGGCACCGAGACGCCGTTCAATGCATCCCGATAGCGCGTCAGGCTCTCGCGCACGATCTCCGTTTCCCAGTCGAACAATTCATGATCGCCGCTCGTCGACAGCTTGCGAATCAGCGGCGTGATGCGATCGTGCCGATCGAATGCCTGCCGCTCTTCGCCGCTCATGCGGAACGTAAAACCGGTGGGCTCGGGATGTTCTTCCAGGCGATCGGCCAGGTCACGCTCCAAGAGCTGCACTGCCGCTGCCGCAATCTGCGAGTCACGTTCGTCGAGGCGCATGGCGCTGCTCCGCAAGACCCAGGATCCGACTAGAACGAATGCGCGTGGCGCCTGTTCCTGGCGCTCAGCCCGCTTCGATGACGACCGATGGCGCGCTGCGCCGCGCCGGCCCGTGGTAGACGGCCTCGATGTTATTGCCATCGGGATCGAGCAGGAATGCGGCGTAATACCCAGGGTGATACGGACGTTCGCCAGGCGCGCCATTGTCGCGGCCGCCCGCCATCAGCCCCGCTTCATGAAAGCGTTCGACCGTCTCCTGATCCGGCGCTTGGAACGCCAGATGAATGTGCGTATCGGGCGCCTTGCGATCGCCATCGACGAACAGCTCGTCCAGCACGAAATGATCATCGAACTCGATGAAGCCGCTCTCGAGGCCGAGCACCGTCGCGATCGCCTTATAGAACAGCTTGCTCGCCGCCAGATCCTTGGCATGCAGATGAATGTGATCGAGCGCTCGACCGCGATGAAACTCCATGACGCACCTCAGTTGTCGCTGCCCGCTCGCTGGCTCGCGGGCTTACTCAGGAACTCGATGAGCGCGGCTCGCTGCTGCGCGTCTGCAACACCGGCAAAGCCCATGCTGTTGCCCGGCACCGCCGCTTGCGGGTCGCGCAGGAAGTCGTCCAGCCTCTGTTTCGTCCACTCACCCTGCTGCGCTCGCAGCGCGGCGGAATATTCTTCGAAGCCGCTCGCCGCGGCAATCTTGCGGCCGACGACGCCGGCGAGGTCGGGGCCGATTCGGTGCGACATGCCGTCCACGACCGAATGGCAGCCGGCGCACTGCGTCGCGAACAACGTCGCGCCGTCGTCGCCCTTCGCCGGCTCGAGCATCACGAGCGCTGCATCGTCGCTCCAGACGAGGATGCGGCCATCGTTCAGCTCCAGAATATCGCGCACGCGCTTGCCGAGCGCGATCGGCTCGGTGAGCACGACCCGGCCTTCGTCAGTGACGAGCCGATACAGCGAGCGCGTCGACAGCGACCCCGCGAGCAGATTGCCCTGCCAGATCGGAAATTGCTCCGCGCGCTCGAGCCGCACGACCTGCGAGATACCGACGCTCGGCACCCATGCGTAGCGCGGCTCGCGAAACCCCGAGTGACGGCCCTGTTGTTGACTCACCGGCCACATCGAAGAGCCGTAGTCGGTGCCATACGTGACGGTCGGCCAGCCGTAGTTCGCGCCATCGACGAGGAGATTCAGCTCGTCACCGCCCTGCGCACCATGCTCCGTTTGCCAGATCTCGCCTTCCGGCGTCACGTACAAGCCTTGCGGGTTGCGATGACCCATCGTGAACCGGCTGCTCGCACCCGTCGCGAGGTCGATGCGGATCGTCTTGCCGTACGCCGCCTCCGGGTCCTGCGAGTACGCCTGCAGCGACTCGACGCCCGAGAAGCCTTGATCGCCGAGCGTCAGCAGCAGCGTCCGCTCGTCGAGGAATGCGAGCCGCCCGCCGACTTCCTCGCCCTTGAATGGATTCTTGCCGCGCTTGCGCTCGGGCCCCGTCAGCGGGATGCAGGGCGTTGACTCATACATCGTCCGCCATTCGGCGCCGCCGATGCGCTCGTCGAGCTCGGCCGCTGCGACCGACAGCTCCGAAACTCGCACGACGAAGCATTTTTCTTCGGGCTTCCACCAGTGATGCGAAGCAAAGATCCGCACGCGGTCGCCCTCGGCTTTTGCGACCACGTCGGCGACGCGGAAGCGCCACGTCTGCACGCGCGGCGGGCCGGCCTCGGAATACTCGGACGATCGCGTCGGCGCGCTCGCGCTGCCGCCGAACGCCGCGGCGAACTCGTCCCGGTTGTGGGGTACGCGCGTCGCGAGCTTCGCCACTTCCGGCGCGCGGGCACCGGGCGGTAGATCGACGAGATACAGAAATCCGTCTCCCGTGCCGAGCAACACACGATCGCCCAGCAGCGAGAGCCCGCCGCCGCGCGTCGCCGGCCTCGGGACGAAACCTTCGTAGCTCGTCGCCTGCACGGTGTAGAACGCGGTGCGCAGGTACGAGCTCGCGGCGGCCTGCTCCTTCGATGCCTGCTGGCCGACTCGCCAGAACGAGAGACCGATGGCGGCGAGCGCGACGACCCCGAGCGCGACCGCCGGCAGGCGCGAGTTCGCGAGCGGGCTCACGGACAACGGCACGATGACGGTGAGACTGATGAACAGCGGCGCCAGGAGATAGGCGGGCGTCTCGCGACCGAGGACGACGAACCCCAGGAGCAGCAAGCCCAGCACCGCGAGGCTGCGAACGAGCGTTCGCATCGCCGCGCCCCAGGTCCGCTCGTGCTCGAAGATCAAGGTCAAGAAGCAGGCGGCCCCGAAAGTCACGATCACGAACAGCAGCGCGACCTTTTGCCCACGGCCCAGCTGCCACCAGAGCTCCGCGTACTTGAGCACGGGCAGCAGCGTGAGCAGCGCTCCCGCGGGGATGTACCAGGCGATGCGATTCCAGAAGGACGTGTTGGCTGAGGTCATTGCCTGCGATAACTACCGACACGCCCCTCCGGGTTCCGTCGAATGGCTAGAATCGGCGCCACTTTTTCCTAGAGGATGAGGTATGACTTTTCTGGCACACGCTTGCGCGGCCGCCATCGTCGGCCTGGGTTGCTTGAGCTCCATGCAAATCACGAATGCCGCGGAAAGCCCCGCGAATGCGGCCGAGCTGAACCGCATGTCCGCGCGATTCGCGCCCGTGGACATCGAGGTCGACCTCACCTCCCTGCCCCCGAACGAGCGCGCGGCACTCGCCAAGCTGATCGAGGCGTCCCGCTACGTCGATGCCGTCTTCATGCGCCAGCGCTCGGCCAGCAATGGCGCTCTGCTCCTGCAACTCCTCGACGACACGAGCCCGCTCGGCCGGGCGCGCCTCGATTACTTCCTCCTGAACAAGGGGCCTTGGTCGGAGCTGGACGAGGATCGCCCGTTTCTGCCGGGCGTGCCGCGCAAGGCCGCCGGGGCCAATTTCTATCCCGCCGATGCGACCCGCGCGGAGGTCGACGCCTGGATGCAAGCGCTGCCGGAGGCACAGCGTTCGCTCGCGACCGGCTTCTTCACGACGGTGCGACGCAGCCCGGACGGCAAACTGACACTCGTGCCCTACTCGCTCGAGTATCAAGGCGAGCTGGTGGAGATGGCGCGGTTGTTGCGCGAGGCCGCGGCCCTGACGCAGCAGCCGACCCTGAAAGCATTCCTCGAGAAGCGCGCGGACGCGCTCATCTCGAACGACTACTACGCGAGCGACGTCGCGTGGATGGAGCTCGATGCAACGATCGAACCGACGATCGGGCCGTATGAGGTGTACGAGGACGAGTGGTTCAATTTCAAAGCCGCCTTCGAGTCGTTCATCGCCGTCACCGATGCGAACGAGTCGAGCAAGCTCGCGCGCTTCAGCCACGAGTTGCAGGAGCTCGAGGATCACTTGCCAATCGACCCGCAGTTTCGCCGCAAGCAGCTCGGCGGCTATGCGCCGATCCGCGTCGTGAACGTCGTGTTCGCGGCTGGCGATGCGAACCACGGCGTGCAGACGGCCGCGTTCAACCTGCCGAACGACGAGCGTGTCGTTGCCGAGAAAGGCTCGAAGCGCGTGCTGCTGAAGAACTTCCAGGAGGCGAAGTTCAGAAACGTGCTCGTGCCGATCGCGGACGTCGCGCTCGCGCCCGCCGACCGCCCGCTCGTGTCGTTCGAGCCGTTCTTCACTCATATCTTGATGCACGAGCTGATGCATGGGCTCGGCCCGCAAACGATTCGGGTGGACGGCCGCGAGACGACGGTGCGTCAGGAGCTGAAGGAATTGAACGGTCCGCTCGAAGAAGCGAAGGCGGACATCTCCGGCCTGTGGGCGCTGCAGTACCTTATGGACAAGGGCGTGATCGACAAGCAGCAGGAGCGCAACATGTACGTGACGTTCCTCGCCTCCTCCTTCAGAACGCTGCGTTTCGGCTTGAATTCGGCGCACGCCAAGGGCATGGCGCTGCAGCTCAATCATCTCCTGGATGCGGGCGCCGTGAAGGTGAACGCGGCGGGGCAGTTTTCGCTCGATATCGCGAAGACGAAACGCGCCGTCACCGCCTTGACGCGGCAGATCATGACCTTGCAGGCGAACGGCGATTACGCGGGCGTCCAGCAGCTCATGAATCGCATGGCTGTCATCCGGCCGGAAGTGCAGCGCGTGATCGATAAGCTCGATGGCGTGCCGGTGGACATCGCGCCGCGCTTCGTGACGGCGCGGGAATTATCGAACTGAGGCGCCCTTCAATCGGTGTCCTCGTGATATTGCGGGGACACTGAGTACGAGCCGAGCAGCGTCGAGATTTCGCTCAGTATCATCCTGCTCGCCGGCAATGCCGGCAGCCGTCGCGTGTCGATCGACAGATCTTGCGGCGGGACGGTGTAACGGATGTCTTTCGTAAAAAACTCCAGTGACTGGCGCATCAGCTCGACGGTGAGCCATTCGCCGGGGCAGCGGTGGTGCGTGAGATAGTCGCCGCCCCCTTGCGGCACGAGCTCGTAGGCGTTGCCGTCCCAGCGCAGGAACCGCTGCGGCCGAAAATCGTCCGGCGCATCCCAGATGCGCTCGTCGTGATTGATGCCGTACAGATCGAGCAGCGCCCGCGTCCCCGCCGGAAACTCGTAGCCGTGCCACTCAAACGCCGCTCGCACCTTCGCGGGCACCGCCGGGAAGAAGGGATAGAACCGCCGCACTTCCTGCACGAACGCGTTCGCGATCGCGCCGTCGGCTTGCCCGAGGAGCGCCCGGCTCTCCGGGAAGCTATGTAGTGCGTGCACCATGAACACGATGTAGACCGCGACGGCGACCGTCGGGCGCAGCACGTTCAACAGCTCGACGGCGGCCGCCTGCGGGGGCAAGAGCTCGCCGCTGAGACCTCGATGCAAAGCGACCCGGTCGAGCGCCGAATCCTCCACGACCTTGAACGTGCCGTTGCGCACGCGCTCGATCAGGTCCATCAGCCAGAACTCGGCCTGTCGGCGCGCGATACGCGAGCGGAAATGCCGCATGCCGCCGCGCCCCGCCGAATCGAACATCGCGACGAGTTGCGCGGTGCGCCTGGGCAAATCCTCCCGCTCGAGCGGCACGCCGGCCCACGCGCAGACGCAACGTGTGAGCACCTGCTGCAGCTCGTCGTACAGCACGATGCGCGGCCGACGCGACCACGTCAGCGCGCTCCGCTGCATGTCCTGGCGAACAATTGCACCGAGCGTACCGACGCGGCTCGCCGAGAGCAGCGCGAGGAACATCGCCTTGCGGTGTCGATGCGCCGCGTCGTCGAGCGTCTGCACGCCCGTGGCGCCGAGCAACGTCTTCTGCAGCGGCTCCGGTGCCGCGCCGTGCCGCATGAAATAGCGCGGATCGTAGAACAGCTCCGCCGCCGCGCGCCCGCGCATGCACAATGTCTTGCGTCCCAGCAGGCGCGTCTCGAACACATCCGTGTTCAGGCTGCGGCAGCGCCGGGAAATATAGACGTACGGTTCCCGCTTGAATGCGAGCGTGTTGTCGAGACCGCCGGTCCGCGGAATCGCGTTCATCCCGGACCTCCGTCAATGACGCTCGGACTTGCCGGCCGCTCCCTTGCCCGTGCCGACGGCTCGCACCGCGACTCTGCAGGCGTCCTCGCAACTCCGACACATCTGTGCACAAATCCGACAATGCTCGTGCTTGCTCGCATGGCGCTCGCACTCCTCGGCGCAGCGCGCGCAAGCGAGCGCGCACACCTCGAGGGTCGCGTGCAGCACGGCCTCGTTCGCGCCGGTGCGGCGGGACGCGAGCGCCCCAGTCGTGTCGCAGAGATCCGCGCAGTCCAGATCCAGGCGAATGCACTGCCGTAGCTGGTCGACCATCGGCTCCGCCAGGCACGCATCCGCGCAAGCGATACATGCCTGTGCGCATGCGAAGCATTCGTCGATACAGCGCACGAGCGCGGCGCTGTAATTACCTCTGACATCCGGATGCGTGCTGATCATCTGCTCTGAATTCATAGCGGGCTCGCGTCGAAGGGTGACCTCTCAACGCGAACCCGCCCGGCGTGTTCCGAAACCGCCGACGCCGCTGCTGTAGGCAGATTTACTGAGTGCGTTAATGGCGCGCACCGAAACTCATCGGCTGGCCGCTGCTTTAGTGTTAACCACTCCCACGTCGCCACTTTGGGGACTCGTCATGAGATTTTTCTACTCGCCCGGATCATGCGCGCTCGCGCCCCATATCCTCCTGCGCGAAGCGAATCTGTCGTTCACGCCCGTCCGCGTCGACTTGCCGACGCACAAGACGGTGAGCGGCGAGGACTATTACGCGATCAATCCGAAAGGCTCGGTGCCCCTGCTCGAACTCGAAGACGGCGAGCGTCTCACCGAGGGCCCCGTCATCGCGCAATACATCGGCGATCGCGCCGGTCGCAGCGATTTGATGCCGCCCGCCGGCTCGATGCTTCGCTATCGCGTGATGGAATGGCAGACCTATATCTCCTCCGAGCTCCACAAGTCGTTCTCGCCGTTGTTCAGGCCCGATTTCGACGAGAACGGCAAGGCGTGGTTGAAGCGAGCGCTGCGCAGGAAGTACGAATGGGTGGCCTCGCGCCTCGAGGACCGGGATTTCCTGGCCAGCGCGAACTTCACCGCGGCCGATGCTTACCTGTACGTCGTCACGCGTTGGGCGAGCCGCTTCGAGATCGATCTCACCGATCTCCACTCGCTGCAAAGCTTCATGCGACGCGTGAACGACCGCGATGCCGTGCAAGCCGCGTTGGAGGCGGAGGGCTTGCCGTTGAAATGGGCGGCGTGAGCAGCCGCGCCTGGCACCGCCTTTCACCGCCGGCGGCGACGCGACGTACAATCGCCTGAATCATGAGAG
>JAEYXD010000110.1 GCA_023428645.1 Pseudomonadota bacterium
CGCGACGTGGGCTCATATCTCACGCACGACGTGCAAGGGGCGTACGCGCTCGATCACTGGCGTTTCGCGATCGGTGTTCGCAACGTGCTGGATCGCGATCCGCCGTACACGAACGCGGGCGGGCAGAACTTCTTCCAGACCGGCTACGACCCTGGTTATGCCGACCCGCGCGGTCGGCTCTACTACGGCCAGCTGACCTACTCGTTCTCGGGAGCGAAGCAATAGGCCTGCACATCGCGCGTGCGCGGCGTCGACGGCTGATCTTGCCTTGCGTGCGGCTCCGGCTCGGAGTAGATCTGCCGACGTGTCCTCGTCATGGGACGTCAGTGACGCGAGTTGGCATCGTGCTGACTATCCGCTGACGAGCAGGGAGTTAGGATCTTGCGAACCGTCGTGCGCGTCATCGGCCTGGTCCTCTGGCTGGCGGTGAGCTTTCTCGCCGCCGGCCTCGGCAGCATCGCATCCATACAAGCCGGCCCGTTCTACACGCAGCTCGTGCGCCCGGAGTGGGCGCCGCCAGCGAGCGTGTTCGGGCCAGTGTGGACGATCCTCTACGCGCTGATGGGCATTGCGGCCTGGCTCGTCTGGCTGGTGTGGGGCACCGATGACTATCGGGCCGCGCGTACGGCGTTGACACTATTCTTCGTCCAACTCGCCGTGAATGCGTTATGGAGTTGGCTGTTCTTCAGGTGGCGCCTCGGCGCGTGGGCCTTCGCGGACATCGTGCTGCTGTGGGTTTTGATCGTCGCGACGATGATTGCGTTCTGGCGCATCAAACCTCTGGCGGGCGTGTTGCTGATTCCATACCTGCTGTGGGTCAGCTTCGCCGCCGTGCTCAACTACAAAGTGTGGCAGCTCAATCCGCAGATGCTGGGGGGATAGCATCGAATCGCGCGATGCGCATCGCCGTCACTCACGCGACGTCGATTCAGGCTCCGCTGCAATCCGCCGCAGCGCGTGCTCGAAGGCTTCCACGGGTTGTCCGCCCTGGATCAGATACCGGTCGTTCACGATGACGGAAGGCACGGCGCTGATGCCCTGCTGCGCATAGAACCTTTCGCGTTCGCGAACTTCGCTGGCATAGCGATCGGAGTCGAGAATCTCCCGCGCGCGTGCCGGATCGAGCCCGACCTGTGTGGCGACATCGATCAGGACTTCAGGATCGCTCGGATTGCGGCCATCGGTGAAGTACGCCGTGAACAGCGCCTGCTTCAGCTCGTGCTGGCGGCCTTCGAGCGCCGCCCAATGCAGCAGTCGATGCGCGTCGAACGTGTTGTAGATGCGCGTGCGCTTGTTCAGATCGAAGGTGAAGCCGAGCGCCGCGCCACGCGCGCGAATGCTCTCCTGACTGCTCGCCAACTGCTCGGGTGTCGAGCCGTACTTCTGTGCGATGTGTTCAGCGATGTCCTGTCCTTCGGGCGGCATGTGCGGATTGAGCTCGAAGGGATGGAAGCGCACATCGGCCGTGACCTCGCCATCCAGGCGCGTGAGCGCCTGCTCGAGCGAGCGCAGTCCCACGACGCACCACGGGCACGCGATGTCGGAGACGAAATCGATCTTGAGGTGAGCGGTCATGGCATTCCCGGCGTCGCTGCGATCGCTGGAATGTGATGCCTCTTCGAGTCGGACACAAGGGGGCGTTGGCGCGGGAGGCGGCCGCGACAGCCGTGGCTGCCGACATGAAGCCAATGTCACGAAGGCCGCGGTCGCCCGAGGCCGGTGCGCGACGACCGAATTTCAGCGGCCCGCGAACGTGGGCGTCGGGGCTAGATTTTCCGGAGCAACGCCGCGCCGGCGGAGTAGCCACCTCCGAACGTCACGAGCAGCGCATATTCGCCGGGCCGCACTTGCTGCCAGTGACGGTGATACGTGATCGCGACGCTGGCGCATCCCGTGTTGCCGAGCGAGTCGACCGTGAGCGCGACGCGCTCCGCGGGAAATTGCATGTGCTCCATCACGCAATCGATGATCCGCTTGTTCGCCTGGTGCGGCACGAGGATGCGCACTTCGCTCGGGCGCACCGAGTTTCGATCGAGTATCAGCTGTGCGATGCTCGCCATTTCGCGGCACGCATGCATGAAGATGTCGCGACCGTGCGTCATCGTCAGGCCGCCGCCATGCGGCAGCATTTGAATGCCTTCAGGACCGTGGCCGAGCGTCGCGAGTCCGACACTCTCGACATCGACGAGCTCCATTTGCTGGCCTTCGCTCGATGCGCCGACCACGACGGCCGCGGCGCCATCGCCCCACAGGTGGCCGGATTTTTCGTCTGCGTCCCGCGAATAGAGGCTGTTGTGCTCCGCGGCGACGATCAACGCTTTGGTCGAGCGGCCCGCACGCGAATACGCGAAGCACAGTTCGAGCGAATCGATGAATGACGAGCAGGCGGTGGATACATAAATCGCCTTCGCGCGCTGGATATCGAACTGGCGTTGAATGACGTGCGCGATCGTACCGATCGTATCCCACGGCGTATACGAAGCGCCGACGATGAGGTCCACCTCCTGCAACGCCTGCGGATTGCTCCTCAGCAGATCCCGCACGGCCGCAATGGCAAGCGTATTCGCGTTTTCCGCGCTCGATGCACGGCGGCGCTCGCGAATTCCGGTCAGGCGCTCGAACCATTCCGTCGGTCGTCCGGTGAGCTCGCTGAAATACTGGTTGTCGACCGCCTGCGGCGGGACATATTCGCCGGATGCATGAACGAACACTAAAGCTACCGTGTGGAAAGCCGTAAACGCCGACTGTCCGACAGTCTGCTGAAAATAACAAGGGAGATGGACTGACCCACATGCGTCACGGAAGGGGGCGCCTCGGCTTGAAGGGCGGCATGCCCGCACCCGCAACGCTCGCGCGGACGGAGCGCGCTCAGCCCTGTTGTGCTTTCAAGTAAGCGACGATCTGGCTGCGTTCGGCTGCGTCGCTGACGCCCGCAAAGGGTTTCATGTTGTTTCCCGGCACGACGGCATCGGGATTCTCGATGAATTTGTTCAACGTCTCTTCGTTCCAGGTGAGGCCCGAGTTGCGCAGTGCCTGTGAGTATCCTTGGAATCCCGAGGAGCCCGCTTTCGCGCCGAAAATCTTATGGAGCGATGGCCCGAGTCGAGCATCACCTTCGCGCACGGAATGACAGGTTCGACAGCGGTTGTTGAATGCGGCCTGGTTCGACTCGGCGGCGCTCGCGAGTTCGGCGACGGAAGCCAGCGCCCATCCAAGACCGAAGGCGAACAGCACACGGCTGGAATCACGCATGTCCATTCTCCGCAGCGTCTGGAGACTCCTGAACGTAACCCACCCACCGTTGTTCCACACGCACACACATGTGCGATCGCGCGGCGGTGCGGCACGGGCATCGACGTCGCCCATCGCATCTGCGGTAAGCTCGGCACGTCGAAGAATCGTTCGTCGCACGCCTGCCGTTGACGGATTCGCGTTCTTCGCCACCCCGATCAGCACAACTTGAATGACGAGAAGCGAGGACATCATGAGTGCACGCTGGATCATCTGCATGGCGTTCGTCCTGAGCGCGACGGCCCGCGCCGGCGAACCGGTCGCGACGGTGCGCGCCGCGTTCGATCGTGACGGCGTCACCGAAACCCGAGTGCACGGCTATGCGGACAAGGCGCGGGGCCGCAAGGTCAGCGCGGACGATCCAGTGCGAATCGCGTCGATCTCGAAGCTCGTGACCGCGATCGGCGTCATGCGGTTGGTGGAGGCGGGCACACTCGACCTCGATGCGGATGTGTCCGATGCACTCGGATGGCGCCTGCGTAATCCGGCGTTTCCGGACACGCCGATCACGCTGCGGCTGTTGCTCTCTCATCGTGCCAGCCTCACCGACGGTGCCGGCTACTGGCAAACGCCATTGGGCGGAAAACTGCGGGACATACTGGACGATCCGCGCGCATGGGACGCTGCGCATGCGCCCGGCAGCTACTTTCGCTACGCCAATCTCAACTTTCCGCTGGTGGCCCAGGCGATGGAGCGAGCCACTGGCGAGCGCTTCGATGAACTCATGGAGCGCCTGGTGTTGCGCCCGCTGGGCCTTACGGCTTGCTTCAATTGGGCGAGTTGCGACGCGAGCACCGCGGCCCGCGCGGTGGTTCTTTACGACGAAGACGGCAAACCCGTGCGGGACAACAACGAGGGTCGCAAGCCGGACTGCGCCGTGACCGTGGGTGAGGGCAGTTGCGATCTAGGGCGTTGGCGCGCGGGCGAGAACGGCGCGCTGTTCTCGCCACAAGGCGGACTGCGCATTTCGGCGCACGATCTGGTCCGCATCGGTCGATTGCTGCTCGGCAATGGCAGCATCGATGGCCAACGTCTGCTCGAGCCGGCGTCGGTGCAGGCGATGATGTTGCCGCACTGGCAATACACGGCGGGCAACGGCGTCACGTATGAGGAAGATACGGGTGATATCGATCAGGGATTTTTCTGTCGTTATGGATTGGCCATGCAGACGTTGGCGACGCCCGTGAACGGTTGTCGCGACGATCCGTTTGGCGACGGGGTCGCGCGCGTGGGTCATTCCGGCTCCGCGTATGGACTGCAGGCTGGGCTCTGGGTCGACCACAAGAGCGGCACCGGCGTGGTGTGGTTCGCGACGGGCATGCCGGACGAGCGCCTGGGCGGAAAGTCTGCGTTCAGCGCGGTCGAGGAAGCGCTGGCGCGCTAGCGACCGAACCCGAGCGGCAGGCGTCGAGCATCAGACGACCACCGATCAACCTTCATCGACCATCGACTACAGCGAAGTGGCGCGTGCTGTCGTGCCGCTGCGCGTGAAGTGAAACCGGAGCAGTGCGCTGCGCGGCTCGCTCGTCGCCGCGGGCACGAAAATCCACTTCCGTGCAGCGTCGAGGGACAGCCGCTCGAAGTAGCGGCTGGGTCCTGCTTCGTGAGAGTCCGCCGCGATGACGGCCCCCTGCGCATCGATCGTCACGCGAATCGCTACACGGACAGTGCCTCGAATCGTCCGCAGCGCGCTTGGGGGTGATTCGGGCAGAACTTCGTGGATGGAGCGCGGCGTGCCATGAGGAGCTGTCGTGGTTGGGACAGCCGTCCCTGCCGATCCAGTGTGACTCGAGGTTGCGCCAGCGATCTCCGCCGCCGGCCGTGCCTCGCTCGCGAGGGGCGCGGGTTCTGTGGCTGGCTCCGCGCGGCCACCAACCTGTGAGCGCGCTCCGCGAGCCTCGACCACAGGGGTGCGCGCGTCCGAATCCATCGGCAGGAAGGAGCGGCCCACCCAGGCCAGTGCGGCAACTGTGGCCAGCACCGCAACGGCAATCGCGGCCCCTCGCGCTGTGGTTCGTAGGCGGGGGGCGGGCGTACCTGCGGGCGCCTCCGAGGCGATTCGCGCGCGAATCACGAGCCGATAGGTCGCTCGCTCCTCCGCTGCGGCCGGTTGTTCGACGTGGTCATTCATGGGTTGGCCGATTGTCGGCCGATTCAATTCGATGCCGCGAGGATAGGCGACACGGAGCATCGTTCCTATCCGACCATTCCGCACCCGAACGAGCGATTCGGGCGTGCGCAGGCGGCCGAACCGTTACGAAGCAGTGGGTGCAGGCAGGTCAGAGC
>JAEYXD010000192.1 GCA_023428645.1 Pseudomonadota bacterium
GCGCCGGCCTGCGCGCCTTCGTGCGCGACGCGCCCGGACGCGCGAGCGGCGCGGCGGACGCACGCGGCTGCGGCGCCGCCACCGGCGCGACATGCACGACCGGCGCGTGATGGTGACCGTCGTTCGAGCGGAAGTAGCCGATCTGGCTGACGAGCGTCGCGGAGGTCTGCTCCATCGCCTTGCTGGCGGCCGACGCCTCTTCGACGAGCGCGGCGTTCTGCTGCGTCACGTTGTCCATCTGCGTGACGGCGTTGTTCACCTGCTCGATGCCGGCCGACTGCTCTTCGCTCGCCGCGGCGATCTCGGCGACGATGTCCGTCACCTTCTTCACGCTCTCCATGATCTCGGAGAGCGTCTTGCCCGACTCGTCGACGAGCTCGGAACCGACCTTCACCTTGTCCACGGAATCGTTGATGAGGTCCTTGATCTCCTTCGCGGCGCTCGCGGAGCGCTGCGCGAGGTTGCGCACTTCCGTCGCGACGACCGCGAAGCCGCGGCCCTGTTCGCCGGCGCGCGCCGCTTCGACGGCCGCGTTCAATGCGAGCAGGTTCGTCTGGAACGCGATCTCGTCGATCACGCTGATGATGTCCGCGATCTTGCGGCTCGAATTGTTGATCTCGCCCATCGCGCCGATCGCGCGCTGCACGACCGCGCCGCCCTTTTCGGCCTGCTCGCGCGCACCCACGGCGAGCTGATTCGCCTGGCGCGCGTTGTCGGCGTTCTGTTTCACCGTCGCGGTCATCTCTTCCATGCTCGACGCGGTCTCTTCGAGCGCGGCCGCCTGTTCCTGCGTGCGCTGGGAGAGGTCATCGTTGCCGTGCGACAACTGGCGCGCCGCGGAGCCGACCGAGTCGGCGCTGCTGCGGACGTTGCCGACGATTTCGAGGAGCTTGCCGTCCATGCGCTTCAGCGAGTCCAGCAGACGTCCGAGCTCGTCGTTGCTGTTGGCTTGCACGTTGTTGCCGAGTTCGCCGCTCGCGATGCGATCCGCGATGTTCACGGCCGCGTTCAGCGTGCTGACGATCGAGCGCACGAGCATCGATCCCAGGAAAGCCGCGAGGCTTGCGCCGATGATGATCGCGCCGATGATGATCGCGGAGTTGCGCTTGAAGCTGCTCTGCGCGGTCGTGCGCATGTTTTGCGCGACTTCGATCTGCGCCTTGAGCAGCGCCTCGCTCGAGCTGGTGAGCTGGTCGTACGCGGGCCGCGCCTTTTCGATCAGCAGCGACTCGGCCTTGTCGAACGTGCCGGCCTGAGCCGCGAGCAGCGCTTCCTGCACGTAGCTCAGCACTTCGTTGCCGTGCAGCCCGAATTCGTCGGCGATGCGACGCTCCTCCGCCGTGAGCTCGGTCGCCTGGAGCTTGGCCCACAGGTCCTTCACTTCGCCCTGGCGCTCGTTATAGAGCTCGAGCGCGCCCTTCACCGCCGAGGAGTCCTGCCGGATGACGACGTCTTCGGCGCGCGCGAGCAGCTCGCGCTCGTGGGACTCGACCGCGCCGACCCAGCCGGTCGGCATGAAGCGGTTCGAGAAGATCGCATCGAGATCGTTGTTGCTCGATCTCGACCCCGTGAGGCCGACGACGCCGACCGTGATCATGACGAGCGTCGCCAACGTCAGCGTGACGTACAGCTTGGCCCGGACACTCAGGTTGAACCCATTCATGTTGCTACCTTCCATTTACTACAGTCTCTAATCCGCTTATGCGGCCGCTCGCTGCGAGGCCACGCGGATCAGCCCCGGAACATCGAGAATCAACGCGACTTGGCCGTCGCCGAGAATCGTCGCCCCCGACACGCCTTCGACGCGCCGGAAATTCGTCTCCAACGACTTGATGACGACCTGCTGCTGGCCGAGCAGGTCGTCGACGAACAGGCCCACGCGCTGGCGGCCCTCGCCTTCGACGACCATGATCAAGCCCTCGTGGAGCTGCGTCGTACGCGGCTTCGTGCCGAACAACTCGTACAGGCGCACGACCGGCAGATACCGATCGCGGAACCAGAACACCTCGCCCTGCCCTGCGACGCGATTCACCATGCCGGCTTTCAGCTGCAGGGATTCGATGATCGTGATGAGCGGGACGATGTACGTCTCGCCGCCGACGCTGACCGACTGGCCGTCGACGATCGCGAGCGTGAGCGGCAGCGTGATGATGAAGCGTGAGCCCTTGCCGAGCTGCGAGCGCACTTCGATCGTGCCGCCGAGCTCCTTGATGTTCCTGCGCACGACATCCATGCCGACGCCGCGGCCGGAGATATCGGTCGTCTGTTCGGCCGTGGAGAAGCCGGCGAGGAAGATGAGCTCGTAGATCTGCTCGTCGGCGAGCTGCTCGTTCGGGCCGATCAGGCCGCGGTCGCGCGCCTTCGCGAGGATGCGGTCCTTGTTGAGACCGCCGCCGTCGTCGCCCACCTCGACGGTGATGTTGCCGCCTTTGTGATACGCCTCGAGGAACACGGTGCCGGACGCGACCTTGCCATTCGCCGTGCGCACGTCCGGCAGCTCGATGCCGTGATCGACGCTGTTGCGCACGAGATGCACGAGCGGATCGCCGATCTTCTCGAGCACCGTCTTGTCGAGCTCGGTCTGCTCGCCGGACATCTTCAGATCGACCTGCTTGCCGAGCCGGGCGGACAGATCGCGGACCATGCGCGGAAAGCGACTGAACACGAAGCTGATCGGCAGCATGCGCACGCGCATGACGCTTTCCTGCAGTTCGCGCATGTTGCGTTCGAGCTGCGCGAGACCCGAGCGCAGCTGCTCGGCGACCGGTCCCGACACTTTCGCGCCGAGCTGACTCAGCATCGACTGCGTGATGACGAGCTCGCCGACGGTGTTCATGAGCTCGTCGATTTTTTCGGTGCTGACGCGGATCGAGCTGCCATCGCCGAGGCCTTGCTGCTTCGGCGTGTCCGGCTCGCTTGGCACGGCATGCAGCTGCGGGCGCTCCGGGCGCGGTGCCTGCGCGGCGGGCTTCGCCTCGCCGGCTTGCGGCTCCGGCGCTGCCGAGCTGGCAGCCGACACCGGCGTCGCGGCGGGTGCGGCCGCGGGAATCGGCTCTGCGGTGATCGTCAGCTCGCAATCGCCCTCGGCCCAATCGAATACCTGGTCGATGACCTCGCGCGACGCGTCCGTATCGAGCGTCAAGTCCCACGCGAGATAACAGGACGTCGGATCGAGCGCCTCGAGCGTCGGCAACGCGCCGGCCTCGGTCTTGACCGTCAATTCGCCGATCTCGGCGAGCTCGCGCAGCATGCGCAACGGGTCGTTGCCGTGCACGAACAACTGCGGGAACGGACGGAACGAGATGCGGAAGCGGTGCGCCGCCTGTGGCGCTGGCTCGGGCTCCGCGGCGCTCGCGGCGGCGGGCGCGACCGGCGCCGGCGCGGATGCTGCCGGCGCGGCGTTCTTCTGCACGATCGCCAGCTCGAGATCGAACTGCAGATCGGCGACGCGCTGCGCATCGACAGGCGTCTTGTGCTGGACGGCGCGCAGCATGTCGCGCATGACATCGACGGACTTCAGCAGCAGATCCGTGATCGGCCGCGTCACTTGCATGCGGTTGCCGCGCAATTCGTCGAGCAGCGTTTCGCACGTATGCGTGAACGACGCGACTTCGGCGAAGCCGAACGTCGCGCTGCCGCCCTTGATCGAGTGGGCGACGCGGAAGATCGTGTTGATGAGCTCGGGCTCGGGCGCGCCGACATTGAGCTTCAGGAGGGCGGCCTCCATCGTGTCGAGGGCTTCGAAGCTCTCGTCGAAGAAGGCATCGTGAAACTGTGCGAGATCGAGCGCCATGATTACCTCAGAACGCGATGCATCGTGGCGACGAGCTGCGTGGGATCGAACGGCTTCACGATCCAGCCGGTGGCTCCGGCATCCTTGCCCTCGCGCTTGCGCTCCGGCGAGGACTCGGTCGTGAGCATCAGAATAGGCGTGTGCTTGTACGCGCTCTGCGCGCGCAAGGCGCGAATGAGCGCGATGCCGTCCATGCCGGGCATGTTGACGTCGGACAGCACCAGATCGAACGAACGCGAGCGGGCCATCGCGAGCGCTTCCTCGCCATCGGCGGCTTGCGACACGTCGAAGCCTGCGTTCATGAGCGCGATGCGGACCATGTCGCGCATCGAGGGCGAATCATCTACGGCGAGAATGTGCGTCATGGAGTTGCCTCTTGCGGCAGCGACAACAGCGCGCCGACGCCGAGCAGGCGCGCGGCATCGAGCAGCGGCTGCGGAGCACCGACCCAGGTCACGTTCGAGTTGCGCTGCGAGCGATCGCGCACGAATGCGCACAGCAGCTGAATGGTCGCGGTATCGATGCGCTCGACGCTCTTCGCATCGATCGCCACGGTGCCGGGCTCGTCGAGGAGCTGCAGCAGCGCATCCTTCAAGCCCGCCGCATCCTTCACGGTGCAGTTCGAGGTCAGAGCGATCGCGGGGCCCGCGGGCGGGGCGGCCTCAGCCGTGCGCGGCGCGTCCGCATCCGCGGCGGCCTCGGTCACCGGCGCACTCGCGCGTTTTCGTTTCGTCGTTTTCGTCGACATTGTTTGATCGTTCGATGGGGGCGTGACGCAAGCACGCCCGAATTTCACAGATTCGCGTTCGCTATCGGCACTCGCGTGGGCTGCTTTAGGTGAGCTACGTCCCAAGTCAAAGAACGTCTTCGTTCAATTCCCCTCCCCCGCGCGCCCGGAGCGGCCAGGGATCACGTTCTCGACCCTCCCCCGCTCGATCTCCTCAAGCCGCGCCGAGATCGGCCGCTAAATCAGTGACCCAAGTCACGCCCAGCGGCCCACCGGAATGAGCAAGTCGGATCTCAAGCACACGTCGAGCCGACGCAGACTGCGCGACCGCAGGATCGGACCATGCGGCTCGATCTAGTGAATCTGCGCGGCATCGCCGCCGCCGCGACCGGTTCGACCGCGACCCTGCTCGCCGAATGGCGCGTCGGCGCGATCCTGCAAGCCGTCGCGACGCGCGACGCGGGCAGCGGCCAGCTGTTCCTGAACATGGGCGGACAACGTTTTCCGGCACGCCTCGCGTCGGGCTCGGGCGATGCGGGGCCCGTCGAGGGCGAGCGCATGACGCTGCGGGTACTGCGCAATAGCCCCGTGCTCGCGCTCGAGCGCATTGCGCAAGATGCGGCCGGCACCGATTCGGAAGCGCTCGGCGATGCCCTGCGCAAGTTCGTGCCGAGGCAAACGAGCCCCGCGCCGCTGCTGTCGAATCTCGCGTGGCTCGCACGGCACAGCGATTCCTTGCCGAAGGCCGTCGCGCAAGCCGCCGAACGTCTGTGGCAGGCGTTGCCGAGCTCGGAGCAGCTGAGCGAGCCAACGACGCTCGAACGCGCCCTCCAGCGTTCGGGTGCGTTTCTCGAAGCCGCGCTCGCCCAGGACGACGGCACGCCAGCCGCGCGCGCCGCGGTCGCCACCGATCTCAAGACATTGATGCTGCAATTCGCGCGCGTATTGCGCGAGCACGGCGCGCGCCCGAGCGGCGCGACCTTCGCGGACTCGACGCCGCATGCGCCGCTGCCGACGGCCGGCGGACCGTTGACCGCGTTGTCGCAAGCCCCGGCGACGCTCGCGCTGCTCGATTCGCCGCTCGAGCAAATGAACGAGCTATCGCGCCAGACGGACGGTGCGCTCGCACGCGTGACGACGACGCAGGTTGCGAACACGGCGCAGGACAGCCCGATGCAGTCGATGCTGATCGAACTCCCGGTACGCCACGAGGATCGCGCGAGCATGCTCCGGCTGCGCGTCGAGCACGAACGGACGCGGCGCTCGCAGGAAGGCCCGGATTCGTGGACGGTCGAAGCCGCGCTCGACCTCGGCGCGACCGGTGCCTTGCATGCGCGCATCTCACTGACAGGCTCGCGAGTCGGCGTGCAGCTGCGCGCCGATGCACCGGCCATCGTCGATCTGCTGAATGCGCGCGCGCCTGAGCTCGAAGCGCTGCTGCGAGACGCCGGCTTGGAAGTCGCGCCCATCGTCTGCCGTCACGGCATGCCGGGCGGCGATTCGGGCGCGCGCCTCACGCGGCTGTTGGACGTGCGCGCATGAGCTACCGCGACCAATGGGATTCGGACTTTCGGGAGCGTTCGCGAGCGGCGTCCGAAGGCAACAAGGGCGGCGCTCGCCAGCTTGCCGTGGCCTTGCATTACAACGGCGCTGGCGCGCCGCGCGTCGTCGCCAAGGGCGGCGGTCAGATGGCCGATCGCATCATCGAGACGGCACGCGAGCACAACGTGCCGCTGCAAGAGGATGCGTCGCTCGCGGCGACGCTGTCGCGCGTCGAGCTGGGCCGGGAGATCCCGCGCGAGCTGTTCGTCGCCGTCGCGCACGTGCTCGCGTTCGCCTGGTCCGTCGCGGGCAGGAAATCGATCAATGTGAAAGAGCGCGGTGAGCCCTGAACGCGCTCTCGCGTTCAGCCCACGACGCTCACCAAGGAGCCGCGCTTCCTGCCCGGCTGCCGCGGCGGCTCTTGCGATGCCGGCTCGGGCGCTGCGGGTCCGGACCATGCCGGACGCGTCGATTCGTGCGCTTGTTGCTTCAATCGGCCTAGCGCAACTTCACCGCTGCGGTTCGCACCGTGCAATCTCACGAGCAGCTCGGCTTCGTGGCGTGTGATCCCGCAATTAGACATAAGCTCATCCGCGTCGGCGCCATTCTTCGCCAGGCGGGTCGCCATCTCGTAACCGCGTTGGGGCGCCGCAACGCTCGCGGGCGCGAGCCGCGTCCCCAACTCCGAGCGCTCGCTCATCGCCTCGATGCGCGCGCTCATCACCGTCACGGTCTCATGC
>JAEYXD010000205.1 GCA_023428645.1 Pseudomonadota bacterium
ATCTTTTTCGGGATCATCAACTGGCTGAAGGTGCCCGCGTATTTCGCACTCGGTCAGTTCACACAGCAGAATCTGGCGACCTCCGCGGTGCTGGCTCCCATCGCAATCGCGTCGACGCTCGTTGGCGTCTGGCTGGTTCGGCGCATCGACGCCGAGAAGTTCTATACGCTCATTTATGTGTTGATGGTCGTGGTCGGCGTCGAGCTGCTATGGAAGGCATTCACTGGATGAGCACGTGATGGACACCGATGGACCGCTCGTCCGCACGCGACAAGAACACGAGCGGACACGGATCTAGAGAAGCACCAGGACACACGGCACTATGTGCAGCTGGCTCGCTCACCGGATGACTGCACCATGACCGACATCATTCTCCACCACTATCCGCTCTCCCCCTTCGCGGAAAAAGTCCGCATCGCGCTTGGCATCAAGAAGCTCGCGTGGCACTCGGTCACCATCCCGGTGATGATGCCGAAGCCCGACCTCATGCCGCTCACCGGCGGGTACCGCAGAACGCCCGTCATGCAGATCGGCGCTGACATCTTCTGCGATACGCAATGCATCCTGCGCGAGCTCGAACGACGCTTCCCCGAGCCGAGCCTGTATCGCGGCACCGATCCCCACCTCGCCCAGGCGCTCAATCTGTGGAGCGACCGCTCGTTGTTCCAACCAACGATCATCGTGGGGCTCGCCTTGCGCCCGGACGTGCTGCCGGAGGGCTTTCTGGAAGATCGCTCGAAGATGGCCGGGCGTGAGTTGTCGATCGAAGGCATGCGCGCCATGGCGCCCATCATGCTCGATCAGCTGCGCGCGCAACTCGGGTGGTTCGACTCCATGCTCGGCGATGGCCGCGCGTTTCTCATGGGCGAGCAGCCGACGCTCGTCGATTGCGCCGTGTATCACCCGTGCTGGTACATCGCGCGCAATGTCGGCACCGATGTTGCGCCGTTGGCGGAGTTCGAGAATGTGCGCGCATGGATAGAGCGCGTCGCCGCGATCGGTCACGGCACGCCTGCGCCGCTCAGCTCGCAAGACGCACTGACGATCGCGACGGGCGCACGGCCGGCAACGCATCCAGCGCGCGATGCGAACGATCCTCTCGGGAGAAAGCCCGGCGATCGGGTCTCCGTGACGCCAGATGACACCGGCCGCGATCCGGTCGTCGGCGAGCTCGTCAGCTCATCCAGGGACGAGATCGTCATCCGGCGCGTCGATGATCTCGTCGGGGAAGTGCATGTGCATTTTCCGCGCGCGGGATTTGTCGTCAGGCCAGTGAAGGAATAGCAGCGGTCCTGTGAGCTCGAGGCGCGAGCGCGTCTGTTCGAGCCAGACTCTTCTTCAAGGCAGCGGGCCTTCCGCAGAAGGCCCGCTGCGATGACACGAAACTATTCGCCCTTCGCCGCGGACAGCGCCTGCTTTCTCGCCGCTTCGAATTCGTCGCCCGGCACCCACGTCGGCATCTCGTCCGCATTCGCCACGTTCAAGCCGACATAGAACCCGAGCTGCGCATCTTCGATCATGCCGTCGAAGTTCCAGCTCGCATCGATCTCATCCGATGCCTGGTGATAGTTCTTCGCTTGATACGCCTCGTGCTGCTCCTTGCCCCAGCCCGCCGGCTTGCCGATGAAGTCCGTGCCCGTGTCGAGATACAACGCCGGCACGCCGATCTTCGCGAAATTGAACTGATCCGAGCGATAGAAGAAGCCGCGATCCGGGAATTGATCCGGCGTCACCGTGCGGCCCTGGAGCTGCGCGATCGTCTCCACGTGCGCGTCGAGCGACGACTTGCCCTTGCCGACGTACACGATGTCCTTCGCACGGCCCCAGATGTTGCCGCCGTCGTAATTGATGTTCGCCGCGATCTTGCCGGGCGAGATCGTCGGATGCTCCGCGTAATACTGCGAGCCGAGCAAGCCCTGCTCCTCCGCCGCCACGAACAACAACATGATCGACCGGCGCGGCGGCGTCGGCAGCGCCTTGAACGCCTTGCCCATCGCGAGCAACTGCGCAACACCGGCCGCATTGTCCATTGCGCCGTTGAAGATCTTGTCGCCTTCCGCATCCGGCTCGCCGATCCCCAAGTGATCGTGATGCGCCGTGTAAACGACGTACTCATCGGCAAGCTGCGGATCGCTGCCGCGTAGCACGCCATACACGTTCGCCGTCTGCGAGCGATTGATCTTCGTCGTGAAGTCCATGGAGGTCTTCACGCCAAGCGACACGGGCGTGAAGTCCTTCGACTTCGCCGCCTCGGTGAGCTTCGCGAGATCGTTGCCGGCGAGCGCGACGAGCTTGTTCGCCGCATCCTCCGTCATCCACGTCCTCACCTGCAGGCGCGGCTCGTTCTCCGCCGGCAGTTCGACCTGCTCGCCGCCCCACGAGGTCTGCACGACCTGGAACGGATAACCGGCCGATGGCGTCGTGTGCACGATGATCGCGCCGACCGCACCCTGACGCGCCGCGCTCTCATACTTATATGTCCAGCGGCCGTAGTAGAGGCGCGTGTCGCCCGCGAACAGGTTCGGATCCCAATCCGGATCGTTGTTGAGCATCAGCAGGACTTTGCCTTTCAAGTCCTGACCCTTGAAATCATCCCAGCCGTATTCGGGCGCCTGAATGCCGTAGCCGACGAAGACGACTTCCGCGTCCTTGATCGAACCGCGCTCGGCCTGCACGCCGCTCGCACCGATGTAGTCGTCCCACCATTTGAACGACGCGCTCTTGCCGCCTTGCTTGAAGGTCCATTGCTTCGGCATCGCACTCGTCACGCCGACCACGTCGAATGGCTGCTCCCAAGTGCCGTCCGGCCCGCCGGGCTCGAACCCGATCTGTTTGAGCTGCTCGATCAGGTACTGCCGCGCCTTCGTGTCGCCCGGGGTCGCCGGGCCACGGCCTTCGAACTCGTCGGCGGAAAACGTCGTGATTTGATCGCGCAGATAGTCGGCGGTGATTTGCGCCGCGGCGGTCTTGGCCGCATCGCTGACACCAACAACGCCCTTCGGTTCGGGAAGCGGTTGATCCGGCTCCTGCCTTTTGCAACCGACGAGAACGGCGGCGGCGATGACGGCCGCGATCACAGGTCGTGAGAATGTATACATGCGAGCTCCGCGCGCGAGAACGAGAACGCGGCAGACTCTAGCACCGTAGCGGCGAAGTGCTACACCGTTCCGCCGGATTCCCGCACGCTCCACCGCATTGCGGCGCCGTCTGCGCGGCTGTTCGCGACGACTCAGAAGTGTGCGTACGGCCCGATCACCGTGCCGACGAAGCCGCCCGCGGCGCGCGTGCTCAGGAATCTCACATCGAAGTCGGACGTCAGGACGGCGCTGTGACCGGCGGTGCGACACTCGAACGTCATTACGCCACCGTGCGCTCGCAGCGTGAGCGTCACTTCCTCACCGGCAAAGGGAGTCACGGCGACGACGCGCTCCATCTTGGAATTTTCGCGTGCGATCAGCGCGATCACCGGTTTGCCCTCGAGCTTCGTGACGCCGAAGAACAGCCAGGCGTCATCGTTCTGTACGGCGGCGAGTCCGGCGCGATCGCCGTCGCGTAACGGCGCAAACGCGAGCGTCGTCGACACCTTCGCGATGTGATGTTGCTGGCGTCGGCCCACGAACGCAGGTACTCCACCGACGTCGCCCAGCGGTGCGGACGACCGCAGCAGCAGCGCACCGCCGCGCAGCTCGTGGAAGCGCTGATGCGGTGTGCGGATGCCGATCCAGGACGGCGCGAGCGCGCCGGCATCGAACTCATCGACGTAGGCGAAATCTCCGCTCAGCGGCAAGGTCGGCTTGTGCTGCTCGGGCAACCTCGGCTTGCGTGCGACGAACGGAATCGGCGCGTTCGCCGCGAGGATCGTCGGCCATCCGTCCTTCCAGCTCACCGGCAGCAAGAAGGTCTCGCGCCCGATGTTGTACAAGCCCGGCTCGTAGGGTCGCGTCGCGAGAAAGGTCGCCCACCATTCGCCCGTCTGCGTCTGCACGAACTTCGCGTGCCCCGCCGAGGTCACGGGATGCGCGCGGTCGGGATCCATGCCGCGCTGGCTGAGGATGGGATTGTGCTCGTACGGGACGAACGGCCCGCGAACGCTGCGCGAACGGAACACGACTTCCGAGTGATGGTCGCCCGTGCCCCCTTCCGCCGCGATCAAGTAGTAGTACCCGTCGCGCCTGATCAGATGCGGCCCTTCGATCCAGCTCGGCTCGTGCGTGATGTCGACGCCGCCGTTGACGATCTGCGTGCGCTCGCCGACGAGCTTCATCCGCCGATGATCGAACTGCTGCACCCAGATCGCGCGATGGCCGTCGTAGCGCGGCGGCTCGTTGGGTGGTCCGTTGTTGACGATGTAGGCGGCATCTTCATCCCAGAAGATCGAGGGATCGATGCCATCGAAGTCGAGCCACACGGGATTGGACCAGGGACCGCGCGGATCTTTTGCGGTGATGACGAAGTTGCCGCCGCAATCCACGCACGTGTTCACGATGTAGAACACACCGTCGTGGTGCGAGATGTCCGGCGCGAACACGCCGCGCGACACGCCATGGCCGTCGAAGCGCAGCTGACTCGGCCGGTCGATCGCGTTGCCGATCTGCACCCACTGCACGAGGTCTCGAGAATGGAAGACGGGAATGCCCGGAAAGTGCGCGAACGACGAGGTGACGAGGTAATAGTCATCGCCAACGCGCGTGATCGACGGGTCCGGGTAGTAACCGGAGAGAATCGGGTTGCGATATTCGTCGCGCGCGGGCTGTATCGCATCCTGCGACCTGCCCTCGTACGTGAAGCGCTCGAAGCGCGCCGCGCGTGCACTGGAGTCCGCGTTCGCGTCGACGCTCGCCACGGACGCCCCGATCAGCACGAGGGCAGCGAAGTGATAACGAGAATGTCGGCCCACGAAGATTGCCTCGCGGTCAGCACGACCGTCGCCGGTCGCAGGGGTGTCGATGCGGCGCGTTCGTGTCAGGTGAGCTCGTTATCCCGCGCGAACGGGCGAGGAGATCCAGATGGCCGCCAGCACGGCACGGCAACAAGAGCCGACGCATCGTTCCCCCCTTCGTCCGACTGTGCCGCCGGCATTGCAGCGACATTCTTTGTTGGCCGCACGACACGCGCGCGAATACCAGATTTCATGATAGCGATACCACCGTGATGAATGCAACGCGGCTTCGCCAAGGCTGCTATATCGTTGTATTGTCCACAGCGAACAGAGGTATAGACGTGTAAATTCCGCGACAAGACGCTGTGGCGCCACTGACAATCACGCCGGCCGATCGCCGCGCACCCTCGTGCAAGCGGATAGGCGTCCTGATTTGACGGCCGTCATACCGGTGCGCGTATGATACCGATACCAATTAGATCACTGACGACACGAGATTCAGGGGGACACATGCGGCCTTGTGCTTCGCGGTTCACTGGCGTTCGGACCTGGCAGGTGACGATGGCGGCGCTGACATGCGCCGCGACACTCGCGAGCGCGAATCCGCGCCCCGGACAGGAGATCTACAAGAACCCCGCGGCGCCCGTCGAAGATCGTATCGAAGATCTGCTCGCGCGCATGACGCTCGAAGAGAAGATCGCGCAGATCACGGCGGTGTGGACCAAGAAGGCCGATTTGCTCACGCCGGACGGCAAGCTCGACACGGCGAAGGTCCGCCAGCTGTATCCAGGGGGGCTCGGCCATTGGGTTCGCCCGAACGATCTGACCGGTGGCCCGAATCCGTTCGTGACGAAGACCTTGGAGCCGCGCCGGACCGCCGAGCTGGTGAACGCCGTGCAAACGTATTCGGTGAAGAACACGCGCCTCGGCATTCCGACGTTGTTCCATGAGGAAGGGCTGCACGGCTATCAGGCGCGCGGCGCTACGCATTTCCCACAGTCGATCGGGCTCGCGAGCACCTGGGACCCCGAGCTGCTGCGGCGCGTATTCACGGTCGTCGCGCGCGAGATCCGGGCGCGCGGCGCGCATCTCGTGCTCGCGCCGGTCGTCGATGTCGCGCGCGATCCGCGCTGGGGACGCTTCGAGGAAACCTACGGCGAGGACCCGTTTCTCGTGAGCGAGCTCGGCGTGGCCGCGGTGCGCGGCTTCCAGGGCGACTCGCTGCCGCTCGCGAAGGACCGCGTGTTCGCGACGCTCAAGCACATGACGGGCCACGGCCAGCCGGAAAGCGGCACGAACGTCGGACCTGCGAACATCTCCGAGCGCGTGCTGCGCGAGGTCTTCTTCCCGCCGTTCAAGGCCGCGATTCAACGCGCGAACGCGTTCAACGTGATGCCCTCGTACAACGAGATCGACGGCGTGCCGTCGCACGCGAACAGCTGGCTGCTGAAGAACATCCTGCGCGATGAGTTCGGCTTCAAGGGTGCCGTCGTGAGCGACTATCGCGCGGTCGAGGAGCTCGTCGAGCTGCACAACATCGAGCCGGACTTCGCGAGCGCGACGGTCCGCTCGCTGCGTGCCGGCGTCGATTTCGATCTACCGGATGGCGAGGCGTTCGCGGCGCTGCCGCAGCTCGTCAAGGAAGGCCGCGTGAAAGAGGCGGAAGTCGACGCCGCCGTGCGCCGCATGCTGCGCCTGAAGTTCCTGGCCGGGCTGTTCGAGAATCCGTACGCCGACCCGCGCTACGCCGAGACGATCACGGACAACGCCGAGGCCCGGGCGCTCGCGCTCGAGGCGGCGCGCAAATCGCTCGTGCTGCTGAAGAACGACGGGACGCTGCCGCTCTCCGCCGCTCGCCTCCAAACCCTCGCGGTGATCGGTCCGAACGCGGCGCGCGTGGAGCTCGGCGGCTATTCGAACGTGCCGCGCCGCGCGATCACGCCGCTCGACGGCATTCGCGCGAAGCTCGGCGAGCGCGTGCGCGTCGTCACCGCGGAGGGGGTGCGCTTCACCGAGAAGGGCGATTGGTACAGCGACGAGGTCGTGCTCGCGAACCCCGCAGAAAATCGCGAGCGCATCAAGGAAGCGGTGCGCGTCGCTCAAGGGGCCGACGCGATCGTGCTCGTCATCGGCGGCAGCTCGGCGATCAGCCGCGAGGCGTGGGCGAAGAATCACCTCGGCGATCGCGCCGACATCACCTTGTTCGGCGAACAGCAGGAGCTCGTCGATGCGATGCTCGCGCTCGGCAAGCCGCTCGTCGCCGTGCTCGTGAATGGTCAGCCGATCTCGGTGCCGACGTTGGCGGCGCGCGCGAACGCGCTGATCGAGGCCTGGTACCCGGGGCAGGAAGGCGGCACGGCGATCGCGGACGTGCTGTTCGGCGATGCGAACCCAGGCGGCAAGCTGCCGGTCACGATCGCGCGTTCGATCGGGCAACTGCCGATGTTCTACAACAAGAAGCCGAGCGCGCATCGCGGCTATGCCTTCGATGACAAGGACCCGCTGTTTCCGTTCGGCTTCGGTCTCTCGTACACGAGCTTCGAGATCGGCGCGCCGCGCTTGTCGGCGAACCAGATCGGCGTCGATGGCTCCGTGACCGTGTCCGTGGACGTGCGCAACACCGGCGCGCGCGCCGGCGACGAAGTCGTGCAGCTCTACGTGCGCGATGTGCTCAGCTCGTTGACGCGGCCCGTGAAAGAGCTGAAGGGCTTTCGCCGCGTGACGCTCGCGCCGGGCGCGGCGCAGACGCTCGAGTTCGAGCTCGACCGCGAAGCGTTCGCGTTCTGGAACGCGGAGATGAAGCACGTCGTGGAGCCGGGCGAGTTCGAGATCATGGCGGGCGGCGATTCGGCGAACCTCAAATCGACGACGCTGACGATTCGCTAGCGGCGGCGCGCGATGGAGCGCGTGGGCAAGTATCGATGGCGCATCTGCGCGCTGCTGCTGTTCGCCACGACGATCAACTACATCGATCGTCAGGTGCTCGGCGTGCTGGCGCCTGACCTGCAGCGAGAGATCGGCTGGAACGAGATCGAGTACGGCAACATCGTCGTCGCGTTTCAGGCGGCGTATGCGATCGGGCTGTTGATCGCGGGCGCGGTGATCGATCGCCTCGGCACGCGCTGGGGCTATGCGCTGGCGATCTGCGTGTGGAGTCTCGCGGCGATGAGTCATTCGCTCGCGGCGTCCGTGGTGGGCTTCGCGCTGGCTCGCTTCGCGCTCGGGCTGGGCGAAGCGGGAAATTTTCCGGCGGCGCTGAAGACCGTCGCCGAGTGGTTCCCGCGGCGCGAGCGCGCGTTCGCGACCGGCATCTTCAACTCCGGCTCGAACATCGGCGCGATCGCGGCGCCGATCATGGTGCCGATCGTCGCGACGGTGTGGAGCTGGCAGGCCGCGTTCGTCATCACCGGCGTGCTCAGCGCCGCGTGGCTGATCACGTGGCTCGCGATGTATCGGCCACCCGAGCAGCAGCCGAAGCTTTCCGCCGCCGAGCTCGCGTACATCCGCAGCGATCTCGAAGAGCCTGCCGCGCGCGTGCCGTGGGCGCGCTTGCTGCGTCATCGCCAGACGTGGGCGTACATGATCGGCAAGTTCATGACGGATCCGATCTGGTGGTTCTTTCTGTTCTGGCTGCCGAAGTTCTTGAATGCCGAATACGGCCTCACCCTGACGCAGCTCGGCGCACCGCTCGTCGCGATCTACATTCTCGCGGACATCGGCAGCATCGGCGGCGGCTGGCTGGCCGGCCTGTACATGAAGCTCGGCTGGAGCGCGAACAAGGCACGCAAGGGCGCGATGCTCACGTGCGCATTGGCGGTCGTGCCGATCGTGTTCGCGTCGGGCGCGCAGAATCTGTGGCTTGCTGTTGCGCTCGTCGGGTTGGCGACAGCCGCGCATCAAGGGTGGTCGGCAAATCTAATGACGCTGCCGTCGGATATGTTTCCGCGTCATGCGGTCGCATCCGTCGTCGGCATCGGCGGCTTTTGCGGCGCCGTCGGCGGCATGTTGATCGCGTCGTTCGTCGGCTTCCTGTTGGAAGCGACCGGCAGCTACCTGCCGGTGTTCATCATGGCGGGCTCGGCGTATTTGCTGGCGCTCGCGGCGGTGCACTTCCTTGCGCCGGGGCTGGAAACGGTGGATCTAACCGCGACCGCAAAGCTCAATCGGCATGCATCTCGTACTGCGGCAACTGATCGGTGATCGCGAACCACGGCGCCTTTGAACCCACGAAGATGTGCGCCGTGGGTCGGATCTTGGGCGCATCCACAAGAGTGCCCAGCGTCACGTGCACGTACGCGCCCTCTCGCACGACCGAGTAAAGCAGCGAACCGCAGTGCTTGCAGTGGACGTCGTGGTCGGCGGCGGCGTCACCGAAGACGAGCACACCCTGGCTGCCCTTGATGATGCGCAGCTTGCCGCGCTCGATCCCGCCGAACGGCTTGAATGCCGAACCCGTTGCGCGCCGACAATTCGAGCAATGGCAATTCAGCGCGTAGCTGAATTCGTCTTCGACGGCGTACTCGACCGCGCCACACAGGCATTTCCCACTGAGCATGCGTTCGTTCCTCGCGAAGGTGCGCGAACTCTACACAATAGCCCGCTGACAGTCCCTTCGGGTGGTGTCAGTCGACCCTGAAGATTCCTCTGGCTCTCACATCGGCGCTCGACGCGCCGATCTGCACTTCGTACTGCCCTGTCGCGACGGCATAGCGCTGTTGGCGTTCGTCGTAGTACGTGAGATCGCGGCTGGGTTGCACGGTGAACGACACACGCTTCGCCTCTCCGGGCGCAAGGTTCAACCGCTCCACACCCCGCAGTTCCTTCACGGCACGCCACTGCTTCGCGTCGAGCGCGCGCACATAGAGCTGCACGACTTCATCTCCCGCGCGTTGCCCCACGTTCTTGATCCGCACCGACGCCTGCATGCTGCCGTCGGCGGCGACGCTCGCGCGATCGAGCTCGAGATCCGAATACTCGAAGCGCGTGTACGACAATCCATGTCCGAACGGATACAGCGGCGCGCCTGTGAAGTAGCGGTACGTGCGGCCGCGCATCTCGTAGTCGTCGAAGGCTGGTAGCTTCTCATCCTGTTTGTAGAACGTCACAGGCAGCCGACCGGACGGATTCGTGTCACCGAACAGAACATCCGCGACGGCATTGCCACCGCGCTGCCCCGGATACCACGCGACGAGAATCGCCGGCAGGCGCGCGTGCGCCCAATCGACGGCGATCGCGGAGCCCGTCGTCAGCACGAGCACGACGGGCTTGCCCGTCGCCTGCAGCGCTTCGAGCAGCTTCTGCTGCGTCGCCGGCAAGCGCAGATCCGTGCGATCGCCGCCCGCGAAGCCGGGGTAGCTCACCTTCATCTCTTCGCCTTCGACATCGCCCGTGAGCCCGCCGACGAACACGACCACATCGGACGCGCGCGCCGCTTCCAGCGCTTCCTCGAAGGCTGGCTTCGCACCTGGACGGCGCCACGACAGGCGCACTTCGGCATCGCGAATGTCTTCGAAGAACTCGAGCGTGAGGGCGTACGCCTTGCCCGCTTCCAGATCCACGGCCGCGCTCTTGCTTTGCAAGCGCTCATTCTGCGCCCAGCCATCGATCACGAGCTTGCCGTCGAGATACAAGCGCGCGCCATCGTTCGCACCGACGTTCAGCTCGTAGCGGCCGGTCGTCGGCGGCAGCAGCTGCCCGGTCCAACGCACGCTGTAGTCATCGCCATGCAACGCATTCGCTTGCGCAAGCTCGCCGCGCGCGACGAGATCGTCGGTGGGCGCGCCGCGATCCCAACGGAACGCGACGCGCGGATCGATCCGCGTCAGCACCGGGGCGCCCGCGAAATTTCGGCCGCGAAAGTATTCGCCTTTCAACCCCTGCTCACGCGAATCGGCCGCGGGACGCAGATATGTCGCGTCGATCACCGGCGCGGCACGCGGCTCCTCGCGCCCTGCGACGAGATCGGCGCCACGCGAGTACAGCACGCGCGTCTTCGGACCGACGGCCTCGCGAATGCCTTGCAGGATCGTCACCGGCGCGGCGGGCGTGCCGTAGTAATTGCCGAGCAGCGACATGACGTCATCCGCTGTCGGCCCGATGACGGCGATCGTGCCCAGATCGCGCGACAGCGGCAGCACTCCTTCGTTCTTGAGCATCACGATCGACTGCTGCGCCGCGCGCCTCGCAAGGCGATCGTGTGCCGGTGACTGGTTCACCGAGTACGGGATCTTGGCCCAGCGAACACGCTCGGGCGGATCGAACATGCCGAGCTGCATGCGCGCGAGCATCAGCCGCCGCACGGCGACATCGATGTCGGCTTCCTTGATGAGCCCTTGGCGCACGGCGGGAATGAGCGCGTCGTACGTCTTGCCGCAGTCGAGGTCGCAGCCGTTCTTGACGCCCAACGCCGCGGCTTCGGCGGCGGTGCCGACGATCTTGTGATGCAGGAAGATGTCTTCGATCGAATCGCAATCGGATACGACGTAGCCGTCGAAGCCCCAGTCCTTGCGCAACACCTGTTGCAGCAGCAGCGTGCTGGCGGATGCCGACTCGCCGTACACGCGGTTGTAGGCGCCCATGACCGAGCGCACGCGGCCTTCCTGCACGAGCGCCTGAAACGCGGGCAGATACGTCTCGTAGAGATCGCGCTTGCTCGGATGCACATCGAAGCGGTGGCGGTCCGCCTCGGGTCCGCTGTGAACCGCGAAATGCTTCGCCGTCGCCGCGACTTTCAGATATTTCGGATCGTCGCCCTGCAACCCCTTCACGAACGCGACGCCCATACGCGCGGTGAGATATGGGTCTTCGCCGTAGGTCTCCTGCCCGCGGCCCCAGCGCGGATCGCGGAAGATATTGATGTTCGGCGACCAGAACGTGAGCCCCTGGTAACGGCCGCGCTGGCCACGGCGCGCGAACTCATGATGCTTCGCGCGCGCTTCATCGCTGATCGCGGTGGCGATCTCGAGCATCAGCGCGTCATCGAACGTGGCGGCAAGCCCGATCGCCTGCGGAAACACCGTCGCGGCGCCGGCACGCGCGACGCCGTGCAGCGCCTCATTCCACCACTCGTGCGCTTCGATGCCGAGACGAGGAATCGCCGGCGCATCGTTGCCGAGCTGCGCGACCTTCTCCTCGAGCGTCATCTGCGCGACCAGATCGTTCGCGCGCTCCTCGAAGCTGCGATTCAGGTCTTTGTAGATCGGGTTCGCGTACGCCGGCACCGCCCAGGCGATGAGCAGCGCGGCGTGCAATGTCGCTCGTCGCATGCGTCCTCCTACCAATCCCACATGGAGCCATCGTCGAGCCGCGCGATCGCGCTGGAGCCGTTCGGCCGAAGGGAAGTCGCGGCAGTATTCATCTCGTTTACTCGTGGCGCGTGTCCGCGGCTCGGACCGGAATCTCGAAGGGGCCGGCGGGTAGTGGCACCGCGTCGTAGAGCGTGCAGATCGGGCTGTCGGCCCAGCAGTAGCGGACGCGCGTGGGCGCACTCACCGCGGGTGCGCGCAATAGCACGCCCGAGCCTTGCAGCTCCGCGCTGGCGTAGCGACACGAGCCCACTTCGGCGCCGCAGAGCTCGAAGCCCACCGGCCCCGGCGCGCCGTACGCAAGCAAATGCTGCTCGACATCGCCGAACGTGACGACGACACCGTCGGCCGTGCGTTCTGCCGCGAGCGGCACCGGGCCTGACGGTGAGATCTTTTCGCCGAACACGAGGTAACGCGCGGCGCGCGCAAGACGGCGGCCGACGTCCTGCTTGTTCGCGGGGTGGATGTCGTAGCGCTCGCCGATGTCGATCGCGACCGCGAGCGCCGCCTGCGCATCGTTCGCGACCGCCAGCCGCTGCGCTTCGCGCAATTCGGCCCAATCACTTTCTCCGGGCTGTGTCGGCGGCGCGCCATGACTCGCGAGCTGCACGATCAAAAACGGCAGCCGCGCGCCGAACTGATGGCGCCAATCCGCCATCAGATGCGTGAGCAGCTCGCCATACGTTGCGGCTTGCTCGGTGTTCGATTCGCCCTGGTACCAGGCGACGCCGCGCAGGCCGTACGCGCCGAGCGGCGCGATCATCGCGTTGTAGATCATCGTCAGGCCGCCGACGGACTCCCACGGCGTCCGCGGAACTGACTGAAGATTCGCGGGCGGCAAGCGGTATTGCCACGCGTTACCGAGCGGGATCGTCGCGCCGTCCGCGAGCTGCAGGGCGTGTGCCGACGCGGGGCCGGCGAGCCCGCCGTCCTTGTAGGTGTCGAGCACGTTCACGACGATCAAGTTGTCGCCCGACTTCAACGTACCCTTTGGCAGCGCGTAGCGACGTTGTGTGTCTGGACCGTAGCTCGAGCCGACCGAGCGGCCGTTCACCCAGGTCTGGTCGACCTCATCGGCACCGCCGAGCAGCAGCGTTGCCTCTTGCGCGGCTTGCGAGGCCGTGAGCTTCACTTGCGTGCGATACCACAGCATGCCGTCGAAGCTCGCGAGCTCCGGCACGCCCCACGCTTCCCATGCGCCAAGCGAGGCGGGAGCTGCACGCCAGCCATCGCCCGGCCGCGGCGGCGCACGCCACGGCTCATCTCCGCGCGGCACGGATCGCTGGGCGCGCCACCACGCCTGCCACGTGTCTCCCCAACGTCGCGCCGCGAGACCAGGATCTTTCACGTACGTCTCGAGCAGCTCGAGACCCGTCGCGTAGGCCTCGCTCGCGCCGAGCCCCTGCCGGCTCATCCAGCCTTCGATCTTCGAGCCGCCCCACGACGAATTGATGAGACCCATCGGCACGTTGACGGTCTTCTGCAGCTCACGCGCGAAGTAGAAGCACGTGGCGGAAAACTCGGGCACCGTGGTCGAGCTCGCGGCCTGCCAGCGCACCGGCGACTTGAATTCAGTGAGGGGCGTCGGGCTCGAGTCCATCGGGATCGTCAGCAGGCGAATCGAATCGTTGTTGGCGCTCGCGATCTCGGCGCGAGCGTCGAGCGAGCGATGCACCTGGAGCTGCATGTTCGACTGCCCGGAGCACAGCCACACATCGCCGACCAGCACATCGCGAATCGTCTGTGACGCCGAGGCGCCGGTGACAGTCAGCGAATACGGCCCGCCTGCGGCGTGCGCAGGCAAGGTCGCATTCCAGGCGCCGTCCGCCGCGGCACGCACGTCGACGCTGGCTTGATCGAGCGCGACCGCGAGCCGTTCGTTCGGCGCGGCACGCCCCCACACGCGAATCGGCGCGTCGCGCTGGAGCACCGCGTGATCCTGGAACAGCGGGTGCAGCAGCGTGGCGCTCTGCGCGAAGCACGCCCCGTTGGCCGCAAGCGAGCCCAGTGCGCACAGCGTGAGCACAATGCGAGGTCGAACCCGCCGTCCACGCAAGTCCATCGTTGGCGTGCTCATCACCAATGCCCCGGTGCAAAAGGAAATTCGAGCGACTCGTAGTAGTCGAGCGCGTGCGGCGGCGGGGCAATGCCCTCCGGCAGCGAGCGCTTCGAGAACGTCTGGAAATACGCGATGCTCGCATCGCGCCACCACTGCGCCTCCCGCTCTTGAATGGCGAGAAACGACGCGACCTGCGCATGCCGCTCCTCATCGACGTGAGCGGCGAGCGTGGTCCATGTCTTGCGCATGCCGCGCACCGCGGCCACGCCGCGTGTGTAGCGATGCACGAGCTCATCCCACAGCGTGCGGCCCGATGCCGTGCGCTCATCCCAGCGCACGTGGTGAAACCACAGCAGGAATCGCTCCGGAACCCGTTTGCGATCGCCGAACAGCTGCGCGACCGGCGCTGCGTATTGAGCGACGGCATTGCTGCCCGTCCGCGTGCGATCGAAGCCGATGCCGTTCGCATCCGCGCGGTGGTAGTACACCGAGGTCCAATCGGCGCGCGGTCCGCCTTGCACCCAGGGTCCTGGGCCGTAGTGATGTCCGCGTCCCATCAGGTGATGCAGGCCGAGCGGGGTCATGTAGTCCACCGCGGCTTCGTGCGAGGTCATCATCATCTCGACGACTGGGTTCACGAATGCCGGCTCGTTCGTGAACGTCATGCGCGTCCACTCCTCCGCGATGTGCCGCGCGCCGGCGTGCGGATTCCACGCCAGCCGACCGTACGCATACCAATTTGCCTGATCGAAGTGCGATCCGGACCAATTGCGATCGGTGCCCGTGTTCGCCACGCCGGCCATGCCCGTGAGCGCATAGCGATGCAACGACCCATCGACGACGCGCGCGACCGTCGAGCCCTTGCCTTGCGCATACGTGTCCGATTGCAGCGCCTCTTCGTACTGCGTGCCGAGATAGACGAGGTGCGTCTCGAAGCCGAGATATTCCTTCGTGATCTGAAACTCCATCATCAGCGGCGTCTTCGGCATGGCGCCGAACAACGGATGGAATGGCTCACGGGGCTGGAAATCGATCGCGCCGTTCTTCACTTGCAGCAGCACGTTGCCGCGGAACTTGCCGTCGAGCGGCACGAACTCCGTGTACGCCTGCTTCGCGCGATCATCGGGCTGCTCGTGCGAGTACACGAAGGCGCGCCACATCACGATGCCGCCGTGCGGCGCGACGGCGTCGGCGAGCATGTTCGCGCCATCGGCGTGCGAGCGGCCGTAATCCTGCGGTCCGGGCTGGCCTTCTGAGTTCGCCTTGACGAGAAAGCCGCCGAAATCGGGAATGAGGCGATACACCTCGTCGGCCTTCGCGCGCCACCACGACCGAACCGCGGGATCGAGCGGATCGGCGCTCCCGAGTCCGCCGATTTCGAGCGGCGCGCTGAAGCGCGCGGAAAGGAATACACGAATGCCGTACGGCCGGAAGACCTCGGCGAGCGCGGCGGCCTTCCGTAGATACGGCGCGGTGAGGCTCAGCGCTTTCGCATTGACGTTGTTCAGCACGGTTCCATTGATGCCGAGCGACGCGTTCACGCGTGCGTAGTCGACATAGCGCGGGTCGAGATAGTCCGGCAGCTTGTGCCAATCCCACAGCGATTGGCCGGCATAGCCGCGCTCGACCGTGCGGTCGAGATTGTCCCAGTGGTTCAACACGCGATGGCGTATCGCGGGCGCCGACATGACGTTCAGGCCGTCGAGCGGCTGACGGGTCTGCAGCAGACGTAGCAGATGGAAGGCGCCGTACAGCACGCCGACGTCGCTGTTCGCCGCGATCGCTATTGCCGCCGCGCCGTTCGGCACCGGTAGCGTCACGGCGCGGATCGCGAAGCCTTCGGCCCCGAGCGCACGCAAATCCAGACCGAGCCGCGCGATCGTCGGCGACGATTGCGGCGTGCCGAAGACGAGCGCGCCGGCCCGCGGCTCCTGCGTGACGGCCAGCGGGGCGCCAAGCAGTCCGGAAAGCCCGCGCTCAAGCTCCGCTTGTGCGGCGCGCAACGTCGCCGACCCATCATTGGCGACGATGGCAGCGAGCGCGGCTTGGTAACGCGCCGCGGCCGGCTGTTCGATCGGCCGGTAGCGCAGCCACAGCTCGTAGCCGTCTTCCGCGAATACGGGGAGCGCAACCGCGAAGGACAGGAGCAGGACGACGCCGAGACGCACGCCACGAGCCCGCGACGCGGCGGGGCTTCGTTCCGCGCACGCACCAGCAATCAACCCCCTGCCTCGCCACCGTCTTTTCATTGCTCGAGTTCCAATCTCACCGCCGTGCGATGCCGGCGGTGGTGGTAACGGTAACACGGACGGTAGCACGAGTATTTGCGGGTCGAAAGCCGATG
>JAEYXD010000211.1 GCA_023428645.1 Pseudomonadota bacterium
GCATGACTCCTGCTCCCTCCCCCGCGTGCGGGGGAGGGTTGGGGAGGGGGCAGTCAAGGTGATGAGATCGCGTCGCGACTTGCCGGCACGCCCCCTTCCTGTCCGTTCCCCCGCGCAGCGGGGGAAGGGACGCTTTCCGACTTCCTCTCCCCGCTGGGCGGGGGAAGGGACGCTCTCCGACTTCCTCTCACCGCTGCGCGGAGAAAGGGACGCTTCCGACTCCCTCCCTCCGACGCGGAGAAAAGGGACGTGCTTGTTACAGCAGCGGCACCAGCAACAACGCGACGATGTTGATGATCTTGATCAATGGATTGATCGCCGGGCCCGCCGTGTCCTTGTACGGATCGCCCACCGTATCGCCGGTAACAGCGGCCTTGTGCGTCTCCGAGCCCTTGCCGCCGTAGTTGCCTTCCTCGATGTACTTCTTCGCGTTGTCCCACGCGCCGCCGCCGGTGCACATCGAGATCGCGACGAACAGGCCCGTGACGATCGTGCCGATCAACAGGCCGCCGAGCGCTCGGACGCCCGCGCCGGGTCCCATCAGGTAGTTCATGCCGAACGCGACGACGACCGGCACGAGAATCGGCAGCAGCGAAGGCACGATCATTTCGCCGATCGCTGCGCGCGTCAGCATGTCGACCGCCTTCGAGTAATCGGGCTTGCCCGTTCCCTCCATGATGCCTGGGATCTCGCGGAACTGACGGCGCACTTCGATCACGACCGAGCCCGCGGCGCGGCCAACCGCCTCCATCGCCATCGCGCCGAACAGGTAGGGCACGAGGCCGCCGATGAACAGGCCGATGATCACGGCCGGATCCGACAGGCTGAACGCCTGCAGCTTGCCGGCCGCATCGAGGTTGTGCGTGTAGTCGGCGAACAGCACCAGCGCCGCGAGACCCGCGGAACCGATCGCATAGCCCTTCGTGACCGCCTTGGTCGTGTTGCCGACCGCATCGAGCGCGTCGGTGATCTTCCGAACGTCCTTCGGCAGGCCGGACATCTCGGCGATGCCGCCGCCGTTGTCGGTGATCGGCCCGTACGCGTCGAGCGCGACGATCATGCCGGTCATCGACAGCATCGACGTTGCGGCAATCGCGATGCCGTACAGATCCGCGACCTGGTACGCGCCCCAAATGGCCGCGCACACCGCGAGCACCGGCCACGCGGTCGAGCGCATCGACACCGCGAGACCCGCGATCACGTTCGTGCCGTGACCCGTCTGCGACGCCTCGGCGACGCGGCGGACCGGGCTGTACTCGGTCGCCGTGTAGAACTCCGTGATCCAGATGAGCGCCGCGGTCAGCAGCAGGCCGATGACCGCGCAGACGAACATGTCAGTCGCGCGTTCCGCCATCACCTGGTTCGAGACGAAGTAGAACGCGATCAGCGCGAGGATGCCGGACACCGCGGTGCCGCGGTACAGCGCGTTCATGATCTTGCCGCCCTCGCTCGCCTTGACGAAGAACGAGCCGACGATCGACGCGACGATGGACACCGCGCCGAGCAGGAGCGGGTACAGGACGTACTTCATGTCGAGCCCGCCGTCCGCGGCCGTGAACATCAAGCCGCCGAGCACCATCGTCGCGACGACCGTCACGGCGTAGGTTTCGAACAAATCGGCCGCCATGCCGGCGCAGTCGCCGACGTTGTCGCCCACGTTATCGGCGATGACCGCGGGGTTGCGCGGGTCGTCTTCCGGGATGCCGGCTTCGACTTTGCCGACGAGGTCGGCGCCGACGTCGGCGCCCTTCGTGAAGATGCCGCCGCCGAGACGGGCGAAGATCGAGATCAGCGAGCCGCCGAACGCGAGGCCGACGAGCGCATGCAGCGCTTCTCGGTTGGCGCCCAGCGCGTAGAAGTAGCCCGCGACGCCGAGCAGGCCCAGGCCGACGACGAGCATGCCCGTGATCGCGCCGCCCCGGAACGCCACCGCGAGCGCGGGATTCAGCCCGACGCTCGCCGCTTGCGCCGTGCGCACGTTCGCGCGCACGGAAACGTTCATGCCGATGAATCCTGCGAGGCCCGAGAGGATCGCGCCGACCGCGAAGCCGCCGGCGGTCTGCCAGTCGAGCGCAAAGCCGAGCACGACGAACAGAACGACGCCGACGATCGCGATCGTCGTGTATTGACGACTCAAGTACGCCTTGGCGCCCGCCTGAATCGCCGCGGCGATTTCTTGCATGCGCGCGTTGCCGGCGGGTTGCTTGTTGATCCATCCGAACGAGAACACGCCGTAGAGCACCGCGACAATGCCGGCGCCGATTGCGAGCCAGAGCGCAACATCAGTGGACATGAACCTTCCTCCCCCTGCGGGATTTCGTTATCGGAACAGTTTTGAGTCGGCAACGGGAAACCAATTGATTTCCCAACGGAAAAAGGCGCGCGACTATACCACAAAGGTGCTGCTGAGCTTTTTCTTGACCGGCGTATTCTTGAGCGTCACGTATTGCGGCAGCCCGTCCTTGTATGGCGGGTAGTCCTCGCCGCGAATGAGCGGGCTCAGATAGCGCCGCGCCTTCGCGGTGATGTGGAAGCCGTCGCGCGTGATGTAGTCCCGCGGCAGCATCTTTTCCTGGTTCGCGACCTCATCGAGCCGCGCGATGCCGATCTTCCATTTGTAGGGTTTGTCGGCCGTGCGCACGATCGTCGGCATCACCGAGTTATGTCCCTTCAGGGCGAGATCGACCGCGGCTTTGCCGACCGCGTAAGCCTGTTCGACGTCGACCTTCGAGGCGATGTGGCGTGCGGCTCGTTGCAGGTAATCCGCGACCGCCCAGTGATATTTGTAATCGAGCTTCGACTTCACCAGTTGAGCGATCACCGGGGCGACGCCGCCGAGCTGTGCGTGGCCGAACGCGTCACGCAAGCCGGCGTCCGAGAGGAACTTGCCTTCCCGGTTTTTCACGCCTTCGGAGACGACGATCGCGCAATAACCGAATTTCTCCACCGATGCCTTCACGCGGGCGCAGAACGCCTCCTCATCGAACGTGATCTCCGGGAAGAGAATGATATGCGGCGCATCGCCTTCGCGTTCGGCCGCGAGGCCGCCGGCCGCGGCGATCCATCCTGCATGGCGGCCCATGACCTCCATGATGAAGACCTTCGTGGAAGTCTTCGCCATCGAGGCGACGTCGAAGCCGGCTTCGCGAATCGAAACCGCCACGTATTTCGCGACCGAGCCGAAGCCCGGGCAGGTGTCCGTGATCGGCAAGTCGTTGTCGACTGTCTTCGGCACGTGAATCGCCTGCAGCGGCAGGCCCATTGTGTCGGCGAGTTGCGCGACCTTGAGGCAGGTGTCGGCCGAATCGCCGCCGCCGTTGTAGAAGAAATAGCCGATATCGTGCGCCTTGAACACTTCGATCAAGCGCTCGTACTGCGCGGGGTTGTCCTCGAACTTCTTGAGCTTGTATCGCGCCGAGCCGAAGGCGCCCGCGGGGGTGTGCCGCAAAGCGTGGATCGCGGCGGCCGATTCCTTGCTCGTGTCGATCAGGTCCTCCGTGAGCGCGCCGACGATGCCGTGTCGGCCCGCGTACACCTTGCCGATTTTTTGAGGGTGTTTGCGGCAGGTTTCGATTACTCCGCAAGCGGAAGCGTTGATGACTGCCGTCACGCCTCCAGATTGTGCATAGAACGCGTTCCGCGGCTTCTTGACAGGCATCGCATACCTCTGGTCGGTGGGAAGGCGGGGAAGCATAAGCAGGGATCGTATTCAGTGGCTAGACACTGCAATGCAGGTGTAGTGATGGCTTCGTATCCCGCTTCGGCAGCCTGTTCGCGCATCGCCCGATTGCTAGTCGATAGCGCCTTCTTGCTGTAGGGTAGCGCCTCTTTTTCGGGCGAGGTTCGGGTCGGAATGATGCGTATCGTATTGCTGGGAGCACCGGGGTCGGGCAAGGGCACGCAGGCGCAGCGTCTGCAAGCCAAGTACGGCGTGCCACAGGTGTCCTCAGGTGATTTGCTGCGGGATGCCGTCGCTCGCGGAACGGAACTGGGCCGGCAGGCGAAGGCAGTGATGGACGCGGGCCAGCTCGTTTCGGACGAGATCGTGCTGGGGTTGATCCGCGATCGGCTCAGCCGTCCGGATGCCGCGAACGGGTTCATTCTCGACGGCTTCCCGCGCAACATCGATCAAGCAAATTCTCTCGGTGCGCTGTTGGCCGATCTGGGTCAGCCGCTCGACGCGGTGCTGTTGCTCGACGTTCGCAACGAGACGCTGATGCAGCGGCTCGCTGGCCGCCGTGTGTGTCCCAAGTGCGGCACTGTGTACAACGTGCACTCGTTGCCGGAGGGCGCGACGACGTGCGCGAATGACGGCGCCGATCTCCATCAACGTGCCGACGACAAAGAGGACGTGATCGCCAAGCGTCTCGAGGTCTACGAGCGACAGACGCGTCCGCTCGTCGAGCACTATTCCCGCGAAGGCCTGCTCCGCGCGATCGCGGGTGAGGGCACGCTCGACGACGTGTTCGAGCGGATGGAAGCCGCGGCACTCGCGCAACCGGTGCCGGCGGGAAAAGTGAAAGTCGAGCGCAAGACCGCCGCGCCGACGTCTAAGGCAAGCTCGAAGAGCCAGGCGGCCGGCACGCGGGCGAAGTCCGCATCCAAGCGCAGCGTGAAGTCCGCGGGCACGGGTGCGGCGAAGGCCGCCACGAAGCCGACAGCTCGGCCTGTTGCGAAATCCTCGGGCACGCAGCGTGCGAGCGTGAAGGCAAAAGCAAAGGCGAAGGCGAAAACGAAGGCCGCGAGCCGCAAGGCGAAGCCGGTGTCGAAGTCGAAGACTGCGGCAAAGTCCGCGGCGAAGTCGAAGTCGCCGGCCAGGTCGAAGGCTCGGGCGCAGAAGGCCCCGGCGAAGTCGAAGCGCGTTGCGAAGACGAAGGCGTCCAAGTCCAAGCAGATCGCCAAGCGCGCCAAGCCACGCGCCAAGAAATAGGCGAGAGGAAGGCCCCCTCCCAAACCCTCCCCCGCTGCGCGGGGAGGGGTGCTCGCTCCTCACTCGCTCTTGACGTGCGTCAGCAGGCTCACTCGCTCTTGCCGCGCGTCAGCAGGCGCTCGCCGATCGCGCCTCGCCGCCAGCCGGTATTGATCGATTGCGTGCGGCCGGAAAACACGAGCTGCTCCACATCCCGCCGCGTCGCCAACAGCTCCGGCGCGATCTTCATCTCTTCGGCGTGCGTTCGCACGATCGACATCAACTTCGATACGCGCGCGACCTGCTCGGGCTCGGGTTTGCCAGGCGGCTCGTAGGGCGGCTCATGCGCAGCGTCGCGGTGCGCCTGTGCGACGATGGCAACCAGCTCCTCGGCGTTCTTGCGCAGCACGCCGGCGGGCACGAGGCGCAGCTCCGCAAGCTGGGTCGCCGAATTCGGCAAGCGCTCCGCGATCTCGCGCAAGCCCTCGTCCGGCAGAATCCAGCCGCGCGGCCGGTCATGCTTCATCGCGCGTTCTTCGCGCCAGGCGGCCAACAGCTTCGCGGCGACTCGTTGCGCCGGTTTCAGACGATCGAGGCCCTTCAAGCGACGCCACGCGTCTCGCGGCTCGGTGCGATAGAGCGCCGGGTCCGCGAGCTTCTCGGTTTCCTCTTGCAGCCATTCGAGGCGCCCGGCGGCGACCAATGCGGCGCGCAGCTCGAGATACAAGGGCACGAGGTAACGCACGTCGTCCGCGGCATAGCTCAGCTGTTCGCTGCTGAGCGGTCGGCGTGCCCAGTCGGTGCGCGCGTGACCCTTCGCGAGCGTGTGCCCCAGCCGCTCCGCGACCAGATTGCCGTAGCCGATCTGCGCCGGCAGTCCCAGAAAGGCGGCGGCGAGCTGTGTGTCGAACAGCGGCCCCGGAATCCGGCCGTCTTCGGGCAGCGGCGTGCCCGCCGCGACGCTGGAGCGCGGCGCAAGCAACATTACTTCGAGATCCTGCCGTGCGGCATGCAGGACTTTCACGCGATTGCGATCGTCCAGGAGATCCCACAGCGGCTGTAAGTCCTTCACGGCCAGCGGATCGACCAGCACGCACGCGTCCTGCGTCGCGGCCTGCACCAGGCAAAGGATCGGGTAATAGGTGCTTTCGCGCATGAATTCCGTATCCAGCGCGATGAAATCGGCAGGGGCCAAAAGCTCGACGGCCCGCTGCAATTCCGCGGAGCTCGACACGTAAAGCACGTCGGACATGGAGTGTAGAATCTCGGCCTGTTTGCGATCGGCGGATTCTATCCGCTATCGCCCGATGACCGCCGATCGGCGGCCGGCCAGCACCGATCACTCAGCGATTTCTGCACGAAAACACCATGCATCTTCACATCCTCGGCATTTGCGGCACGTTCATGGGCGGCATCGCGGCGCTCGCGCGCGCAGCGGGGCATCGGGTGACGGGGTCGGATCAAAACGTCTATCCGCCCATGTCGGATCAGCTCGCCGCGCTGGGCATCGAGCTCATCGAGGGGTACGACCCCAAGCAGCTCGAACTGAACCCGGACGTCATCGTCATCGGCAACGTGATGAGCCGCGGCAATGCGCTCGTGGAGGCGGTGCTCGATAGTGGCAAGCCCTACACCTCGGGTCCGGAATGGCTCGCGCGTCATGTGCTCGCGGGGCGGTGGACGCTCGCGGTCGCCGGTACGCACGGCAAGACGACGACATCCAGCATTCTCGCCTGGATTCTCGAATACGCCGGCCTGGCCCCGGGCTTTCTCATCGGCGGCGTGCCGGGCAATTTCAATGTCACCGCGCGGTTGGGCACCGGTCAGCATTTCGTCGTCGAAGCGGACGAGTACGACACCGCGTTTTTCGACAAGCGCGCCAAGTTCGTTCACTACCGGCCGCGCACTGCGATCCTGAACAATCTCGAGCACGACCACGCCGATATCTATCCGGACGTCGCGTCCATTCAGCGGCAGTTCCATCAGCTGCTGCGCATGGTCCCGCGCCACGGCATGGTCGTCGCGAACGCGGCGGCAACGCACGTCATGGAAGTGATCGACATGGGCTGCTGGACACCCGTCGAGCGCTTCGCGGCGAGCACGGGCGGCGACACGGCGTGGTATGCCGCCGCGGAGCCCGCGAGCGATTTCTCGCGTTTCGTCATCATGGAGGGCAACCGCGAGATGGGCGAAGTGCAGTGGTCGATGGTTGGCCGGCACAATGCCGAGAACGCGCTCGCGGCGATTCTCGCCGCGCGTCACGCGGGCGTGGCGGTCGCGACGTCGATCGATGCTCTCAAGCAATTTGCCGGCGTGCGCAGGCGCATGGAGGTGCGCGGTGTCGTGCGCGATATCACGGTGTACGATGACTTTGCACACCACCCGACCGCGGTCGAAACGACGATCGACGGCTTGCGACGGCGTATCGGCAAAGCGCGGCTCATCGCCGTGCTGGAGCCGCGTTCGAACACGATGAAGCTCGGCACGCATCGGGATGCGCTCGCCCATTCGCTGAGCGCCGCGGACGAGGTGTGGATGTATCAAGGGCCCGGCGTGAAGTGGGATGTGGCCGGCTCGGTTGCGAGCCTAGGCGCACGCGCGCACGTCGAGACGGATATCGATGCGCTCGTCGAGCGTCTGAATCATGTCTTGCGGCCCGGCGATCACGTGCTGATGATGTCGAACGGCGGCTTCGGCGGCATCCACTCGAAACTGCTGACGCGCCTGTCGCGCACGTAGCGCGACGCTTGAACCTCGTGGCGGTTCGAGGAGTCCATCTCTTCGCACCGTCGTCGCGGTCATGAGCGAGGCTTGGACTATGGATACTATTCCGCTGTTTCCACTGAACACCGTGTTGTTTCCCGGTGGGCCGCTCAGGTTGCGCATCTTCGAGCCGCGCTATCTCGACATGATCGGCCGCTGCATGCGCGAGGGTTCGGCGTTCGGCGTCGCGATGATCATCGAAGGCATGGAGGCGGGTGGCCCAGCGACGACCGCCACGGTCGGCACGTCGGCGCGCGTCGTCGATTTCGAGAAGCTGCCCGATGGGCTGCTCGGCATCACCGCGATCGGCGAGCGCTGTTTTCGCGTCCGGCACGTGGACCATCAATCCGATGGCTTGAACGTCGCGCGCGTCGAATGGCTGCAGGCGGAGCCGGCGCTGCCCGTGCCGGAGAGCTGTGAGCCGTTCGTCATGCTGCTGCAGCACGCGCTGCCCGAGTTGGCGCCTCTCTATGATTTCTCGCCGGTGTCGTACGACGACGCGTCATGGGTCGGCTCGCGACTGGTCGAATTGTTGCCCTTGTCGCCCGCGGAGAAGCAGCTCTGCCTCGAGATGCAGGACCCCTTGCAGCGCCTCGACCACTTGCGGTCCCGCGTGCAGATTCAGCGCGACGGGGTGTGAGGCGCGGTTACGTCGGCGCGTGAGCCGCGCGCCGCGTCCAGAGCGCATACGCGATCAACATGACGGCGATCCAGCCGAGGGCGCCCCACCCGATCACGCCGTCGTAGGAGCCGACCAGAAAGTGCGCGGCGGCATCCTCGTTCACGATCGATGCCTTGCGCACGGTTTGAATCGTGCATACCCACGCGGCGTGCAGGCCGATGCAAGCAGCGATCGCGTGCGTGCGCACCCGCACGAGCGCGAGCAGCACGCCAACCGCGAACAGCGCGAAGAACGAATCGAGCAGCTCGAGCGGCGCCGCGTACTGTTCCAGCAGCTTGTTCAGCACCGCGAAGCCCGTGCTGTATTCGATCTCCTCCCGCGGCAGTCGCAGCCGCCCGCCGAGGAAGTGCACGGAGGCGTACAGCAGGCTCGGCAAGACGATCGCGAGCAGCGTTCCGGATTCGCGCTTCACCGCCGTGAACAGCGCGCCGCGAAAGAACGTCTCCTCGATGAAGGCGACGACGAGCCCGCTCAAGAGCCCGCTCGCGATCAGGGCCGCGAGTTGCCCGGCATTCCACGTGAACTGCGGCTTGAGCTCGCGAATGCCGAGCCCGAACAACATCGCGATCAGCGGCGCCATGATGGCCGCGCCGACGACCAGCCCGAGGCAGAGCTGCCGCACGAATTGCGGCTTTGGCAGCGCATAGCCGAGCGCTTCCTTGTTCGCCACATGCCAGCGCCTGAAGATGAAGATGAGCCCGATGAAGGCGACGAGCATCGCGATCCGATGCATCACGCGATGGATCGGCTGATCGGAGATCAGCCCGACGAGCAGCCAGGCGGGGTAGGTGAGCGCGGCGGCCGCGACCAGCGCGGCGGCGAGGAACAGAAGCAAAGCCAGAAATGCACGCATCGTGATTCTTGAGTCGATGAAGTCTCGAAGGGCGAGCGTTGCACGCATTACCTGGCGATCCGCCCGGTAATTCGTGCGAGCGCTCGGCTGCGCCGCCGGTTTAATCGTTCGTGCATTCGTACCAACGATATGGAGGTCATCATGGACGAAACGAAAGCGGCCGCAATCCTGTCGGCGCTCGCGCAGGGCGTCAATCCATCGACGGGCGAGTTGTTCGCGCCCGATAGCCCCTACCAGCAGGCCGATGTCGTGCGCGCGCTGTATGTCGCGTTGGGGCGCCTGCAGCGGCCGGCCGAGCACACGCGGGAAACGGTCGAGTCCCGTGTTCGCGGCACCGCGCGCTCGAATGTCGGCAAGCCCTGGAGCGCGGCGGACGACGAGCGCCTGCTCGCGGAATACGACCGCGGCCGCACGCCCGCGGAGCTCGCGCGCGATCTCGGCAGGACGCTCGCGGGAGTGGAGGCGCGGCTGGAAAAGCATGGGCGCCTGAGCTCGAGCGAGCGCAAGACGACGAATCGCTTCCCGCGCGGCAGTTCAGCGTCCGATCAGGTTCCGAGCTGAATACTCCCTCCCGTCTGGCGGTTCGGCATGAAATGCGGCCCTGGACGTCGTCCGTTCGCGACTTTTTCGAATGGGCGGACGTCGTAGGCGCTCGCCACTATAATTCGGCCGCCTTTGAAGCCGGGAGTCGAGTTGAAGTTAGCGCCAACCATCGTCTGCGGAGCTGCCGTCGCCTTTTCGTCGCCCATCGCCTCGGCCCGCGGGGTCTCGCCTTACCTCCCGCTCAATCTCTCGCCAGCGATCGAACGTCAGATCGAGCGCGTGCTGATCCTGGCAGGCAAGCCGGTCATGCGCAGGCCCATTGCCGCGGCCGTCGTGCTCGACGCGCTGCCGAGCGCGTGTCAATACGACCGGGCGGCGTGCGAACAGGTTCGTCGCTATCTCCAGAGCTACATGGGCACGTGGGGTGTGACGGCCCTGGACACGCAGCTCGCCTATTCCACCGGCGACGGGACGATCGTGCTGCCGAACGGCCATGGCGAATCGAGCGATTCCGAATGGCGCGTGACCGCACACGCGTACTATCAGCCGAGCGACTTTTTCATGGTCAACCTCGGCGGCGTCGCGTACGACGGCGAGGCGACGCCGACCGGCTCGTATCTGAGTCTCGGGTGGCAGTGGGCGCAGCTCGACATCGGCTTTCGCGATCACTGGCTGTCGCCGCTCACCGATAGCGCTTCACTCATCAGCACCGAAGCGCCGACGATGCCGTCGGTGACCCTGTCGAACTATCAGCCGATCAGCGGTTTCGGGATCAACTACGAGTTTTTCTTCGCGGAGATGTCCGAGCAGCAGGGCATTCTCTACGGCGACACGACGACCGACGGACGTCCGCGGCTCGCCGGCATGCAGATCGGTTTCGAGCCGGTCGTCGGTTACGCGATCGCGGCGAGTCGAATCACGCAGTACGGCGGTGGGGCGCGCAACGAAGGCCTCGTCTCGCAGTTTCTGGACGTCATGTTCAAGACGAACAACGATCCCAACGTGCAGGGGACGTCCGCCGAGAGCGGCAACCGCGTCGGGTCGCTGTCGAGCTCGATCCTGTTTTCCGGCCGGGTGCCGTTCGCCGTGCGCGCCGAATACGCGGGCGAAGACAATACGTACAGCGGCCCCTACCGCTTGGGCGCGACGAACTTTTCCCTGGGAATCGATTTTCCGGTGTTATGGCGCCACCTGGATCTCACCGTCGAGGTCTCGGAGTGGCAGAACGTTTGGTACATCCACCATTTATATCCCCAAGGGCTCACGAACGAGGGCCGCGTCATCGGGCACTGGTTCGGCGATCAGCGTACTTTCGGCGATGCGATCGGTGGCCACAGTGCGATGCTGCGCGGCGGCTGGCAGCTCCCGAATGGCGCCTATGCGCAGGCGACGTATCGCACGCTCGCTCTCGACGAGCGCTGGGCGTTCGCGAACCCGCAGCGGCCTTATGAAACGATGCACCTGCTCGGCGTCGGCTACTTCACGTCCTGGAATGGCTTTGCGGTCCGCGCGCAGGTCGAGGGTGGCCGCGACGTGTTCGGTGAGTCCTTCGCGCGCGTGAGCGCGGCGTTCGATTTCGCGCGCAATGCCTCACGGCTGGGCTCGGGCGGGTTCGAGCCGAGCCCAAGCTCGGATACCGAAATCTTCGTCGACGCCGGCCTGCAATACAGCCGGGTTCGCGAGTACCCGCTGTTGTCGTACCAGAAACGCGTGACGAGCCCGTTCGAGCCGGACTATCACTTCGGCATTGGTGCAAGGCGGCGTGTCTCGCAGCGCAACGACCTCGGCGTGCGCCTGGAGCTCGACGGAATGCACGGGCACAGCTTGATGTCGCTGCGCGCGGTCGACTATCGATTCCGCCTGGGCAAGCAGCTCGCGCTCGGAGCTTTCTTCGGCGTGGGCCGTTACGACATCGAGCTGCCGGCGTACGGTTACTATTTCGGTGCCGGCATGAGCTATCGAGATCTGCTTCCCGGCTGGGATCTGAATTTCGATTACCGTCACTATGACAAGATAACCCGCGATAAAGGCTTACCTTCCGACCCCGAGTCGAACCCCGGCATGCCACGCCGTGCCATCGACATCGACGGCTTCGGGCTCTTCGTCTCGAAGCGGTGGTAAGCATTCCGGGCGGAAAACTGAATGAAGCGTAGACCAAAGATCCTGGCGTTCGTGTTGCCTCAGTTCCACACCATTCCCGAGAACGACGAATGGTGGGGTGAGGGCTTTACCGAGTGGACGAACGTGCGCAAGGCGCAGCCCCTCTTCCCGGGGCATCTGCAGCCGAGAGTTCCCGCAAACGGGCGTTACTACAACCTCCTGGACCCTGCCACGATGGATTGGCAAGCCCAGCTGGCCAAGACCCATGGGCTCGATGGCTTTTGCTATTACCACTATTGGTTCAACGGCAAGCGGCTGCTCGACAAGCCGCTCGACTTGCTGCTCGAGCGCGGCAAGCCGGACTTTCCCTTCTGTCTCGCATGGGCGAACGAGCCCTGGACGCGTGCGTGGGACGGCGGTGATCGCGAAGTCTTGATGCCGCAGGAATACGGCGGCGAGAGCGATTGGCGCCGACACTTCGACTGCCTGCTGCGCTTCTTCCGCGACCCGCGCTACATCTGCGTGGACGGCAAGCCGATGCTGTTGCTGTATCGCACGAACAGCATCGAGGATGCCGACCCGATGCTGCGCTTGTGGCGTCAGCTCGCGTCGAGCGCCGGCTTCCCCGGCTTGCACATCGTCAGCATGATGACGGCGTTCGGCACCGATACGCGGCCATTGTTCGACGCACACACCGAGTTCGAGCCGTCGTACACGTTCAGACAGCCCTTGACGTTCTGGTGGCGCAAGCGCGAGCGCTTCCATCGCAAGCTCAGGCGCGCGAAGCTGCGCTGGCTCGGGCGCGCGGACGGTCCGGTGAACAGCTTCGACTATCGTTCCGTGTGGCGAGCGATCGCGGCGCGAGAAATCCGTCCGAACGTCTATCCCGGTGCTTTTCTCGATTGGGACAACACGCCGCGCCGCGGGCTCGAGCGGGGCATGGTGTTGCGCAACTTCGACCGTGCTGTGTTCGCCTCCTGCTTCCGCTCCAAATTGCGGCAGGCGAGTGCGGCCGGGTCCGAGTTCCTGTTCATCGATGCCTGGAACGAATGGGCCGAAGGTACCTACCTCGAGCCGGACGAGGCGCGCGGAACCTTCTTCCTCGACACGATTCGCGATGCGGTCAACGAGATCGACGGCGAGATCGCCGTGAAGTCGCCGGGCAAGTCGCCCAAGGTCGGCGTCGGCACCTCGCCCTCGACGATCAGGGACGCGACCACCTCATAACCATCAGCGGCGGCGCAGCGCGCGCTGCAGCTTCGTGCCGGTGCGCGACAGCCTGCGGCGTACGCGATGCATCATGTGTTGCGCGGCCAGGCGAGCGATGCCGCGCAGGTTCAAGCGCTCGATACCGACGAGCTCGACATTGCGCTTGAGATAGAGCCCGTCCAGAGAGAAGTCGCGCAAGGGCGGCGCCTGCGGCGACTTGCGGATGAAGGCGAACTCGGGGAACACGCGCACTTCGCTGACGAGGTCGGGTCGCGAGGCGCAAAGCATCGTCAGCTCCATGATCAGCAACGCGAGCGACGTCCGCCTCGCGTAGCAGGCGGGAAGGGCGTAGTTCGACCAATGTCCCCAGCCCCAATCCTCGATGACGTACGTTCCGCCGGGGCGCAAGTACGGGAAGGCAATCTCGAACGTGCGCCGGCTGTGATCGTACTGATGTGACGCGTCGTCGATGATCAGGTCGAGCGGCGTGTCGCCAAATTCGCTCTGCACGATTTGAGTGATGCGCGCCTGATCGGTCTGCGCGACCTCGTAGAAGCTGCGGATGCGATGACCGCGCTCGTGCGTGCGACAGAATTCATCGAAGGCGGCGACGGGCTGGCAGAGATCGACGCCGACGAACTTCTCGGCCTCGAACCAGAGGGTGAACAGCGCCGGCGATCCTCCCTGGAAGATGCCGAACTCGAGAATGTGCTTCGGCGGCTCAGTGCCCAGAACCGCGGCGTACTGTTCGAGGACCGCCCGATTCTTGAGGAGCATGAACCGGTCCCGGGTCGTTTTGCCCGAATAGTCGCCGACGACGCACTGAAACTCGACGCCGTCGACGGCAAACTCCAGCTCGCCATGCCACGTCAGCGCCTTCATAACGACCCTGCTGGACAAAAAATTGTTGGCCCGAGCATCATAGCGCGGCTGCGCCCCGAAACGCGGGCGCTCGAAGAACAACAGCGGGAGGCGATGCGTGAATCCGTTCAGGTGGCTCAAACAAAGCGCGACCGAGTCTCTTCCCGAGCTTGATGGCCACCTGCGGCACTTGCACGAGGAGGGTTTCGCGCACATTCGCGGCGGCTTCAAGGCCGGTGTGATCGAAGAAGTGCTCGCCGGCGTGAAGCAGATGCTCGGCCGCAACCAGGCGATTTTCGGCAAGCATCTGGATGCCGACGGTCACTACCCCCGCATCATCAATCTGCACCTGCTCCATCAGCCGCTCATCCGCCTGCTCACCGAGAACCCGCTCGCATTGGCCGTGCAGGACGCGTTCTTCGGCCAGCCGTCATCGCTGTACACCAGCCTGTATTACGAGCGCGGCTCCGCCCAGTCGATCCATCGCGATACGCCCTACTTCTCCACGCGCCCGGAGTACCGCTATCTCGGTGTCTGGGTCGCGCTCGAGGACGCGAACGAGGCGAACGGCTGTCTCGAGATCATCCGCCGCGGGCATCTCGTTCCGGAGCTCGACCGGCCCGCGATTGCGCTGCGCCATTACAAGACGCTCGATGAAGTGCCGCCCGGATCGCCTTCGGGCCGGGACATTCTCTGGGATGAATATCAGAGCGAGGTCGTGGAGCGCTGCTTCGCCCAGGGCTTGAAGACCGAGCTGCTGCAGGTGCAGGCCGGTGACGTGATCATCTGGCACCCGCAGCTGCCTCACGGCGGCTCGAAGATCAAGGACCTGACGCGCACGCGCCATTCATTCGTCATGCACGTGACGCCGGTCGGCACGCCGGTGTACCAGCAGAACGTGTTCTTCAATCCGCAGAAGAAGTTCAGCGAGCGGGCGAAATGGGCCTATGGCAAGTTCGGTGGCCGGCGCTACGTCGACGGTCACGTGATCGACATCGGCCACCGCGAGAACAGGGATCTCAAGGATTTCGTGCGCTAGCGTGTCAGGCCGCGCTCTGCTGGTGGTCGTAGAGCGTCCGATACAGCGAGTTCGACTCGTAAAGCGTGCTGTGCGAGCCCTGGGCGATCATGCGCGCGTGCTGGAACACGAGAATCATCGAGGCGTGTCGAATCGTGCTGAAGCGATGCGCGATCATGAGCACCGTCTTGCCGACGACGAGTTTCTTCAGCGCCCGCTGCACGAACTCCTCGCTCTCGGAATCGAGCGCGCTCGTCGCCTCGTCGAGGATCAGGATCGGCGCGTCGCGTAAGAAGGCGCGCGCGAGCGCCAGCCGCTGCTTCTGCCCGCCCGACAGTTTGCTGCCTCGTTCGCCGGTGATCGTGTCGTAGCCGTTCGGCAGCGACATGATGAAGTCGTGGGCGAATGCATCCTTGGCCGCACGCTCCACTTCCTCGCGAGTCGCATCCAGTCGGCCGAGCAACAGGTTGTTGTAGATCGTGTCGTTGAACAGCACCGGCTCCTGGGACACGAGCGCGACGTTGCGGCGCAGGTCGGCGGATTTGATCTTCCTGACATCGATGCCGTCGATGCGGACGGTGCCTTCGGTAACGTCGTAGAAGCGCGGCACGAGGCTCGCGAACGTCGACTTGCCGGCGCCGCTCGGACCGACGAGCGCGCAGACGGTGCCGGCGGGGATGTCCGCGGAGACATCGCACAGGGCAGGCTTGCCCGGCGCGTACGCGAAGGTGACGCCCTCGAACGATACGTCGCCCTTGAGTCGGTCGACGTGAATGGCGTCGGGCGCATCCTCGATCTCCACGGGCTCGTTCAGGATCTCCTCGAGCCGGATCAGCGATGCTTCGCCGCGCTTGAGCTCGTTGTTCAGCGCGCCCAGCTTCTTCACCGGCTCGTAACACACGGCCAGCGCGAAAATGATCGCGAGAAACGCGTCGAGCTGGATGCGCGCGCGATAGGCGTAGATGAACGTGATCGCGATGCCGATCGCCGAGATGATCTCGATCGTCGGCGCCAGCGACTGAGCGTACTTCACGAACTTCATTTGCGCCCTGAACATCGCATCGCTGGCGTGCCTGAAGCGATCGACTTCCTTGCGCTCGAGACCGAACGCCCTGACCTCGCGGATGGCGGACAGGTTTTCGGTGAAGCGCTCGGTGAGCGAGCTGGACTGATTCTGCAGCTGCCGCGCCTTGTCGATCAGCTTGCGGCCGACGTAGCGGATCGGAAACACGCAGACCGGAATGATGGCCATGCTGAACAGCACGAGCATCACGCCTTGTTCGGTGAACGCGAGGTACGTGAGATAGCCCATCGCGCCGAGCAGCGTCGCGGGTTGCTTCACGATCTCGTTCGAGATCGCGAGCAGCGTGACCTGCAGCTGATTCGTGTCGCTGAGCCCGCGCGTGATGAGATCGCCCGTGGAGCGATGGTGGAAGAACGACAGCGGCATGCGCTGCAGCTTGTCGAAGAATTCGATGCGCAGCGCCTCGAGCACGCGCCCGCCCGCGAACTGGATCAAGTACGAGTTGAAGTAGCCCGCGATGCCCCGCACGGCGAAGATGAACGGCAGCCACAGCGCAATCGCGATCAGCTCCCAGGTGCTGAGCGGCACGGCGCCCTCGTTGAAAATCTTCGGGAACACCTGTTTGGCCATGAGCGGCAAGCCCGCGCCGTTGGCGATGCCGTAGATGAGGCCGCAGCCAATGGCTGCCAACACCGTGCGCCGCACGGGCTTGAACAAACGCAAGTAGGGAAAGAATTGCCGCATGGGTTAACGCTACATCAACATCATGGCAGCCGAGTGGCGGCTGCGGGTACTGTAAGCCAGGATATTCAAGCGACGACTTGCATGGCGGCGCTTCTTGTACTCGTCCTTCCGATCATGATTCGTGCATCATCTACCGCCAATGGATACCACGAGCCCGAAGTCCCTCGATTTGCCTGCGTGGCTCGCGCGCTGGTGGCCGAGCTCCACGGTCAGGCGTGATCCGCTCGCCGGGTTCGTGGCCGATGGGCGCTTCGTGCCGATCCCGCTCAGCGGCTGGAAGCTCACGCCCTGGGTCGAGCGTCGCTTGCTCGCGTATCGTCGTCCAGTCGATTTCACACTGCGATCGGACGCGCGTCTGGCCGTGATCGTTCCAGTGCGGGATCGAGAACACCAGATCGCGGCATTGATACCGCGGCTGCGAGCGCTGCTCGACGCGCAACGCATCGCGCATCGCATTCTCGTCGTCGAGCAATCGCAAGGACAGCTCTTCAACAAAGGCGCCGTGATCAATGCCGGATTCCGCGTCGTCGCCGACGACTGTGATTACGTGTGCCTGCACGACGTCGACGCCATTCCGGTCGTCGCCGACTATCGATGCCCGTCCGAGCCGCTGCGGCTCGTGACGAAGCTGGTCGGCTCCCGGCACGGCCCGCGCCGTGGCGAGCGGTATTTCGGCGGTGCAATCACACTGACGCGCGAGCACTTCATCGCCGCGAACGGCTTTTCGAACGGCTATTGGGGTTGGGGGAAGGAGGACGACGACTTCCTGTTCCGTCTGTGGTTCAGCGGCCGAGTGTGTTTCGCCGATCGCGACGGCACGTTCGAGGACTTGCCCAACCCCAAGGACCAGCAACTCGACGTGCGCAAGCGCAGGCCCGCGACATTGCGCGCGAATCGCAAGCGCCGCAGCGAGTTGATGCGCGGACTGCACGATTTTCGCGCTGACGGCTTGAGCTCGCACGCCTACTCGGTGTCCCCCATGCGCGCCGAGGCTGGTTACGACCGCGTGGTCGTGACGATCTAGGCTCACGCGCTCCCCTCGAGCCGCCGCTCGAGGCGCTGCATTTTCCACGCATACACGTGACGAATCGCACTCGGCCGCAGCTGTGCCAGCGCTCGTTTGCCGAACGCCACGCTCATGCGGGCCGAGTCGAGCTGTCCTTGCGAGATTTGCTTGCGAGCGCGTTTCAGGCGTCGGCGCACGTAAGCGGTGTACGCGCCATTCGTGAGCGCGGCACGACGCTCCGCCGGCAGCAGCGCCGCGATCGTTGCGATCGTCTGGAGCGCGTCGTCGTCCGCGGCGCCTGACAGTCGCAGTCGGGCGGTTTCGTTCGCCTCGTGGCGGCGATACTCAGCGAGAATCGCCGGCTCGTACCACACGTCGTAATGCACCGCGATTCGCGTCCACATCTCCCAGTCGAGGGCGTATTTGAGATCCTCACGATAATGGCCGAGCCGCTCATAGACGGAGCGCTTGACGATCGCCGCCGGCGTTTGAATGCGCGTTTCCCGTGAGATCGTCGCAAGCCAGTCCCGCAGGATGCCGGGCGTGAGCCGCTCGCGATGGCTCACATCCGTCACGGCGCCGGCGGCATCGATGAACGCGTGCCGGCAAAAGGCCATGCCCGCTCGTGGCGCGCGCTCGAGCCCGTCGAGCAAACGCTCGTAGAAGCCCGGGCGAATCGCATCGTCCTGATGCAGGAGATGAACGAGCGGCCCCCGGGCGAGCTCGATGCAGCGATTCCAGTTGCCGGCGAGACCGAGATTGGTTTCGTTGCGGTGATATTCGACGCCGGCAGGATGCTGCAGCCGTTGCAGAAGCTCGGCGACATTCGTCCGCTTGGAGCAGTCGTCGACGATCGTGACTTGCATCCGCTCGCTGCCGAGCCGCTGGCGCTGCACGAGCACGGATTCGAGTGCGCCGAGCAGCAGCGAATCCGGCTCGTACACCGGCAGCATCACCGAGACGAGCGGGTGAGCGGCGCTGGCGGCGGAGTCGATCGCGGTCACGGCGCGCTTTCCGGCTGGCAGCTCAGCCGAGGTTGCGGAAGACGGTGTGGGCCGCTGCGATCGTCGCGTCGATATCGGCCGCCGTATGCGCGCTCGAGACGAAGCCGGCTTCGAACGCCGATGGCGCCAGGTACACGCCTTCCGCCAGCATGCCGTGGAAGAAGCGTTTGAAGCGCTCGACGTCGCAGGCCATCACTTCGCGGAAATACCGCACGGGCGCCTTGTCGGTGAAGAACAGGCCGAACATGCCGCAGACGTGGTTCGTCGAGAACGGCACGTTCGCGGCGCGGGCCGCGGTCGCGAGGCCTTCGACGAGCTGCGTCGTGCGCTCCGCGAGTCGCTGATGGAAGCCCGGCTCGCAGATGCCCTCCAGCGTCGCGAGGCCCGCCGCCATCGCGATCGGATTGCCGGACAGCGTGCCGGCCTGGTAGATCGGGCCGAGCGGAGCGATCTGCTCCATGATCTCGCGCCGGCCGCCGAACGCGCCCACCGGCATGCCGCCGCCGACGATTTTGCCGAGTGTCGTGAGGTCGGGTTTGATGCCGTACAGCGCCTGCGCGCCGCCGAGCGCGACCCGGAATCCCGTCATGACTTCATCGAAGATCAGCACGGCGCCGTGCTGATCGCACAGTGAGCGCAGCGCCTCCAGGAATCCCGGCACGGGCGGCACGCAGTTCATGTTGCCCGCGATCGGCTCGACGATGACGCACGCGATCTCGCGGCCCATGTCCGTGAATGTCTGTTGCACTTGCCCGATATCGTTGTACGCGAGCGTGATCGTGTGCGCCGCCAGCTCGGGCGGCACGCCGGGCGAGGTCGGTACGCCGAGCGTCAGCGCGCCCGAGCCTGCCTTCACGAGCAGTGAATCCGAATGTCCGTGATAGCAGCCTTCGAACTTCACGATCTTGCTGCGGCCGGTGAACCCGCGCGCGAGGCGCAGGGCGCTCATCGTCGCCTCCGTGCCGGAGCTCACCATGCGCACGAGCTCGATCGACGGGATGAGCTCGCAGATCTTCGCGGCGAGCTGCGTCTCGAGTGCCGTTGGCGCACCGAACGACAGCCCGAGTGGTACGCGATCCTGCACCGCCTTGATGACCGCGGGATGCGCGTGGCCGAGGATCATCGGCCCCCACGAGCCGACGTAGTCGATCAGCTCGCGGCCTGCCGCGGAGACGATGCGCGCGCCTTGCGCCCGCTCGATGAACACCGGTTCGCCGCCGACGCCGCGAAAGGCGCGAACGGGCGAATTCACTCCGCCGGGGATGTAGCGAGCAGCTTCGGAGAATAAGGACACGATCGTGGCTCCAGTTTGTGCAGGCGCGCAGTGTAAGGGCATTCGCGGCGGATGAGGCTTGCCGCCCCGCCGGCTTCTCGCTTTAATCGCGCGTCTTTTGCTTCAACGGCGGTTCTCCCCTGCGATGAAAGCTTACATGTGTGTGATCTGCGGCTATGTCTATGAAGAGGAACAGGGAGATCCCGTCGCAGGCATACCGCCCGGCACGCGTTGGGAAGACGTGCCGCTCTCGTGGCGCTGTCCGGACTGCGGTGCCGGCAAGGAAGATTTCGAGATGGTGGAGGTCTGAGACGCTCGATGCTTCACCCCGCTCGCTGGAGCTCGCGTGCAGTTGTGGTTGCTCGTCGCCGCCGGTAGCGCGCTCGGCGGCGTCTCGCGCCACGCGGTCGGCCTGCTGATCGCACAGCGCGCGGGCCTTGCGTTCCCGTGGGGAACGCTGACGGTGAACGTCCTGGGTTCGTTCGTGATCGGCGTCTGCGGCGCGCTGCTCGGTGCGACCAACCGCACGACCGCGCCGTGGCTGCGCGAATTCGTGATGATCGGCTTCCTGGGCGGGTTCACGACGTTCTCCGCGTTCAGTCTGCAAACCTTGCAGCTGCTGCGCGACGGCAAGGCGCTTGCCGCACTCGCGAATGTCGCGGCGTCCGTCGTGATCTGCTTGCTCGCGGTATGGCTCGGATTCGCGCTCGCGATGCGTGTCACCGCGCCGCCTGGCTAGTGCCGTGTGAGCTTGTGGCCGCGCTTTTCCAGCAACTCGATGACGCTGTCCTTGCCGACGAGATGCAGCGCGCCGACGATGACGAGATAGTCGTCGCGGTCGTCGAGTAGCGCCTCGATCGGCGCGATCCACTTGCGGTTGCGGTCGACCGTGATCGGCCGATACAGATCCGGAAATTCCTCGAAGCCTTCGTCCATGAGGTCAGCGAGCCGCTGCGTGTCGCCGGCGCGCCAGGCGGCCATGAGCGCGTCGATGTCGTGCACCGCGCGCTCGGAATCCTCGACGCTGTAGAGCAGAAACTCACGCTGCTGCGGCGGCGGCAGGCTCGCCATCACCGTGAGCTGTTCGCGCAAGGTTTCGAGCCCGCCGATCGTCTTGCCGTCCTGCACCGCGCGTGCGACGAAGCGCTGCTCGATGCCCGAGTTCGGATCGAGGCCGAGCTTCATGAACTGAAACTGCACGAGCGTGAGTCCGGCCAGCCACGGCTTGAAGCGATTCAGCAGCGTCGGATCGACCCCGAGCGAACGTGCGTAGTCGCTGACCTTTGCGTATGTCTCCGGGCCGAGCTGCGCTTCGAGCGTCTCGCCTTGCGGCAGCACGCCGAGCTCCAACGTCGTTTGCTGTGCCTGCAGCGGATCGACATCGTCCATGTCGATTTCCATGATGAGCTGCTCGGCTTCGTCATAGGCGGCATCGACGGATTTCGGCAGCTGCTCCGTCGGGCTCAGAAAGTGCACCGAGCCGAGCAGGAAGACCGTGTTCGTCTTGCCTTTCATCGACCAGAGCACCGCGCGCGGCTCGGTGGCGGAAGCGGCATGGGCGGTCGACCACAGGCTGCAGACGAGGACGAGGAGTCCCGGCAAGAATCGTAAGGACATGGAGTTCCTTCGCTTAAGCGACGCTGCGTTCCGCGTAGCTTTCCAGCCACACGACTTCGGTTGCGATCGAGCCGTCGTGCATCAGTTCGAGGACGCGATAGCCGGGCGGGCGGCTGTCGATGGCGAAGTCTACGCTGCCGGGCAGGAACTGCGCGCAAGTCGCGGGCGAGGCCATGAAGCGCACGCCGTGGACGAAGCTGTCGAGCGATTGATGCACATGGCCCCAGAGCACGCCGCGCACGTTCGGATGCTGGCGCACGATCGCAAGGAGCTCGGCGGAATCCGTAAGGCCGACGTGATCGAGCCACTCGCTGCGCATCGCGATCGGGTGATGGTGCAGGCACACGAGTACATGCTTGCCGCGGTGCTTCGCGAGGACCTCGCGCAGTCGCGCGAGCGCGGCGGCGCCGATGCGCCCGGCCGCCGAATGCGGCAGCCACGTGTCGAGCATGACGACGAGCCAGCGCCCGAACTCGATCTCGCCGCCGAGCTTGAACGGGGCGCTCGCCAATTCGACTCGCATGTGATCCGGCAGGTCGTGATTGCCGGCCAGGCACATGACGGGGACGCGTGACGCGCCGAACACGTGACGAATCCAGCGGTAGCCGTCCGGATCGTCCTGCACGAGATCGCCGGTCAACAGAATGCCGTCAGGGTCGTGACAGCGGCGGCTCGCGTCCGCGACGGCGGCCTGCAACGCGGGTAATGAAGCGACGCCGCGCAAGCGCGCGCCGGCATCGCCGAACAAATGCATGTCGCTGAATTGTATGAAGCGAAAAGACTGCATAACGACGTCGAGTTGAGCTCCGCGCCGTGCGCGCACGACGTCGGGCGACATAATGATCCTGGTGCTTGGTCTGTCGGCATCTTAACGATGCGCATTGCCGCAAAGGGTGACCGAGATCAAAACGTTCCCGCGCTCCGGTCCCAAGGTTGCCAATGTTTGCGGTCCGTCTCACTGGCGCCCAAATCGTCCGCACTTGCCGACATTGCGTGTCGCAACGAGGCAGATTGAGGGACGAGGAGGAGGGCGACGGAAGTTCTCAGCGCGGTTGATTCAGGGTCAAGAGGAACAACCGTAAGGAAACGGGCGCCGCCGGCCCCTCAGACTTAAGGGCGCGGCGGCCCGCGGATGTGTCGCGGCTCTTGGTTCGCCTGCCTCGATGGTCCAAAATGCGCGCCTTTTCAAACACCCCCTAATTACCCAGGATCTTCATGTCATTGCAGCGCCGCCAGTTGGCAAATGCGATTCGTGCCTTGGCGATGGACGCCGTGCAGAAAGCGAATTCCGGTCATCCGGGCATGCCCATGGGCATGGCGGACATCGCGGAGGTGCTCTGGAACGACCATCTCAAGCACAACCCCGCCGATCCGCAGTGGCCCGACCGAGACCGCTTCGTCGTCTCGAACGGCCATGGCTCGATGCTCCTCTACGCGTTGCTGCATCTGACGGGCTATCCCTTGCCCATCGAGCAATTGCAGCGCTTCCGCCAGCTCGGCTCCCACACCGCCGGCCATCCGGAGCACGACGCGAAGCTCGGCATCGAGACCACGACGGGCCCGCTCGGCCAGGGCCTGGCGAACGCGGTCGGCATGGCCCTCGCCGAGAAGGCGCTCGCCGCGACCTTCAACCGCCCAGGGCACGACATCGTCGACCATCACACCTATGTCTTCCTGGGCGACGGCTGTCTGATGGAAGGTGTGTCCCACGAAGCCTGCTCGCTCGCGGGCACCTTCGGGCTCGGCAAGCTCATCTGCTTCTATGACGACAACGGCATCTCGATCGACGGCGAGGTGCACGGCTGGTTCACTGACGACACGCCGAAGCGGTTCGAGGCGTACGGCTGGCATGTGATTCCGAATGTCGACGGACATGATCCGGCGGCGATCGAGGCGGCCATCGAAGCGGCCAAAGCGGAAACGGCCCGCCCGAGCATGATTTGCTGCAAGACGATCATCGGTTGGGGCGCGCCCAACAAGCAGGGCACCGAAGCGACGCACGGCTCGGCGCTCGGCGCCGATGAAGTCGCGGCGACTCGCAAGCACATCGATTGGCCGTACGAGCCGTTCCAGATTCCCGCCGAGATCGCGGCCGGATGGGATGCGCGCAAGCGCGGCGCGGACGCGCAAGCGCAATGGCAGACGAAGCTCGCCGCGTATCGCAAGGCGCATCCGGAGCTGGCGGCGGAGTTCGAGCGCCGCACGCACGGCCAGTTGCCGGCCTCCTGGAACGAGGTCGCCGCGAAGTATCTGGAGCAAGCCGCGCAGAACACCGCCGCGTTCGCGACGCGCCAGACGTCGCAGCAGGCATTGAATGCGTTCGGTCCCACCTTGCCGGAGCTGCTCGGCGGCTCGGCCGATCTCACCGGCTCGAACAACACGAACCGCAGGGATTCGAAGGTGTGGAGCGCGAAGGAACCGTCAGGCAATTATCTGCATTACGGCGTGCGCGAATTCGGCATGGCCGCAATCATGAACGGCATCGCGCTGCACGGCGGCTTCATTCCCTACGGCGGTACGTTCCTCGTGTTCTCCGACTACGCACGCAATGCGATGCGCATGTCGGCGTTGATGCGCCAGCGGGTGATCTACGTGCTGACGCACGATTCCATCGGCCTTGGCGAGGATGGCCCGACGCATCAGCCGGTGGAGCACGTTCCGAGCCTGCGGATCATCCCGAACATGGTCGTATGGCGGCCGTGCGATACGGTCGAAACCGGCGTCGCGTGGGTCGATGCGATCGAACGGCAGGATGCGCCGAGCGTGCTCGCGCTGACGCGCCAGGCGCTGCCTGCGCAGCCGCGCACCGCCGAGCAGATCGCGAACGTGCGCCGCGGCGGCTATGTGTTGAAGGACTGCGCCGGCACGCCCGAGATCATCTTGATCGCGACCGGCTCCGAGGTCGCGCTCGCGGTCGACGCGGGGGCGGCGCTCGAACAGCAAGGTCGCAAGGTGCGCATCGTGTCGATGCCGAGCACGAACGTGTTCGATGCGCAGGATGCCGCGTACCGCGACACCGTGCTGCCGCCGGACGTAACGCTGCGGGTCGCGATCGAAGCGGCCGCGCCGGACACCTGGTGGCGCTACGTCGGTCCCAAGGGAGGGATCGTCGCGATGACGACGTTCGGTGCCTCGGCGCCGGCGAAGGATTTGTTCAAACATTTCGGCTTCACCGTCGACCACGTGGTCAAGACGGTGCAGCAGCTGCTCACGCATTAATTTCTGCAAGCTACGAGGATTTACCAATGCCCATCAAAATCGGAATCAACGGGTTCGGTCGCATCGGGCGCATGGTGTTTCGCGCGGCCACGCAGAATTTTCCGGATATCGAGATCGTCGGCATCAATGACCTGCTCGAGCCCGACTATCTCGCGTACATGCTGAAGTACGACTCGGTGCACGGTCACTTCAAGGGGACCATTGCGGTCGAAGGCAATACGCTGGTCGTGAACGGCAAGAAGATCCGGCTCACCGCCATCAAGGATCCGGCGGAGTTGAACTGGGGCGCCGTGGGCGCCGACATCGTCGTCGAGTCGACGGGCTTGTTCCTCACGAAGGAAACGGCCCAGAAGCACATCAACGCCGGCGCCAAGAAAGTGATCATGTCCGCGCCGTCGAAGGATGACACGCCGATGTTCGTCTATGGCGTGAACGACAAGACCTATGCGGGCCAGGCGATCATCTCCAACGCATCGTGCACGACGAACTGTCTCGCGCCGATCGCGAAGGTGCTGAACGACAGCTTCGGCATCAAGCGCGGCCTGATGACGACGGTGCACGCCACGACGGCGACGCAAAAGACGGTCGACGGCCCGTCGAACAAGGATTGGCGCGGCGGCCGCGGCATCCTGGAGAACATCATTCCGTCGTCGACCGGCGCGGCGAAAGCGGTCGGTGTCGTGATCCCGGAATTGAACAAGAAGCTGACCGGCATGTCGTTCCGCGTGCCGACGTCCGACGTCTCCGTCGTCGATCTGACGGTGGAATTGAAGCAGGACGCGACGTACGAGCAGATCTGCGCGGCGATGAAGGCGGCGTCCGAGGGTCCGATGAAGGGCGTGCTCGGTTACACGGATGAGAAGGTGGTGTCCACCGACTTCCGCGGTGACGCGCGGACCTCCATCTTCGATGCGGAGGCTGGCATTGCGCTCGATGGCACTTTCGTGAAGATCGTGTCGTGGTACGACAACGAGTGGGGCTATTCGAGCAAGGTCTTGGAAATGGCTCGCGTCATTTCCAAGTAAAAACCAAGATCAAGCGAGCCGGCACACCTGGCCAGCGCCCGCTGGCCAGGTAATTTCGAACTTTCCGTTTCGATCGTTGCCTCCTAGCCGGCATGCCCTCGACTTTCTTGCGGAGCCTTCTCAATGCCCATCCTGCGAATGACCGATCTCGATCTGCGCGACAAGCGCGTGTTGATCCGTGAGGATCTCAACGTCCCCGTGCAGAACGGCGTGGTGTCGAGCGACGCGCGCATCCGCGCCTCGTTGCCGACGATCCAGCTCGCGAAAGAGGCGGGCGCTCGCGTGCTCGTGATGTCGCATCTCGGTCGGCCCGAAGAGGGCGTGTACGACGAAGAGTTCTCGCTCGCCCCGGTCGCGCAGCGCCTGTCCGAGCTGCTTGGCTACAAGGTGCGCTTCGAGAAGGACTGGCTCGACGGCGTCGAGGCCGCGCCTGGTGAAGTCGTGCTGCTCGAAAACGTGCGCTTCAACAAGGGCGAGAAAAAGGACAAGGAAGACCTCGCGCGCAAGATGGCCGCACTGTGCGACGTGTACGTGATGGACGCGTTCGGCACCGCGCACCGCGCGGAAGCGAGCACGCACGGCGTCGCGCGCTTCGCGCCGGTCGCCTGTGCCGGTCCGCTGCTGATGAACGAGCTCGTCGCGCTCGAAACGGCGCTCGAAAAGCCGAAGCGTCCGCTGGTCGCGATCGTCGCGGGCTCGAAGGTCTCGACGAAGCTCACCGTGCTCGAGAGCCTCATGAACAAGGTCGACAAGCTGATCGTCGGCGGCGGTATCGCGAACACGTTCCTGGCCGCCGCTGGACACAATGTCGGCAAGTCGTTGGTCGAGGCCGACATGATCGGGATCGCGAAAGGGTTGCTCGAGCGCACGCGCGGCACGTCCGTGGATATTCCGCTGCCGAGCGACGTCGTCGTCGCGAAAGAGTTCTCGGCCAGCGCGGAAGCCGATGTGAAAGAGGTCAGCGAGGTCGCCGCCGACGAAATGATTCTGGACATCGGTCCCGATACCGCCGAGAGCTTCGCGCGCATGCTGGCCGACGCCGGCACGATCGTGTGGAATGGTCCCGTCGGCGTATTCGAGTTCGAACAGTTCGGCGAGGGCACGCGCGTGCTGGCGCAGGCCATCGCCCGCAGCCCGGCGTTTTCGATCGCGGGCGGCGGCGATACGCTGGCCGCGATCGAGAAATACCGTGTCGAAGACGATATCTCTTACATTTCCACCGGCGGCGGCGCGTTCCCGGAGTTCCTCGAAGGCAAGAAGCTGCCCGCAGTGGCCGCGCTGGAAGCGAGGGCTGCCGCAAAGTGAGGGCTGCCGCGGAGTGACGGGCGAGGAGGAGTGGGGGCGAGGAGGAGACTTCCCCCCTGATGTCTTGGTAGCTCGGAGGGCCCCCTCCCCTAACCCTCCCCCGTTGCGCGGGGGAGGGGGAGTAGGCTGAAGCCGTCTTTAATTTGGGATCCGTATGCTCAGACGAACGAAGATTCTGACGACGCTCGGGCCGGCCACTGACAATCCAAAGACGCTCGCGGAGATGCTGCGCGCGGGGGCGGACGTCGTCCGCATCAATTTCTCGCACGGTGAAGCGGCGGCGCACGCGAAGCGCGTGCAGATGGTGCGCGAGGTCGCGGACCAGGTCGGCAAATGGGTCGCGGTGCTCGGCGACCTGCAAGGCCCGAAGATCCGCATCGAACGCTTCGCGCAGGGGCCGGTGCAACTCACCGAAGGCGACTCGTTCACGCTCGACGTCGCTCTCGATCCCAAGGCCGGCACGGACAAGAGCGTGGGCGTCGCGTACAAGAGCCTGCCACAAGACGTGAGCGCCGGTGACACGCTGCTCCTGAACGACGGGCAGATCGCGCTCGAAGTGACCGACGTCGACGGTTCGCGCATCGTGACGCGAGTGCTCGTCGGCGGCGAGCTTTCCGACAACAAGGGCATCAACAAGCAGGGCGGCGGCCTGTCCGCGGGCGCACTCACGGACAAGGATCGCGCCGACATCCGCCTGGCCGCGGAGCTGGGCGTCGATTACCTCGCGGTATCGTTCGCGCGCGACGGCAGCGACATCGATGAAGCACGGCATTTGCTGCGCCAGCAGGGAGGCCACGGTTATCTCGTCGCGAAGATCGAGCGCAGCGAGGCGCTCGTGAATCTCGACCGCATCATCCTCGCGAGCGACGCCGTGATGGTCGCGCGCGGCGATCTCGGCGTGGAAGTCGGGTACGCGGAGCTCACGGGCCTGCAAAAGCACATCATCGATGCGACGCGCCGTCGCAACCGAGTCGCGATCACCGCGACGCAGATGATGGAATCGATGATCCACAATCCGATTCCGACGCGCGCCGAGGTTTCGGATGTCGCGAACGCGGTCATGGACGGTACCGACGCCGTGATGCTGTCGGGCGAAAGCGCGGTCGGCAAATATCCGGTGAAAGCGGTGCAGGCGATGTCGCAGGTCATTCTCGGCGCCGAGAAATACGAATCGTCGCACACGCCCGTGCGTCATCGTCGCGACGAGGGCATTTACGAAAAGACCGACGAGGCGATCGCGATGGCCGTGATGTACACGGCGAATCACGTGAACGTGAAGGCGATCGTCGCGCTCACCGAGTCGGGCTCGACGCCGTTGTGGATGTCGCGCATCCGCGCCGACATTCCCATCTATGCGTTCACGCGTCACGAAGCCACACGCCGCCGAGTGATGCTGTATCGCGGCGTGTACCCGGTCACGTTCGACATCACCCACACCGAGATTCAAAAGCTGTACGCGGACATCTTCCGCACGCTGCTCGAGCGCGGCATGGTCGAGGTCGGCGACCGCATCATCCTCACGAAGGGCGAACTGTCGGGCGTGGCCGGCAAGACGAACTCGATGAAGATCCTGGAAGTGCGTGTCTAGCTCATGAGGCGGATCGCGCGCTGGTTCGTTGCGAGCGCCGCGCTTCTGCTCGTCGTCATTGCCGCGGGCCTATGGCTCGCGCTGCGCGCAAGCCTGCCGAATCTGGAGGGTGAAATCCGGCTCGCTGGTCTCGGCGGGCCCGCGACGATCGAGCGCGATCGGCAGGGTACGCCGACGATCACCGCGAACTCGCGTGCGGATCTCGCGTTCGCGACGGGGTATGCGCACGCCCAGGACCGCTTTTTCCAGATGGACATGATGCGCCGGGCCGCCGCGGGCGAGCTCGCCGAAGTGCTCGGTCCGACGCTCGTCGCGACCGACAAGCGCTTTCGCCTGCACGGTTTTCGCAACGTCGCGCGCCGGATCGTGGACGATGCGCCCGCGACGGATCGCGCTATTCTCGCTGCGTACGTCGACGGTGTGAACGCCGGCCTCTCCGCGCTCGACAGTCGACCCTGGGAATATCTCGTGCTCGGCGCAAAGCCGCAGGCGTGGCGCGCCGAGGATTCGGTCCTCGTCGCATTCTCGATGTACCTGAACCTGAACGATTCCACGGGCGAGGACGATCTTGCGCACGCCTATCTGCGCGAGACGTTGCCGGCCGAGCTCTTCGCGTTTTTGCATCCGCATGGCACCGAGTGGGATGCGCCGCTCGCCGGCGGCGTGTGGCAGGCGCCGCCGGTACCAGCCGCGGATGTGTTCGACATGCGGAGCCTCGCAACGCAGGTCGCGAGCGCGCATGCGCCTCCCTCGCGTCTCGAGCTCGCGCCCGCCGATTTCGTCGGCAGCAACAGTTGGGCCGTCGCCGGGACGCACACCGGCGACGGGACTGCGCTACTCGCGAACGACATGCACTTGGGCCTGCGCCTGCCGAATACGTGGTATCGCGCGCGGCTCGTCGTCGCTGACGGCACGGAGGCGCGCGATCTCGTGGGCGTGACGTTGCCGGGCTTGCCCATGCTCGTGGCGGGCAGCAACGGGCGCGTCGCCTGGGGTTACACGAACAGCTACGGCGATTGGACCGATCTCGTGATCGTCGAGATGGACCCGCTGCACCCCTCGAATTATCTGAACGGCGACGGCGCGCAGCCGATCGTCACGCAGCGCGAGGAGATCAAAGTGCGCGGCGCGGCTTCGGAACGGATCGACGTGCAAACGACGCGCTGGGGTCCGATCGTGAGGCGCGATGCGCAGAACCGTCCGCTCGCGCTCGCGTGGACGGCGCATCACAAGAGCGCGACGAATCTGCGCATGCTGGATTTCGAAACGGCGCGCAACGTGACGGAACTGCTCGATGCCGCGAACCGGGCCGGCGGCCCGGTGCAGAACGTGGTGGCCGCCGACAGTACTGGCTCGATCGGCTGGTCGCTGATGGGGCGCGTGCCGATCCGCGCGAACTACGATGCGTCGCTGCCGTCTTCGTGGCGCGCATCGGGCACGGGTTGGATCGGCTGGCGCGAGCCGCGGGACTATCCGCGCATCGTCGATCCGCAAACCGGCCGCCTGTGGACCGCGAACGCGCGCACGATCGACGCGCGCACGTGGATGGACTTCCTGGGCGACGGCGGCTACGACCTTGGAGCACGGGCGGCACAGATTCGCGACAACCTCTTCGCGCTGTCGCGCCCGACGGTCGAGGACCTGGCACGGATTCAGCTCGACGATCGCGCGCTGTTCCTGACGCGTTGGCGCGACCTGCTGCTCGACTTGCTCGATGCGCAGGCGGTCGCGACCTCGCCGGTGCGGGGCCAGGCGCGTGAGCTGGTCGAGAACTGGTCCGCGCGCGCCAGTGCCGATGACGTCGGTTATCGCATCGTGCGCGAGTTCCGGCTGCGCGTGCGCAAGCAGGTGTTCGACTCCTTCACGGCCGCGGCACGCAAGCAGCATCCGGACATGCGCTTCGCGCCGTCGCCGCAATTCGAAGGCCCGCTATGGCGGCTCGTGACCGAGCGGCCGCTGCATCTGCTCGATCCGCGTCATCCGAATTGGCGAGAAGCGCTGCTGGCGGCGTTCGATGCCGCGATCGACGACATGCAGGAACGATGCGGGTCGCTGAACGAATGCACGTGGGGCCGACAGAACACGTTGCAGATGCGCCATCCTTTGTCGTCCGTGCTGCCGTACGCATCGAAATGGCTGGACATGCCACAACTGCCGCTGTCGGGCGACGCGGCGATGCCGCGCGTCCAGGGCACGCAGTTCGGGGCATCGCAGCGTCTCGTCGTGGCGCCGGGCCGAGAAGCGGAGGGCGTGTTGCAAGTGCCTGGCGGGCCGGTCGATCATCCGTTGTCGCCGTTCTATCGTGCAGGCCACGAAGCGTGGGTGCGCGGCGACCCACAGCCGCTGCTGCCGGGGCCGCCCGAGCATCGCTTACAGCTGCTGCCGCAACCCTAGCTGCGCGGCTCGCGCATCGCGTAGTGTAGGGGCCCCGACGGATCGAGCCGCGAATCCACGCGTCTCAACACCATGCCCTGCGTTGTTCGGAGCTTTTGATGTCCTCTCGTTTTACCGGTACCGAAAACTACGTCGCCACCGAAGATCTGATGATGGCCGTGAATGCCGCCGTGACGCTCGGCCGGCCTTTGCTCGTGAAAGGCGAGCCCGGCACGGGCAAGACGCAGCTCGCGGAAGAAGTCGCGCGCTCGCTCGGCCGCACGCTGTATCGCTGGCACATCAAATCGACGACGAAGGCGCAGCAAGGCTTGTACGAGTACGACGCCGTGTCGCGTCTGCGCGATTCGCAGCTCGGCGACGCGAAGGTGCACGACATCGCGAACTACATCGTGAAGGGCCGCCTGTGGGAGGCGTTCGAGAGCGACGTGCAGCCGGTGCTGCTCGTCGATGAAATCGACAAGGCGGACATCGAGTTTCCGAACGATCTGCTGCACGAGCTCGATCGCATGGAGTTCTACGTCTACGAGACGCGGCAGTGGGTGAAGGCGCGGCATCGCCCGATCATCGTGATCACCAGCAACAACGAAAAGGAGCTGCCGGATGCGTTTCTGCGCCGCTGCTTCTTTCACTACATCCGTTTCCCGGATGCAGCGACGATGGAGCGCATCGTGTCGGTTCACTATCCGACGCTGAAGAAGGAGCTGCTCGCCGAAGCGCTGAGCGCATTCTTCAAGGTGCGCGAAATGCCGGGCTTGAAGAAGAAGCCGTCGACATCGGAGCTGCTCGACTGGATCAAGCTGCTGGTCGCGGAGGACATTCCGCCCGAGGCGCTGCGCTCGGACGATCCGAAGAAGTCGATTCCGCCGCTGCATGGCGCGCTGCTCAAGAACGAACAGGACGTACACCTGTTCGAGCAGCTCGTGTTCATGCATCGACGGCAGGGGCGCTGAGGCGGCGATGCGTCATCGCGGCTGGACTTTCGATCGATGGCGGCTTGCGTCGGCCGTGCGTGAGCTGGCCAGGAGCGCGTGAGCGATGCTCGTGCCCTTTTTTTACAAGCTGCGCGAGGCCGGCGTACCGGTCTCGATCACCGAGTTCCTCCTGCTGCTCGAGGCGCTCGATGCGCGCGTCGCCGACGCGAGCGCGGAGAACTTCTATTTCCTGTCGCGCGCGTGCCTCGTGAAGGACGAGCGCCATTTCGATCGCTTCGATCGCGCGTTCGCCGCGCACTTCAAGGGCGCGGAGGAGTTGTTCGCGTCGATGATGGCGAACGTACCCAAGGAATGGCTCGAGCGCATGGGCGAGCGCATCCTGTCCGACGAAGAAAAGGCGAAGATCGAGGCCCTCGGCGGTTGGGACAAGTTGATCGAGACGTTGAAGAAGCGCCTCGAAGAACAGAAGGAGCGCCACCAGGGTGGCAACAAATGGATCGGCACGGGCGGCACATCGCCGTTCGGCGCTCATGGCTACAATCCCGAAGGCATCCGCATCGGACAGGACGAGTCGCGTCATCGGCGCGCCGTGAAAGTCTGGGATCAGCGCGAGTTTCGCAATCTCGCCGACACCGTCGAGCTAGGCACGCGCAACATCAAGGTCGCGCTGCGCAAGCTGCGGCGCTTCGCGCGCGAGGGCGCGGCCGACAATCTCGATCTCGACGGCACGATCGCTTCGACGGCACGCAACGCCGGCCTGCTCGACCTGAAGTTCGTGCCCGAGCGGCACAACGCGATCAAGGTGCTGCTGTTCCTCGATGTCGGCGGCTCGATGGACGATCACATCCGCGTCTGCGAGGAGCTGTTCTCGGCGGCCCGCACGGAGTTCAAGCATCTCGAGTACTTCTATTTCCACAACTTCGTGTACGAGTCGGTGTGGAAGGACAACCGCAGGCGCCACGTCGAAAAGATCCCGACCCTGGAGGTGATGCGCACCTACGGGCAAGACTACAAGCTGATCTTCGTCGGCGACGCGACGATGAGCCCGTACGAGATCGTGCAGCCCGGCGGCAGCGTCGAGCATTGGAACGAGGAGGCGGGTGCGGTCTGGATGCAGCGGCTCACGCGCACCTGGCCGCATCATGTGTGGCTCAATCCGGAGCCGCAGGAGCGCTGGCCGTATACGCCGTCCGTGACGCTCACGCGGGAGCTGATCGAAGACCGGATGTTCCCGCTCACGCTCAGCGGCTTGGACGAAGCCATCAAGGCGCTGCACTGACCCTCTCCCCCGCGGGAGAGGAATCAGCCGCCCGCTTTCTTCTGAAACGTCTTGATGTCCTTCACGACCGCTTCGGAATGCCCTTTCGGGTTCACGCCGGTGTAGCGCTTCACGATCAGGCCGTGCGGGTCGATCAAGAACGTTTCCCGCTTCGCGAAGCCCGTGAAGCTCAGGACGTCGTATTGCTTCACGACCCGCTTCTCCGGGTCCGCGAGAATCGGGAACGGCAGGCCGTGCTTCTCGGCGAATTTCTCGTGCGACTCCACGTCATCGACGCTGATGCCGAGAATCTGCGCATTCACTTCGCGGAACGCGAAAATGTTGTCCCGGAATTCGCACGCTTGCGTCGTGCATCCGGGCGTCTGATCCTTTGGGTAGAAATACAGCGCGACCCATTTGCCGCGGTAATCGGACAGCTTCTGCCACTTGCCGTTCTGGTCCTGCAGCCGGAAATCCGGCGCCTGCGAGCCGATCGTCGGCTCCTGGGCTTGCGCGATGGCGACGACCGCCCACAGCAGTGCCAAAGCGGCGATGCGAATCCCGAACGAATGCTTCATGAGCCCCCCAAACGCTGGCCAACCAGGATGCGCGGGGCAGTGTGCCATACTAGGCCTGAATGCCGCATAACAGGCTCAAACCCCTTGGATTCGAGCTCTCGCACATCACTCTTTTCCTGGTCGCGCGTCGTTTTGGCTGAATCGCATGGTCGATGAGGTAGGAGCTGCACCGACGAAAGTTGGCCTCGTGCTGCCGGGCGGTGGCGCGCGGGCGGCTTATCAAGTCGGCGTCCTGCGAGCGATCGCCGATCTGTTGCCGTCCCGGGCCACGAATCCATTCCCCGTCGTCACCGGCACCTCGGCCGGCGCCGTGAACGCGACGGCGATCGCCGTCCATGCCGAGCGCTTTCGGGTCGCGGTCGGCAATCTCGAACGTGTGTGGCGCAATTTCCAGGTCGGTCAGGTATTCCGCTCCGATACGCGGAGCATGTTGCGCTCCGGCCTGCATTGGGTGCTCGCGATGATGTCCGGCGGCTGGTTGCTGCCGCCCCCGAAATCCCTGTTCGACAACTCGCCGCTTCGCGAGCTGCTCGCGGAACAGTTCGATTTCTCGAACGTGCGGCGCGCGATCGAAGACGGCCACTTGGACGCGCTCGCGATGTCCGCGGCCGGATACATCAGCGCTCGCTCGATCGCCTTCTTCGAAGCAAAGCCAGGCACGCAGCCGTGGGTGCGCATGCGCCGCGCGGGCCAGCCGACGCAGCTCACGCTCGATCATCTGATGGCGAGCGTCGCCGTGCCGTTCCTGTTTCCGCCCGTGTTGATGGGCGAGGAGTACTACGGCGACGGTGCCATGCGCGAGGCGAACCCGTTCAGCGCCGCCATTCACCTGGGCGCGGAGCGTCTGCTCGTCATCGGTACGCGCAACGAATCGCGGCCGCCGGCCGCGGTTCCGCCACTGTGTCCCACCTTTGGTCAAATCTTCGGCTACATGCTCGATTCGCTGTTCAGCGACGGCCTGTATTCGGATCTCGAACGGCTCACGCAGTTGAACGACATCGTCGCGAAGGTCGGGCCGATCAGCGCGGAGGGCGCGCGCCTCAAGCGCATCGATATGCTCGTGATCGTGCCGAGCCGCGACCTTTCCGAAATCGCCCGTCATCACGTCGCGTCCTTGCCGCGCGCGCTGCGCGTGCTGTTGCGGACGATGGGCGCGCTGAACACCGGTGGCGGTCAGCTGATGAGCTATCTCCTGTTCCAGGATACGTACACGCGCGAGCTCATCGCGCTCGGCTACCAGGATGCGATGCGCCGTTCCGACGATTTGCTCGCCTTCCTCGGCGGCTTCACGATTGCCGCGACCGGTGCGACCGGCACCTACCGCCGCGTACGCGACGAGGCTTCGACTACGTAAGAAAAATCGTGCCGAGGCCGAGGAGGGACGCGAATCCGACGGTATCGGTGACCGTCGTGAGCACGACGCCGCCGGCGAGCGCAGGATCGATGCCGAGGCGTTTCAGGATGAGCGGAACGCCGACGCCCGCCAGCGCGGCCGCGAGCAGGTTGATGACCAGCGCGGCGAAGATGATGCCGCCGATCTTCCAGTCTTCGAACCACACGCCCGCCGCGAGCGCGACGAACGTCGCGAGCAACGTGCCGTTCAGGCAGCCGACCAGGATTTCGCGGACGAGCAGCCAGCGCGCGTTGCCTTGTTCGATCTGGCCGAGCGCGAGGCCCCGAATGATCAGTACCAGCGTCTGACTGCCCGCGATGCCGCCCATGCTCGCGACGATCGGCATGAGGACGGCGAGCGCGACCACCTTCTCGATCGTACCTTCGAAGATTCCGACGACGTTCGCCGCGAGAAACGCGGTCGCGAGATTCACGCCTAGCCAGACTGCGCGCCGGCGTGCGCTCGTGAGCACGCCGGCGAACATGTCTTCATCGTCGCCGAGGCCGGCCATGCTCATCACGGAGTGATCGGCCTCCTCGCGAATGACGTCGACGACGTCGTCGATCGTGATACGGCCGAGCAGCTTGCCGTCCTTGCCGACGACGGCGGCGGACACGAGGTCGCGATCCTCGAACAGCTTCGCCACTTCGCGCGCGGGCGTTTCGGGCGAGATGCCCTCGACGGCCGAATCCATCAGCTCGCCGACCATCTTTTCGGGATCTTCGGTCACGAGCCGCGTGAGGTCGACGCCACCGAGATATTGGTCGTGTCGGTTGACGACGAAGAGGCGGTCGGTGCGCTCGGGCAGTTCGCCGCGCATGCGGCAATAGCGCAGCACCACTTCGATCGTGACGTCCGGGCGCACGGTGACCGCGTCCAGATTCATGAGGCCGCCCGCGCTGTCCTCCTCGAACGCGAGCACCGCGGACAGCCGTTCGCGGTCCTGCGCATCCATCGAATGCATCACGCGCTCGTTGAGCGTTTCGGGCAGATCGCCGATCAGGTCGGCGAGGTCGTCGACCTCCATGCCTTCCGTCGCCGCGATCAGCTCCTCCGCGTCCATGCCGCCGATCAGCTCGGCACGGACTTCGTCGTTCAGCTCGATCAGCACGTCGCCCTCGAGCTCGGGTTCGACGAACTCCCACACGATCTCGCGCTTTGCTGGTGGGAGCGACTCGATCAACGAGGCGATCTCGGCCGGGTGCAACGAATTGATCATGCGCTGCCCATGACGCATGGTCCCCTGCTCGAGCACGCTGCGCAGCGCGCTCAGCCTGGTCGTTTTTGCGTTGGGGGTATCCGTCTTCATGCCGCGCACCGCCGCGAAGTGGCGCGCAGTGTACATAACAGACGGCGTTTAGCGATTGTGGGCTTGCGGCTCTTGACCGACGACCTGATGACGCGTCAGCACCTGCGGATAGCGTGCGCTGAAGTGTCGGGCGAGGCGCTCGACCAGATACACGGATCGATGCTGGCCGCCGGTGCAGCCGATCGCGATCGTGAGATAGCTGCGATTCGAGGCGATGAATTCGGGAATCCAGTGATCGAGGAAGCCCGCGAGATCCTGGAACATGCGTTCGACCTGCTCGTGGCGTTCCAGATACTCGATTACCTGGGCGTCGCGCCCGGTGAATTTTGCAAGCCCCGGCTCCCAGTAGGGGTTAGGCAGACTCCGGACGTCGAACACGAAATCGGCGTCGTCCGGCACGCCGTGCCGATACGCGAACGATTCGAACAGGATCGACATGCGGCCCTCGGCGCGGCCGCGGACGCGCTGGCGGATCAGCTCGCGTAATTCATGCACGCTCGCGCGCGTCGTGTCGATGATGAGATCCGCCGCGTCGGCAATCGGCTCGAGCAGCTCGCGCTCCTGCTTCAGCGCGTCCGTGAGGCCCAGGCCGTCGCGGCTGAGCGGATGACGGCGCCGCGTCTCCGAGTAGCGCTTCAGCAGCGCATGCTCGTCCGCGCGCAGGAAGATCAGCTCGCACCGGACGCCGCTGCGCTTCAATTCGTCGACGAGCTTCGGGACGGAGGCGATCTCCGCGGCTCGATTGCGTGCATCGACGCCGACGGCCGTGTGCCGGTAGGTCGATTCATCGGAGCGTACCGTGTGCGAAATGAACATCGGCAAGAGGCCCGCGGGAATGTTGTCCACGCAGTAGAAATCGAGGTCCTCGAGCATGTGCAGCGCGACGCTCTTACCGGAGCCGGATAGACCGCTGATGATGACGAGGCGCATAGGGGAACACGGATTTCGAGTCGGGCACGGCGAGCCGGAGCGCTGGCGGCGCTCCGTGCTTCGATCTTAGGACGGAACCGGGCGCATTCGCACGCGATATCTGCGGCGATCGTGTGGCGGCGTACGACCGCGGCGGGCGTTGCGATCCGCCCGCCGGGAGCCGCCATGGCTCACGTCAAGATGGGCGGCCCTTCTGGGCTTCGAAAGCGTGATGGTCGCCACGCTTTTCCTTGTGCTTCTTCACGCGGCGGTCGAGCTTGTCGGCAAGCGCATCGATGGCGGCGTACATATCGGGCTCGACGGCGTCCGCATACACGGTGGCGCCGCAGAGCAGGACGGTGGCTTCGGCTTTGTGGCGCAGCTTTTCGACGGTCAGGATGCAGTGAACGTCTATGACCCTGTCGGAGTGTCGGAGGAGGCGGTCCAGTTTCTTTTCGACGTAGCTCTTGAGCGGGTATGTGACATCGACATGGTGACCAGTGACGTTCAATTGCATGGTGCGCGCCTCCATGAATGGTTAGGGAGCCGTCATCTCACTGGAACTCTCTTGCGCTCGCTAGAAGGGGGAATACCGAGTGCTTCGCGGTACTTCGCCACCGTGCGACGTGCGACTTGCACGCCCTCCTGCGACAAAATTTCGGCGATACGGCTGTCCGACAAGGGTTTGTCGGGCTCTTCCGCGGCGACCAATTTGCGAATCTTGGCGCGAATCGCCGTCGATGACATTTCGGTGCCATCGCTCGCGGCGACGTGACTGGAGAAGAAGTAACGAAACTCGAACACGCCGCGGTGGGTGTGCATGTACTTGTTCGTCGTCACGCGCGAGATCGTCGATTCGTGCATCTGCACGGCTTCGGCGACGTCCTTCAAGATCATCGGCTGCATGTACTCGTCGCCGTTCTCGAGGAATGCCGACTGCCGCTGCACGATGCAGCGGGCGACCTTCAGCAGCGTATCGTTGCGGATCTCGAGGCTGCGGATCAGCCAGCGCGCCTCCTGCAGCTGCGTGCGCAACATCGCGTGATCCGAAGAACGGCCGATCAAGCCGGCATAACTCTGATTCACGCGAATGCGCGGCAGGCTGGCGGGATTGATCTCCACCGCCCAGCCGCGCTCGGTTCTGCGCACGAACACGTCGGGGACGATGTATTCGGCGGGCACGGAATGCACGCTCGATCCCGGCCGCGGCTGGCACGCGCGTACGAGCGCGAGCGCATGGTCCATCTCTTCGTCGGAAACTCGCAGTTGACGGCGCAGCAGCGCGTATTGCTGATCAGCGACTTGATCCAAGTAGCTGGCGGCGATCAGCAGTGCCGTTTCACGGCCTGGGGTGTCCGGGTCCAATTGGCGCAGCTGCAGCTGAATGCATTCGCTCACGGAGCGCGCGCCGACGCCGGCTGGATCCATCGCCTGCACGTGCCGCAGCACCCGCTCGACTTCCTCGACCGTCGCGACGATTTCCGGCTGCAGGTTGCGAGCGATCTCGTCGAGCGGCTCGATGACGTAGCCGTCGTCGTTGATCGCGTCGATGATCGCGGCGCCGATGCGCATGCCGCGTTCGTCGAGACGCGACATCTCCAGCTGCCAAGTCAGATGCTCCTGCAGCGTTTCGCCCTTGGAATCGGAAAACTCGTGCGAGTGCTCGTCATCGCCGGACCACGGCGCTTCCGACGGCCCGGCGGTCTGGTTGTCGCTCCAGTCGGGGTCGTCGATGAGATCGACTTCTTGCTCACGATCCGCGGAGTCGCTGGTCGTTTCGTTCGCCGTCGTGGCTTCGAACTGCGGCTCGAGCGCCGCCTCGCCGGTTTCGAGCGCGCCGGTCTCGTCCTCGGACTCGAGCATCACGTTCGTCTCGAGTGCTTCGCGAATCTGGGCTTGCAGCTCGAGAACTGGCAATTGCAGCAGCCGGATGGCCTGTTGCAGCTGCGGCGTCATCGTGAGCTGCTGGCCGAGTTTGAGCTGCAGGGCGGGTTTGAGCATTCGTCTCGATGGTTCGCGAAGAAACTACGACGCGCGCACGCGAGGTGCGAATTTCAGGTGATCTGTGCAGCTTTCGCGCAGGTGCAAGTCACAGTCTGAAATCCTGGCCCAAGTACACCTCACGGACCTCCTGATTGGCAAGGATCTCGTCCGCGGTGCCCGAAGCGATCACCGAACCCCCGCTGACGATGTATGCGCGGCCGCAAATTCCGAGGGTTTCCCTGACATTGTGGTCCGTAATCAATACGCCGATATTCCGGGCACTTAGGTGCCGGATGATGCGCTGAATGTCGAGTACGGAGATGGGGTCGACGCCCGCGAACGGCTCGTCCAGCAGCATGAATTGCGGCTCTGCCGCAAGGGCGCGGGCGATCTCGACACGACGTCGCTCGCCGCCCGACAGACTTTGCCCGAGGCTGTTACGAATGTGACCGATGTGGAGCTCCTCCAGCAGCTCCTCGAGCAGCTGCCCGCGGCGGTCCCGGCTGAGCGCATGGCGCGTTTCCAGGATGGCGCGGATGTTGTCCTCGACCGTGAGCTTGCGAAACACCGACGCTTCCTGCGGCAGATAGCCGAGCCCGAGCTGCGCGCGGCGGTGCACCGGCATCCGCGTCAAATCGTGATCGTCCAGCATGATCGTGCCGTCGTCGCACGGCACCAGCCCGACGATCATGTAGAAGGCCGTCGTCTTGCCCGCCCCGTTCGGTCCAAGCAAGCCGACGACCTCGCCACTAGCGACTTCGATGGACAGGTTCTTGACGACCTGGCGCGAGCGATAACGCTTGGCAAGCCCGGTAACGACCAAGCGACTCATGATCCGTCGCTCTCGGGGGTCGGCGCGGTGGACCCGCCGCGATGCTTCAACGTCGCCCCTGGGCGCGGCTGAACGGTGATGTTGACTCTGCCTTGTTCCTTGCCCTCCGGATTCACCACGACGCGCTCGTCGCGGACGTAGTACACGACGACGGCGCCCTTGAATTCATTGCCGCCGTAACTGAACCACACGTCGTTCGACATCCGCACGATGCCGCGCCTGAAGTCGTAGTCGATCTGGCCGGCACGGCCGTGAATTCTCATCGGCTCGGGCACATTGCGCTGCTCGAACGTCGCCGGCGAGCCTTTCACGGTCCCGTTCACGATCTCGCCGTTGACGACCTGGGCGACCGCCGTGTCCGCCCGCAAATCGGCATCCGCCGTCTGCACGTGCACGTTGCGATCGAAGGTCCAGCGGCTGTTGTCGCTCTGGGACGCGCCTTGCGCCATCGCGGTGTCCGCGGTGATGAGCATCGGCCCTTGGGAGATGCGAACGTTGCCGCGGAAGTGGTGCTCGTCCTTCCGCATGTCGATCTCGGAGTAGTCGAACCCGATCGACATCTCCTGATCGCCGAGCTCGAGCTCGGCCGCTTGCAGCGATGACGCGGCGATGATCGCGAGCGCTGCGAGCCGCATTCGCGTCATCAGCCGCGCTCCGAGCGGCCGCGCACGGATTCGAGCTTCACTTTCTCCGTGTTGAGATCGGCTTCGAAGCGTTGCACGGTCATGTCCAGTTTGCCGAAGTGGATGTTCACCGGCGAGGTGGTCGTATAGGCCACTTGTGTTTGGGTATCGACCGTGAGCGCGTTCGTGCGCAGGTAGGTCGGCGTCTTCGCATCGATCGGGCGCAAATGCACGTCGCCGCGAAATTCGATGATCTGCGAGTTCGGCGGAATCGTCGCCTCGCGCGCCGTCAGCATCCACTGCCGCTCGCGCGTGCGCAGGAAATCGACATGGACGGTCGTGAGGACGATGCTCGAGCCCGCGCTCGCCTGATCGATGCGGTCGGCGCGCAGCCGCAGTCCGGGCAGGCCGTCCTCCTCGGTTTGCGTGACGACGGCGTCGCGCAGGAAATAACTAGGCGCGCGCTCGCTCTCGCTGAGGGTGACCTGGGAGGCATCGCGGCGCACGAGTGCCCCGTACCCTGCGACGAGGGCGGCGAGCAACGCGGCAATCGAGATCCAACGCCAGTTCATGGTCGCTTCGGCTCAAGTTCCCTGCTGGCTTTCGAGGATGAGGTCGCAGACCTCGCGCACGGCCCCCTGACCACCCATCGCCTGCGTGATGAAGTGAGCGCGCGATTTGACGCTCGCGTGCGCGTCGGCGACCGTGATCGCGAGCCGTGCGACATCGAAGAGCGGCAGGTCGGGAACGTCGTCGCCCATCGTCGCGACCGCTTGCGGCCCGAGCCCGAGGATGTCGAGCAGCTCGCGCAATGCGCTGAGCTTGTCGTCGATCCCTTGCCGCACCCACGTGACGCCGAGCTCGCTCATGCGCCGCTCGACCGCGCGCGAGGAGCGCCCCGAGATCACCGCGACCTGGATGCCGGCGCGCACGAGCTGCACGATGCCGGCGCCGTCGCGGACGTGAAAGCACTTGAGTTCCTCGCCTTTCGAGGAGAAATACAGGCGCCCGTCGGTCAGCACGCCGTCGACATCGAGGACGAGGAGGCGGACGTCGCGCGCGCGTTCGATCAGCGTATCCATCTACATGACACCGGCGCGCAGCAGATCGTGCACGTTCAAGGCGCCGACGAGGACTCCAGCCTCATCGATGACCGGCAGCGCCGTGATGCGGCTCGTTTCCATGATATGCACCGCCTCCGCCGCCAGCATCCGCGGGCGAATCGTCTTGGGGTGCGGCGTCATCACGTCCGTCATCGGCTGGTCGGGATCGAAGCGCTTGTCGAGGACACGGCGCAAATCACCGTCCGTGAAAATGCCGATGACGCGCCGCTCGGCATCGACGACCGTCGTCATGCCGAGCCCTTTGCGGCTCATCTCCAACAACCCGTCGCGCAGCTTCGTCGCGGGGCTCACGGCGGGCAATTGCTCGCCCGTTCGCATCACGTCGGCGACGTGCAGCAGCAAGCGGCGCCCGAGGCTCCCGCCCGGATGCGACCGCGCGAAATCTTCCTCGGTGAAGCCGCGCGCATCGAGCAGCGCGACGGCGAGCGCATCGCCCATCGCGAGCATCGCCGTCGTGCTCGCGGTCGGCGCGAGATTCAACGGGCAGGCTTCCTTGGGGACGCTGACGTCGAGCACGACATCCGCGGTGCGCCCGAGCGTCGATTGCGGCTTGCCCGTCATGGCGATGAGCCCGACGTGCATGCGCTTGATGACCGGCAGCAGCGCGACGAGCTCGGCGGTTTCGCCGGAATTCGACAGGGCGAGGATTACGTCGGCGGGCGCGATCATGCCGATGTCGCCATGGCTCGCCTCGGCCGCATGCAGGAAGAACGCGGGAGTACCGGTGCTCGCGAGCGTAGCGGCGATCTTGTCGCCGATGTGCCCGGACTTGCCCATGCCGGTCACGACGACGCGGCCCGTGCAGTCGTAGATCAAACGACATGCGGCGACGAAGCGATCGTCGATATGATTCGCGAGCGCGGCCACCGCGGCGGACTCGATCGCGAGTACCTCGCGGGCGCGAGACATCACCTTGGCTGCAAGCAATTCCGCTCTCATGGCCGCGCATGATACCGCGTTAAGATGCTCATCCGGCCACAATTCGGCCACATTCGCCTCCGAAGATTTCACCACTGGATCTGTACCCCTCATGAACGCGAACGAAGTACGTCAATTGATCGAGACCGGCTTGCCCGGCGCGCAAGTCCAAGTGATGTCGGATGACGATACGCATTTCGAAGCGATCATCGTCGCACCGCAATTCGCGGGAAAGCGCATGATCCAGCGGCACCAGCTCGTCTACGCGACGCTCGGGGCGCTCATGGGCCGCGAGATTCACGCGCTCAGCATGCAGGCGTACGCACCCGACGAAGCACGTCCGCAATAACAAGCACGTCCGCAATCACTCGAACGCAAGGCACATGGATAAATTGCAAATTCGCGGCGGCACGCCGCTCGAGGGCGAGGTTCGCATTTCCGGCGCGAAGAATGCGGCGCTGCCGATCCTGGCGGCGACCTTGCTCGCCGAGGGGACGGCGAGTGTCGGCAATGTCCCGCATCTGCGCGACGTCACGACGATGATCGAGCTGCTCGGCCGCATGGGCGTGGATGTCACGATCGACGACAAGATGCGCGTCGGCGTCGATGCCTCGTCGATCCGCGAATGCGTCGCGCCGTACGATCTCGTGCGCACCATGCGCGCCTCGATCGTCGTGCTCGGTCCGCTGCTCGCGCGCTTCGGCCGTGCGGACGTGTCCTTGCCCGGCGGCTGCGCGATCGGCGCGCGGCCCGTGAACATTCACGTGGCGGGGCTGCAGGCGATGGGGGCCGAGATTCACATCGAGAACGGCTACATCCGTGCGAAGGCCGACCGGCTGCGCGGCGCGCGCCTGGTGCTCGATACCGTCACCGTGACCGGCACCGAAAATCTCATGATGGCCGCCACGCTCGCGGACGGGCAGACGATCATCGAAAATGCGGCCCGCGAGCCGGAAGTCGTGGATCTCGCGGAATTCTTGATCGCGATGGGGGCGCGCATCCGCGGGGCTGGCACCGACCGCATCGTGATCGACGGTGTCGAGCGCCTGCACGGCGCGCAGTACGACGTGCTCCCGGACCGCATCGAATCGGGCACGTACTTGGTCGCGGGCGCGATCACGCGTGGCCGCGTGAAGATCAAAGGAACGCGCCCCGAGCACCTCGATGCCGTGCTCGCGAAGCTGCAGGAGGCGGGTGCGCACATTCAAACGGGCGACAACTGGATCGAGCTCGACATGCGGGGTCGGCGGCCGCGCGCGGTCGACATTCGCACGGCGCCTTATCCCGGCTTCCCCACCGACATGCAAGCGCAGTTCGCGGCGCTGAATACGGTCGCGCAAGGCGTCGGCACCGTGGTCGAAACGATCTTCGAAAATCGCTTCATGCACATGCTCGAGATGCGCCGGCTCGGCGCCGACGTGCGCATCGAGGGCAATACGGCCGTGATCCACGGCGCGGAAAAATTGACGGGCGCTCCGGTCATGGCGACGGATCTGCGCGCGTCGGCGAGCCTCGTGCTTGCCGCGCTCGTCGCCGAAGGCGTGACCGACGTGCTGCGCATCTATCACATCGATCGCGGCTACGAGTGCATCGAGGAGAAACTGTCGCAGCTCGGGGCCCACATCAAGCGGATGGCGGGCTAACGCCCGCGTCGCAGCGCGCCGGCCTTTCCGAGCAGGGCAGGCTGGCTCCTTGCGAGCTCGTTCCTTATTGAGTGCCGCGTAGATCCAGCGCCCGGGGACGTTCCTCGAGCGTCGCTGCAAGCTCGAGCTCCTCGGCGTTCCGGCGCACTCGGATCTTGACGGTCGAGCCCGGCGACATGGAGGCGATACGGTTCATTGCCTCCTGATCGGTGGTGACGGGCTGCCCATTCAAATGGGTAATCAAATCGCCGACCTTGAGCCCCGCGCGCGCGGCCGGGCTGTCCACTTCGATCAGCCCGATCACGGGTGGATTCCACACCCGGCGCGGATCACCGAGCGTGCGCACGCCGAGGCGGCCTCGGCGCACGCGGCCATGAGCGAGGATCTCCTCCATCACGCCGCGCACGAGATTGACAGGGATCGCAAATCCGATGCCTTCCGTGCCGAGGCTTTGCGCCAACACCGCCGTGTTGATGCCGATCAGCTGGCCCTCCGCATCGATCAGTGCCCCGCCCGAATTGCCGAAATTGATCGCCGCGTCCGTCTGGATGAAGTCCGCGAAGCGGGCGAGCTGCGGATTGCCGCGGCCGGTCGCGCTCACGATGCCTTGCGTGACGGTTTGGCTGAGGCCGAGCGGATTGCCGATCGCCAGCACGACGTCTCCGGGGCGCAGTTCGTCGGAGCGACCGAGCGTCATGACCGGCAGATTCGGCAGATCGATCCGCAGCAGCGCGAGGTCCGTCGCGGGATCGGACCCGACGACCAGCGGTGTGGCGATCCGGCCGTCCGCCAATTGCACCCGAATCTCCGAGGCGTTCTCGATCACGTGCTGATTCGTGACCACGTGACCCGCGGCATCCACGATCACGCCTGAGCCCAGGCTGCTCTCGACTCGGCGGCGCACGGCGGGGAGATCTTGGCTCAACGGACCCGCGCCATTGGGGCGAACTTCCAGGCTCACGAGCCGCGCGGTGTAGATATTGACGACGGATGGGCTGGCGCGCGCGACGGCATCGGCAAAGCTGCGTCGCTGGGAGGGGCTCGGGTTTTCCCGCGCGAGCGTCGCATTCGGCTCGCCGCGCACGCCGAGCAGCTCAGGACGCAGCAAGACGATCGCGAACGCGACGCCCAAGCCGATGAGCGCCCACTTGAGCAGAAAGAGAATCGTCTGTTTGAACGTCGTCACGTTAGGGGCGCACACGAACCGGTGGCGAGTTTACTCGGGCGGGACGACTCGGCGCTTCTAAGCGTCGCAAGTGTTGTGTGTATAATGCGAAATTCCTCGGGTGTTTGAAATGATACGTCCAGTGCGTACGACAGTCCGCTGACCCGCGCCGGTGCCGCCGTGTGGGTCAAGAGATTGCCTGGCACATTGCATAAAGTTGAACGAGGTCGGACGGATCCAAGCCGTCTTGCGGAGATCGTTGGATGAGTTCAGAAGCTGATCAAGTCGACGGTGGCAGGCGCCATTTCCTGCTCGTCGCTACCACCGTTACAGGTATAGCCGGCGCCGCGCTCACCGCGGTCCCATTCCTCGCTTCATGGAAACCCAGTGCCCGAGCCCAAGCGCTCGGCGCGCCGGTAGAGGCCGATATTTCGAAGCTCGAGCCGGGCGCGATCATGAAGGTCAACTGGCGCGGCCAGGCGATCTTCGTCGTCCGCCGCACGCCCGAGATGCTCGCGACGCTGTCCACCGCCGAGGTGAAGAACAGCCTGCGCGATCCCGAATCCGAAGAATCGACCCAGCCGGATTACGCGAAGAATGAAGCGCGCTCCCTGAAGCCCGAAGTGCTCGTGCTCATCGGCGTCTGCACGCACCTCGGTTGCGCGCCGCTCGATCGGTTCGCGCCGAAGGATGCCGAGCTGGGTGCCACCTGGCCGGGCGGCTTCTATTGCCCCTGTCACGGCTCGAAGTTCGATCTCGCCGGCCGCGTCTTCAAGGACGTGCCCGCGCCGTTGAACCTCGCAGTTCCGCCGTATCGCTTCGTTACCGACAGCGCCATTCAGATCGGCGCGGACGCGGAGGTTTCCTGATGAGCGTCACGTTACAGAACAGCGGAGCACGCAAGAGCTCGCGCATGACGGCGCTCGTCGACTGGATCGACAATCGCTTCCCGATGACCCGGTTCATGAAGGAGCACGCGTCCGAGTACTACGCGCCGAAGAACTTCAACTTCTGGTACTACTTCGGCTCGCTCGCGCTGGTCGTGCTCGTACTGCAGATCGTCACGGGCATCTTCCTGACGATGAACTACAAGCCGTCGGCGGCCGAAGCGTTCGCTTCCGTCGAATACATCATGCGTGACGTCGAGTGGGGCTGGCTCATTCGCTACCTGCATTCGACCGGCGCATCGGCGTTCTTCATCGTCGTCTACCTGCACATGTTCCGCGGCTTGCTGTACGGCTCGTACAAGAACCCGCGCGAGCTCGTGTGGATTTTCGGCATGCTCATTTATCTGTGCTTGATGGCCGAGGCGTTCTTCGGCTACCTGCTGCCGTGGGGCAACATGTCCTACTGGGGCGCGCAGGTGATCGTGTCGCTGTTCGGTGCGATTCCGGGCATCGGCGAGTCGCTCGTCGAGTGGATTCGCGGCGACTACTACATCTCCGACATCACGCTGAACCGCTTCTTCGCGCTGCACGTGATCGCGTTGCCGCTCGCGCTCGTGTTCCTCGTCATCGCGCACATCTTCGCGCTGCACGAGGTCGGCTCGAACAACCCGGACGGCATCGAGATCAAGAAGCTCAAGGGTCCGGACGGCCATCCTGTCGACGGCATTCCGTTCCATCCGTACTACACGATCAAGGACCTCGTCGGCTTCATCGTGTTCGCGGCCGTGTTCTCCTCGGTGGTGTTCTTCGCGCCGGAGATGGGCGGCTACTTCCTCGAGCACGCGAACTTCGATCCGGCGAACCCGCTGCAGACGCCGGAGCACATCGCGCCGGTGTGGTACTTCACGCCGTTCTACGCGATTCTGCGCGCCGTGCCGAACAAGCTGATCGGCGTCCTCTTGATGGGTCTCGCGGTCGTCTCGTTCTTCTTCCTGCCGTGGCTCGACCGCGCGAAGGTGAAGTCGATTCGCTATCGCGGCTGGCTGTTCAAGAGCTTCCTGTTCGCGTTTGCAGTGAGCTTCGTTGCCCTGGGCTACCTCGGCTTGATGCCGGCTACGCCTGGCTACACGAATGCCGCGCGCATTTTCGCGGTCGTTTATTTCGCATTCTTCATTCTCATGCCGTGGTACTCGAAGGCCGATCAGACGAAGCCGGTACCGGATCGGGTGACTTACCATGCTCATTAACAGAAAAATGGCCGCAGCCGACTCCCCTTCCCCCGCGATCAGCGGGGGGAGGCGAGGGATGGGGGCTCTTCGCAAACTCGCATTGTTCGCCGTTGCCTTGTTGCCGGTGAGCGGCTTTGCCGCATCCGGTGGGCAACCGCTGCAATCGGCGAACAACGATGTGAGCAATACCGCTTCGCTGCAGCGCGGCGCCCGTAACTTCGTGAATTACTGCCTCGGCTGCCATTCCGCGAAGTACGTTCGCTACAACCGCATGGGCGAGGACCTCGGCCTCTCCGAAGCTCAGATCATCGAGAACCTGATGTTCACGGGCGAGCGTCCGCACGACACGATGAAGATCACGATGCCGCCGGCGGACGCCGAGCGCTGGTTCGGCCGTACGCCGCCGGACCTGAGCCTCATCGCCCGCGCGCGCGGGACCGACTACGTGTACTCGTTCTTGAAATCGTTCTATGTCGATCCGGCACGCCCGAACGGCACGAACAACCTCGTGCTGCCGATGACCGCGATGCCGCATGTGCTGGGCGATCTGCAGGGCTATCAGCAGGCCGTCTATGACGGCAAGAGCGATGCCGAGAACAATGCCGTGCACAAGGAGTTCAAAGGATTCGAGATCGTGCAGAAGGGAACGATGGCGCCGGAGGAGTTCGACCAGTTCGTCCGCGATACGGTGAATTTCCTCGACTACGCCAGCGAGCCGATGCAACTCGAGCGGCGTAACCTCGGCATGCGGGTGCTGGCGTTCCTGCTAGTGTTCTTCCTGTTCGCTTATTTCCTGAAGAAGGAGTATTGGAAGGACGTGAAGTGATCCGGCGCGCTCGCAGGATGCGGGCGCGGCACGATCGGTCTTCGTTGTTTGCCGTAAGGGGCGCGCCGACGTGATGACATTGTTCTCAAAGGCCGACGATCCGTGGAGTCATCGCACGCGCATCGTGCTGGCCGAAAAGAGCATCCACGTCGAAACGATCGACGTCCGCGAGGGCAATTTGCCCGAGGATCTGCTCGATCTGAACCCCTATCACAGCGTGCCGACGCTCGTCGACCGCGATCTCGTGCTCTACGACTCGCGGGTGATCATGGAATATCTCGACGAGCGTTTTCCGCACCCGCCGCTGATGCCGGTCGATCCGGTCGCGCGGGCCCAGTTCCGCTTGGCGCTGTACCGCATCGAGCGGGACTGGTATTCGCTTGCGCAGCAGATCGACGATCCGAACGATCGCAAGCTTGCGCAGCGCGCGAAGAAGACGCTGCGCGACAGTATTCTCGCGAGCGCGGACGTATTCAAAGCGAAGCCGTACTTCCTGTCGGATGAATTCTCTCTTGTCGATGCGACGATCGCGCCGATACTCTGGCGCCTGCCTGCGTGGGAGATCGATCTCGCCTCGCAGTCGCCGACGATCAACAAGTACGCTCACTTGGTGTTCTCCCGACCGACTTTCCGACAAAGCTTGTCGCGCCTCGAGCAGGAGATGCGCGCCTAAGAGCTTAGGCGCCGGAGTGGATCGAAATGACTGATGCCCCAGTGCGGTCCCGGCGACCCTATTTGCTGCGCGCGATGCACGAGTGGATCACAGACAGCCTGCAGACGCCCCATCTCGTCGTCGATGCATCGGTGCCGGGCGTGGAAGTGCCGCGCCAATACGTGCAGGGCGGCAAGATCATCTTGAACGTGAGCCATTCGGCGACGAGCGCGCTCAATCTCGGCAACGATTTCGTCATGTTCCGCGCGCGTTTCGGCGCGGCGACACATGATGTCTCGGTTCCCGTCGCCGCCGTCCTCGGGATCTACGCGCGCGAAACCGGGCAAGGAATGATCTTTTCGGAAGCGGATGCGCCGCCGCCGCAGCCCACGCCGCCACCGCCGTCGGACGCGCCAACGAGCGGCAGCGAGCCGAAACGCGCGAGGCCTTCGTTGAAAGTCGTGAAGTGACCCGCCGCGTTCAAGGATTGAGCCGGGTCGCTCGCCAGGAACCCGTCGCAAACGTGAACTCACCGCTCGGACACAGTTCGCGCGTCCATACCGCCCGATCGTGAATGCGGCCGGGTCCCTCGACCCACAACTCCAGTCGATCGGCCCACAAGCGGTAACCGCCCCAGTGCGGCGGACGCGGCACGTGGCCGGTTTGCGCGCCGGGATCGATGCCGAAGCGATGCGCGACCTTGTCGACTTCCTCCGCGAGCGCCGCGCGAGAGGCCAACGGCTCGCTTTGACGGCTGGCCCACGCGCCGATGCGGCTTGCGAGTGCGCGCGTCGCGAAGTATTCGTCGCTTTCCTCGACCGGGGAGCGCACGACCGGGCCTTCGATGCGGACCTGGCGCTGCAGCGAGTCCCAATGCATGACGGCGGCCGCACGCGGGTGCATGGTCAGTTCCCGTGCTTTGCGGGATTCGTAGTTCGTGAAGAACACCAGATAGCCGCTCGGGTCGATCCGCTTGCACAACACGACGCGAGCGGACGGCTGCGAATCCGCGCCGACCGTCGCGAGCACCATTGCATCCGGATTCGGCTGCACGGCGCGGGCGCGCGCTTCGGCAAACCAGCCGGTGAACACGTCGAGCGGGCTGTCCGGCAGCGGGTCTGGCAAGAAATCGTTCGGCATGAAGGCGCCTTTTTCGCGGTTACGACTCCGCACCGTGCGGAAGCTCACACGCGCATAGTAGCGCGCAGCACATGATCGCAGCCGCGCTTGCCGGCCCCGAACCGGCCCGGTAAAAGCTTCGCGGAACTGTCCCTACGGAATTGCCATGACACTTGAAGAGCTTCGCACCCGCCTGAGCGCCCTGGATCGAGAGCTGCTCGGGCTCGTCGCCGAGCGCCAGCGCTTGAGCCGCGAGGTCGCCGAAGCGAAGCGCGCAGTCGGCCGACCGACACGCGACTTCAATCGCGAGCGCGAGGTGCTGCTGCAGGCTCGAGCGACGGCGGCGTCGCTCGGCATTTCACCGGATCTCGCCGAATCGGTGCTGCGCTTGCTGATTCGCGGCTCGCTCGCGACGCAGGAGCGCATTCGCGTGGCCGCGGGCGGGCAGGGCAGCGGCCGGACGGCGCTCGTCATCGGCGGCGCGGGCAAGATGGGCCGCTGGTTCGTGGAGTTCCTCGCCTCGCAAGGCTACGGAGTGACCGTTGCCGATCCGCACGGCGGAGTCGAAGGCTTCGCGCATTTCGCCGATTGGCACAGTGCGCCGCTCGATGCTGATCTCATCGTCGTCGCGACACCGATGCAGACCGCGAACACGGTGCTGCAAGAGCTCGCGGCGCGCCGTCCGTCCGGCGTCATTTTCGATGTGGGCTCGCTCAAGACGCCCCTGCGTCCCGGCCTGACGGCACTGCGCGCGGCCGGCTGTCGCGTCACCTCGATTCATCCCATGTTCGGCCCCGATACCGAATTGCTGTCGGGCCGGCACGTGATCTTCGTCGACGCGGGTCATCGCGAGGCGCTCGACGCGGCGCAGGCGTTGTTCGCCTCGACGATGGCCGAGCAAGTCGTGATGAGCCTGGACGAGCACGATCGACTCATCGCCTATGTTTTGGGCTTGTCGCATGCTCTGAACATTGCCTTTTTCACGGCGCTTGCCGAAAGCGGCGAGGCCGCGCCGCGGCTCGCGCAATTGTCGAGCACGACGTACGACGCGCAGGTCGACGTCGCGACGAAAGTGGCGAGCGAGAATCCCCAGATGTATTTCGAGATCCAGCGCCTGAACGAGTACGGGCGCGACTCGCTGCAGGCGCTGCGCGACTCGGTCGAGCGCTTGTATCAGGCGGTCACGAACGACGACGAGGCCGGCTTCGTCGCGCTCATGCAGCGCGGTCGCGAGTATCTCGCCGGCCGCATCCGGGAAAAATGAAACGCTCGGGCGACCGCGATCCCACCACGGAAGTTCGCGAACTGCGCGCGCGGATCGCGGCGCTCGTGGACGAGGCGGCCGCGAACGAACGCCTGTTCAAGCGCAATCTGGAGCGCGAGCTCGAGCTGCTGCAGGCCGAGAATCTCGCGCAACTGTTCGATAAGTTGTGCGAGTGGCTGAAGACCTCCTACGGGCTCGATGCCGTGACGTTGCTGCTCACCGACTCGCAGCACGAGATCCGGCATTTGCTGATCGCCGAGCAGGTGGCGGTCGAGGATTTCCCGCAGGTGATCTTCGCCGACACGATGGGCGAGATGGCGCCGCAGCTGGTCTCGTTCCACAAGCCTTGGCTCGGTCCGTACATGGGGTGCGATCATCAACGGCTCTTTCCGGGCACCGAGGGGCTGAAGAGCATCGCGTTGATTCCCCTGCGCCGGCACGAGCGGCTCTACGGCAGCCTGAATTTCGGCAGTGCCGACGACAAGCGGTTCTCGCGGCACCTGGCGACGGACTTCCTCGCCCATCTCGGGGTCATCGCGGCCTTTGCGATTGAGAACACCTTGAATCGCGCGCGCCTGGTGCGCAGCGGGCTCACCGACTTTCTCACCGGCTGGCACAACCGTCGTTATCTGAGTGCGCGCCTGAAGGAAGAACTGGCGCGCGCCCAGCGCCAGGGCACGAATCTCGTCTGCTTCATCATCGATCTGGATCACTTCAAGGCCGTGAACGACAAGTACGGGCACCTCGCGGGCGACACCGCCCTGCGCGAGGCGGCGCGGCGCGTCGACAGCCACATCCGCAACAGCGATGCGGCGGCTCGGTTCGGCGGCGATGAATTCGTCGTGCTCGCGCCGGGAATTGCCGCGACTCAAGCCGCCGCGTTGGCCGGACGCATCCGCGAAGCCGTCTGCGGCACTCCGGTCGAGGTCGTGCCCGGGACGAAGCTCACGCTCACGGTTTCGATCGGTGTTTCTGAAATTGTCGTAACCCGGGACGAGCAGAATCTCGAGTCGGCCGCCGAGCGCCTGCTCGCGAACGCTGACGCCGCGCTCTACAAGGCCAAGCAGCTCGGCCGCAATCGAGTCGAACTGGGCTGAGCGTTGTCACCCGAATCGGCACCAAACCCGTGCTACCATCTTAATGCGATTCATTCGCATTAACGGGCATCGGGAGTCTGCATGGGAATTCCAAGATCTGTCGGTTTCGTCGTCCTCGCCGTATCGGCCCTCGCGCTCAGCGCCTGCGGCCGCAATCCCGATGAGATCGCGGTGTATTCCGCCCGCATGGAGCAGCTCATCAAGCCCGTGTTCGACCGTTACACGGCCGAAACGGGCGTGCCGATTCGCTTCGTGACCGACGACGCGGCGCCGCTGATCGAGCGCTTGGCAGCCGAGGGCGAAAATTCGCCGGCCGACATTCTGCTGACGGTCGACGCGGGCGAGCTGTGGCACGCGGCCGAGCGCGGCCTGCTGCAGCCGGTCGAGTCCGAAGTGCTCACGGCGAATATTCCCGAGGCGTTTCGCGATCCCGCCAACCGTTGGTTCGGTCTGTCGGTGCGCGCTCGCACGATGGTCTACAGCACGGAGCGCGTGAATCCGGAGGAGCTGTCGACGTACGAGGCACTCGCCGAGCCGCGATGGAAGGGCAAGCTGTGCCTGCGCACGTCCAAGAAGGTGTACAACCAGTCGCTGGTCGCGATGCTCATTGCGCAGCATGGCGAGGAGGCGACGGAGAAGGTCGTGCGCGGCTGGGTCGACAATCTCGCGACGGACGTGTTCGCGAACGACACTCAGCTCATCGAGGCGATCGCCGCCGGGCAATGCGACGTCGGCATCGTGAACACCTATTACTTCGGCCGCATCCAGCGCGACAATCCGTCGATCCCGGTCAAGCTGTTCTGGGCCGACCAGCAAGGCACCGGCGTGCACGTGAACGTCTCCGGCGCGGGCATCACCGCGCACGCACCGCATCGCGAGGCGGCGCAGAAATTCCTCGAATGGCTGTCGCAGCAAGAGAGCCAATCGATGTTCGCGGGGTTGAATCTCGAATATCCGGCGAGCCCGGCCGTAACGCCTGATCCCATCGTGGCGGCATGGGGCGAGTTCAAGTCCAATCCGATCAATCTCGCCAAGGCGGGCGAGTTGCAAGCGGATGCGGTCAGGCTGATGGATCGCGCCGGCTATCGCTGATCCCTTGATGACCACACGCGCATCGAGCTCGTTCGCGACGGAACGCAAACCACGTGTGCTCGCGAGCGCGTTGGCGCTCGCCTTGTGCGTGCCGGCACTCGCGCCGCTGGTCGTGATCTGCGTCGCCGCGCTCTCGCCCGATACGACGATCTGGTCGCATCTGTCGCGGTTCGTGCTGCCTGAAGTGGTAGCGAACACGGTCGTGCTCGTCGTCAGCGTCGCCATCATGAGCGGCGTGATCGGCACGGCGCTCGCGTGGCTCACTTCGATGTGCGAGTTTCCGGGGCGCCGCTTCTTCGAATGGGCGCTGTTGTTGCCGCTCGCGATTCCGGCGTATGTCCTCGCCTTCGTCGCCGTCGGATTCCTCGACTACTCGGGTCCACTGCAAACGGCGCTGCGAGCGGCGTTCGGCAGCTCCGCCTGGGTGCCGCGGATTCGCTCGCTCGGCGGGGCTGCACTCGTGCTGTCGCTCGCGACCTACCCGTACGTGTATCTGCTTGCGCGCAGCGCGTTTCTGACCCAAGGACGGCGCGCCTTGGAGGCCGCGCAGACGTTGGGTTACGGGCGCGCGGCGGCAAGCTGGAAGGTGGCTTTGCCGATGGCACGGCCGTGGATCTTCGCGGGCATCGCCTTGACCGCGATGGAAACGCTCGCGGACTTCGGCGCGGTCTATATCTTCAACGCGCGCACGTTCACGACGGCGATCTACGGCGCGTGGTTCGGCATGCGGTCCGTGAACACCGCGCTGCAGCTCGCCGGCGTGCTGATGATCTTCGTGCTGATCGTGTTCTTTATCGAGCGCCGCGCGCGCGCGAGCGCCACGTTCGCCAGCGCGCGCGACGTGAGCCGGGAAGTACCGCGGCTCGCACTGTCGCCCGCGCTGCGTCGACTCGCGACCGTGACCGCGGGGTTCGTATTCGCGATCGCGTTCGCACTGCCGGTCCTGCAGCTCGCGATCTGGGCGGTGGAGCGCCGCGCCGATCTGGATACGCGCTACTTCGGTTTTGTGCTGCGCAGCCTGCTGCTCGCCGGCAGCGCGGCGGTCGTGATCGTCGCGTGCGGCGCTCTGCTCGCGTACATTCTGCGCAGACTGCCATCGCGATTCTCCAAGGCGGTGATCCGGCTCGCGACGATCGGCTACGCCATCCCAGGAACCGTGCTTGCCGTCGGTGTCCTCGTGCCGATCATCTTCCTGAGTAACTCGCTCCATGATCTGTTGCGCCACTGGTTCGGCGCGGGAGCGCCGATGCTGATGTTTCAGGGCACGCTGATCGCCGTGCTGCTCGGCTATCTCGCGCGCTTTCTCGCGGTGGGTTTCAATCCGATCGAGAGTGGGCTGCAGCGCATTACCAGGAACATCGACGAGGCGGCGATCAGTATGGGCGTGACCGGTTCGGCATTGTTACGGCGGGTGCACGTGCCCTTGCTGAAGACGAGTCTCGCGGCCGCCGCGACGCTCGTCTTCGTCGACGTCATGAAAGAAATGCCGATCACGCTCATTGCGCGCCCATTCGGTTGGGACACACTCGCGATTCGTGTTTTCCAGATGACGTCGGAGGGCGAGTGGGAGCGGGCGGCGTTGCCGTCGATCGCGATCGTCCTCACCGGGCTCGTTCCGGTCGCGCTGCTTACGCGCAGAGGCGCCCATGTGGCTTGAGCTCGACAACATCTCGCGGCATTTCGGCGCGCTGCGCGCCGTCGATGGCCTCACCTTGAGCTTGGCGAAAGGCTCGATCGGTTGTCTGCTCGGTCCGAGCGGCTGCGGCAAGACGACGGCATTGCGCGCGATCGCCGGCTTCGAGCCGATCGACGGAGGCGAAATTCGCGCCCACGGCCGCGTCCTGTCCCGGCGCGGATTCACGGCGTCGCCGGAGCAGCGGCGCATCGGCATGGTGTTTCAGGATTACGCGCTGTTCCCCCATCTGAACGTGCGCGACAACGTCGCCTTCGGCTTGCATCGGCTACCCAAACCGGCGGCCCATGCGCGCGCGCTCGATATGCTATCGGTCGTCGGGCTCGCGGATTACGCGGAGCACTATCCGCACCAGTTGTCGGGCGGTCAGCAGCAACGCGTCGCGCTCGCACGCGCGCTCGCACCGGAGCCGGAGCTCGTGCTGCTCGATGAACCGTTCTCGAGCCTCGATGTGGAGCTGCGCGAGCGGCTGAGCGCCGAGGTTCGCCAGGTGCTGAAGAGTTTGAACGCCACGGCGCTGCTGGTGACGCATGATCAGCAAGAGGCCTTCGCGGTTGCCGATCTCGTCGGCGTGATGCGCGCGGGCAAGCTCGAGCAATGGGATGGGCCGTACGAGCTCTATCATCGCCCCGCGACGCGCTTCGTCGCGGACTTCATCGGTCAGGGCGTGTTCATTGCGGGCGAAGTCGTCGCGCCGGGCGAAGTGCGTACGGAGATCGGCCTCGTGCGCGCGAATGGCGCGGGTTGGCAGCGAGGCCAGCCCGTCGACTTGTTGCTGCGGCCCGATGATGTCATCCACGACGATGCGAGCGAGCTGCGGGCCGAGGTGTGCCAACGAGCGTTTCGCGGCGCGGAGTTCCTATACACGCTGCGGATGCCGAGCGGCACGCAGTTGTTGTCGCTCGTGCCGAGTCATCACAATCACAGCATTGGCGAGCACATCGGTATTCGCATCGAACCCGATCACGTGATCGCGTTCGAGCGGCTGCGCTAGGCGCGGCGCGCGGCGGCCCGCCGCATCAAGAACAGAAACAGCGGCACACCGACGATCGCGGTGAGCGCCCCGACAGGCAATTGCCGAGGTGCGAACAGCGTTCGGGCGCACAGATCCGCCGTGGTGACGAGCGTGCCGCCCAACAAGGCGGATGCGGGAATCAGCAGCCGGTGGTCCGCGCCCAGGATCAAGCGCGCGATGTGAGGCGTGACGAGGCCAACGAAGCCGATCGTGCCAGCCGTCGTCACGGAGACTGCCGTCAGGATCGAGCTCGCGACGAAGATGCCCATGCGCAGGCCACGCACGGGCACGCCGAGCCCGCGCGCCTGCAGCTCACCGCGCGCGAGGACATTCAATTGACGCGCGAACGGCAGCGACGCGAGCAGCGCAATGGCGAGAACCGCGGACAGCAGCCCCGGGCGCGAGCTCGAGGACAGATCACCCATCAGCCAGAACAGCATGCCCCGCAGCTGCGCGTCGTCGCCGAGCGCCAGGAAGGTGCTGACGATCGCATTCGCTCCCGCGGCGACGACGACCCCGGTCAATAACAAGCGCACGGGTGTCCAGCCGCCTTCGCCGTGCGCGAGCGCGAAGACGAGGAGTGTCGTCGCCAGCGCGCCGAAGGTCGCGGCTCCGTCCACGCCGAGCCCCGAGAGTCCTAGCAGCATTGCCGCCAGCGCCGCGACCGCGGCGCCGCCCGAAACGCCCATCACATAAGGATCGGCGAGCGGATTGCGGAGCAGGACCTGCATCAGCACGCCGGCGATCGCGAGGAGCCCCCCGGCGGCAAAGGCCGTGATTGCGCGCGGTAGCCGCAGCTCGGTGACCACCGTGTGGGCGAGTGTGTCGTTCGTTCCGAACAGCGCGGGCAGCAATTCGGTCCAGCGCACGGTGATGCTGCCCGCACGCAACGACACGACGATCGCCGCTACCGCTGCCAGGACCAGCAGCGCGAAGGTGATGACCAGCTTGGAATTCTTCACGCGGCGCAGGGTAGGGAGCGGCGCAGTGGGTGTCCACTCGCGGGGCCGGGCCGCCATTCGAGGCGGTCATGTGGGGTCTCGCCAGCGACCGTTTCTGCATTGGTCTCGTCGCCAAGCTTGTGGAACAATCCTTGGGCCGAAATTGCCTGATCCAACATGACCGATTTCATCGATGCCGAGGGTTTCCGCGCGAATGTCGGAATCGTGCTGATTCGCGACGATCGCCAGGTATTCCTTGGAGGCCGTACGGGAGGCCGCGGCTGGCAATTTCCGCAGGGCGGAGTGCGCCGGGAAGAATCGCCCGAAGAGGCGCTGTTTCGCGAGCTGAAAGAAGAAATTGGCCTGGATCAGGCTGACGTCCAGATCGTCGCTGCCACGCGCAATTGGCTGCGTTATCGATTGCCGCGCCAGTACGTGCGCCGCCACAGCAACCCGCTGTGTATCGGGCAGAAGCAACGGTGGTTTCTGCTGCGCTTCGTCGGCGAGGAATCGCGGCTGCATTTCGATTCGACACCCGAGCCCGAGTTCGAGAGCTGGCGCTGGGTCGACTACTGGACGCCGGTCCGCGAGGTGATCTATTTCAAGCGCGCCGTTTACGCGCGCGCCCTCGACGAGCTCGCCCGCCGCGCCTTTCCCCACGATCCGCCCGCGCTCCCGGAATGGTCCGACCAGGAGAAGAACCTGCGCAATCTCGCGCGCCGTCAGGCCGAGCTGAAAGCGAATACGTCGACCTGAGCGGCGGCTTTCGTTAGAACGGTTTGACGACGACGAGCACGACGATCGCGAGCAACAGGACGGTCGGGACTTCGTTGAACCCGCGATACCAGCCCGGCGAATGTCGATTGCGATCTTCGCGGAGTGCGATCAGCAGCCGGTAACACCAGATGTGATAGCCGATCAGCGCCGCGACGAACGTGAGCTTCGCGTGCATCCAGCCGAACTGCATGTACGACGGCGCCTGGAGCACCATCCCAAGGCCGAAGACCACGGCGCCGACGGCCCCGATGGTCATCATCACGAACAAGCGCCGTTCCATGACCTTGAAGCGATCGATGCCGGCCTGATCGCTCGCCGACGCGTGATACATGAACAGCCGCGGCAGATAAAACAGCCCGCCAAACCACGCGACCACGAAAAAAATGTGAAAGGCTTTTAACCAGAGCATGCGTCGGACTCCGCCACTTCCTACGTTCCTGACCTCAATCAGGGTGTTTTGTCGCTGCGCGCGGGGCGCGGGCATGTGTTTAAATGCCCGCGCGCAAAATCCGGCGCAATTCCGCAAGGTTACCGTTAGACGGATTCATATGCATGGCTGATCCGAGCGCGATGCGAACAGGGCGACTCGTCGTCCGCTATCAATCGCCGTGGCGGCGTCGCTCGGTCGCCGCCGCCGTGCTCGTCGCGGCGCTGGTCGTGCTGTATGGGGTGTACGAGTGGGGCCGCTTCGCAGGCGGCTACAGCAAATTCGCGGAAATTCAGCAGCGCCGCGAGCTGACCCAGAAGATCCGTGTGCTCGAGGACGCGAACCTGAAGCTCCGGAGCGAGGTCGCCGCCGCCGAGCTCGCCCGCAACGTCGATCGCAAAGCGTATGGTGACGTCGAGAAGACCCTGGCCGATCTGCAGGCCCAGGTTCTGAAGCATCGCGAAGAGCTTACGTTCTATCGCGGCATTGTCTCCCCGGAAGACGGCATCGGCGGCCTGCGTATTCAGCGGTTTCAGGTGCTGCCGGGGGGCATCGACAACCACTTCCGTCTGCGCCTCGTGCTCGTGCAATCGATGCGCCAGGACTCGGTCGTCTCCGGGTCCGTGAGCATTCAGATCGAAGGTGTGAGCGACAACAAGCCGACTCAGCTCCAACTCGCGGAGGCGGGGGGCGAGACCCGCGCGGACGGTCTCGTGCCGTTTCAATTTCGCTACTTCCAGAATCTCGAGCAGGACATCGTCTTGCCGGGCGGCTTCGAGCCGAAAGCGGTGAACGTCGAGGTGAAGTCGTCGCGGCTGCAACCCGTGCGAGAATCGTTTCCATGGCGAGTGCAGGAAGGTTGATCGGAACCCTATGTTCAAGAGCAAATCCAAGCTGCAGCGAATCGATACGCTCATCGGCGCCGGCACTCGCATCATCGGGGACGTGCATTTCAGCGGCGGGTTCCACGTCGACGGCCACGTGAAGGGCAACGTCGACGCGCCGCCGGACTCAGGCGCGACCTTGAGCGTGAGCGATGCGGGTGTCGTGGAAGGCTCGGTCGCGGTGCCGAACGTGATCCTCAACGGCACGGTCAAAGGCGACATCCTGGCGCACGATCGGGTAGAGCTCGGGGCGACGGCGCGCGTGACGGGAAATGTCTACTACGGTCTGATCGAGATGGAGATGGGCGCCGAGATCAACGGCAAGCTGATCCATGAGCCGCGTAAGCCGGGTACTGCAGCGGCCGCGCAGACGAAGGCGGCCGCTGACAATCCGTGACGGCCGTTTTGACGATCCTCCGTCGCCACCTCTAGACTTGATCTATCCATATCGGTCCCCAGATCCCCTGCCATGGCTACCGCGCCCGATTCCGTATCCTCCGCTCCGACGCTCCTGTTCACCGATGCCGCCGCGGCGAAGGTCGGCGAGCTGATTCGTGAGGAAGCGAACCCGAATCTCAAGTTACGCGTCTTCGTGCAGGGCGGAGGGTGCTCGGGATTTCAGTACGGCTTCACGTTCGATGAGGCCATCGAAGACGGCGACACGCGTGTCGAGAAAGACGGCGTGACGTTGCTGATCGATCCGATGAGCATCCAGTATCTCGCGGGCGCCGAGATCGACTACAAGGAAGACATCGAAGGCGCGCAGTTCGTGATTCGAAATCCGAACGCGGTGACGACCTGCGGCTGCGGATCTTCGTTCTCCGCCTGACCTGAAATCGATCGCCGGCTCTGTAGACTTGCGGCCGGAAGCGTACGCTTCCGGCCGTTTGCATTTTCGCAGGTCTAGAGCATGGCGCGTTCCAAAGTCCCCGACGTGATCGCCGCGGTCGATCTCGGCTCCAACAGTTTTCACATGGTCGTCGCGCGCTATTCGCATGGCCAGCTGACCATCCAGGATCGGCTGCGCGAAACCGTGCGGCTCGCCGCCGGTCTCGACGAACAAGGGCGCCTGGATCGTGCCGCGATCGAAACGGCCATCGCTTGCCTCGAGCGCTTTGGCCAACGCCTGCGGGACATGCGGGCGGAAAGCGTTCGCGTCGTCGGCACGAATACGCTGCGGCGAGCCCGCCGCCGGGGCGCGTTCCTGGATCGAGCGCGCGCGGCGCTCGGCCACCCGATCGAAATCATCTCCGGTATGGAAGAAGCGCGTCTCATTTATCTCGGCGTTGCCCAGACGATGCCGAGCGAGCCGGGACGGCGGCTCGTCGTGGACATCGGCGGTGGCAGCACGGAAATCATCATCGGCGAGGGCATGCACGCCAAGAAGCTCGAAAGTCTCTACATGGGCTGTGTTTCGATGAGCGCGCGCTACTTCGATGGCGGCGAGATCACCGAAAAGCGCATGAAGCGCGCGCGCCTCGCGGCCCGGCTCGAGCTCGAACCCGTGCGCAGCGCGTTCAAGGAGTACGGGTGGGAGCAGGTGGTCGGATCGTCCGGGACGATTCGCGCCGCTGCCGATGTATTGCGTGGTCGCGGCGAGACCGAAATCAGCCGCGGCGGGGTCGAAGCGCTGATCGAGCATGCGCTGCGCGCCGGGCATATCTCCAAGCTGCGCTTGCCGGAACTATCCGCCGAGCGCGCGCCCGTCTTCCCGGGCGGTCTCGCGATCCTCGCCGAGGTGCTCGATAACCTCGATATTCGCGGCATGCGTCCCGCCGAAGGCGCGCTACGTGAAGGGTTGCTGTACGACCTGGTGGGGCGCCTGACGAACGAGGACGCGCGTGTGCGCAGCGTGCGGGCGATGCAGGGGCGATATCACGTCGATGTTGCGCAAGCGGAGCGCGTCGAGGCGACTGCGCTCGAGTTTCTGCGCCAGGTGCAAGGTGAGTGGGGTCTGGACGATCCGTTTGCCGAGACCGTGCTGGGCTGGGCGGCGCGCCTGCACGAGATCGGCCTCGATGTCTCGCATTCGCACTACCACAAGCACGGTGCGTATCTGCTCGAGCACGCGGACATGCCGGGATTCCCGCAGGAAGAGCAACGGATCCTTGCCCACCTCGTCGGCAGCCATCGACGCAAGTTTCACCTCGACACATTGCAGGATCTGAATCCGCCGTGGCACATCAAGGCCGAGTTTCTCATCGTGCTGCTACGGGTCGCTGTGCTGCTGCATCGGGGACGGAGCCCACATTCGTTACCCAAGATCGAGCTGCGGGTGAAAGGCCGCGGGGTGGAAATGGCGTTTCCGCGCAATTGGATCGAGGATCACCCGCTGACCGCGGCCGATCTGGAGCAGGAGATCGAGGCCCTCAAGCTCGCGGGCTTCAAGCTGAAGATCGCTCAGTCGTCGGCCTCGGCTTGACGGCGTAGCAGCGCCAACTGCGCATTCACCAACGGCGCGTCGCCGGCGACCACACGCTGGTACGAACCGTCGGCCTCCAGCTCCCACGCCTGGCAATTGTCCGCGAGATACGTCGCGAGGTCCTCGATGATGCGTTCGCGATGCTGCTTGCGCTCGATGGGGAACGCGACCTCGATGCGGCGAAAAAAATTGCGCTCCATCCAATCCGCGCTCGCGCCGAAGATTTCGGGATTGCCGTCGTTGTGGAAATAGAACACGCGCGAATGCTCGAGGAAGCGGCCGATGATCGAGCGCACATGAATGTTCTCCGACAGCCCGGGCACGCCCGGACGCAAGGCGCAAATGCCGCGAACGATCAAGTCGATTTTCACGCCGGCGATCGAAGCCTGATAGAGCGCCTGGATGATCTGCGGCTCGATGAGCGCATTCATCTTCGCGATGATGCGCGCCGGCTTGCCCTGCTTCGCGAGCTCGGTTTCCCGCCGCGTCTTCTCGAGTAGCGCCTCGAGCAGCGTGAAAGGCGATTGCAGGATCTTTTGCATCGTCGCGACGCGCGTGGGGCTCGTCAGCTGCAGGAAGAGCTCATGCAGGTCTTCACCCATCGCAGCATCGCAGGTGAAGAGTCCGTAGTCGGTGTAGACGCGCGCCGTGTTGGGGTGATAGTTGCCCGTGCCGAAATGGCAATACCGTCGTAATTTGCCGCGCTCGCGGCGCACGACCATGATGAGCTTCGCGTGCGTCTTGTAACCCACGACGCCATACATCACGTGGGCGCCGGCTTCCTGCAATCGAGTCGCGAGCTGAATGTTCGCGGCCTCGTCGAAGCGCGCCATCAGCTCGATGATTACGGTCACCTCCTTGCCGGCGCGCGCTGCGTCGACCAAGGCATCGACGACCGGTGACTGAGGTCCGGCGCGATACAGCGTCTGCTTGATCGCCAGCACGTCGGGATCGGTCGCGGCCTGGCGCAACAGGTCGATGACGGGCGCGAACGATTCGAACGGATGATGCAGCAGGATGTCCGCTTCGCGCATGACCGCGAAAATGTCCTCCTTCGCCACCAGCCGCTTCGGAATGCTCGGCGTGAACGGCGCGTATTTCAGATCGGGGCGGTCGACGCGGTCGTAGATCGCCATCAGGCGATTCAGATTGACCGGACCGTTCACCTGATAGAGGTCGTCGCGCGTCAGCGCGAAATGCCGCAGCAGGAAGTTCGTGATGTCCTCGGGGCAGTCGATGGAGGTCTCGAGTCGCACCGCGGCGCCGTAGCGGCGTTGCGCCAATTCACCCTCGATCGCACGCAGCAGATTGTCGACCTCGTCGTCGTCGACGAACAGGTCGCTGTTGCGCGTCACGCGGAATTGCCATGCGCCTTCGACCGTCATGCCGCTGAACAGCTGCGAAATGAAGGTCGAGATCACCGCTGACAGGAACACGAAATGAGTAATGCCTGAGCCGTCGGTGGAGGCAGGCAGACGAATGATGCGAGGCAACGATCGTGGCACCTGCACGACCGCGAGCTCCGCGTCGCGGCCAAAGGCGTCCTTGCCCGACAGCCGTACGACGAAATTCAAACTCTTGTTCTGAATGCGAGGGAACGGACGCGCCGGATCCAGGCCGAGCGGCGTCAGCACGGGCTCCACTTCCTGGGAGAAGTAATCGCCGATCCACGCGCGCTGCTCCGGCGTGACAGTGCGTGCGTTGACGAACTGAATGCGTTGCGCTGACAAGGCCGGAAAAACCAGCTGGTTGAGCAGTTCGTACTGATCTTTGACGAGCGCGAGCGCTCGTTGACGGATGGCGTTCATCTGCTCTGGAACGCTCATTCCGTCCGGACCCGCGGCGATGGAACCCAGCTCCAGGCGTTGCTTCAGGCCGGCGACGCGGATCTCGAAGAACTCATCGAGGTTCGAGCACGAAATACCGAGGAAACGAATGCGCTCGAGTAGCGGGAGCGATTCATCGTGTGCCTGAGCGAGCACGCGATAGTTGAAATCGAGGAACGACAGCTCCCGATTGATGTAATGCTCGGGTGCCTTGAGGTTGACGTCCAACATGAGCCACGCCTGACTGCGAAGCTCCGAGGATACTACGGCCCTCAGCGCTCTTGTGTTACGGCGCGTGCGTCAGTACTAGGTGTCGGGAGTGGCGATTACGGCCGGCGCCTTGGCGCGATCGAGCTCGGCCAACAAGGTTCCGGATCGAGCCTGGAATTCAGGCATGTACGCGAGCGGAATCGGCGCCGCATCCGGCAGCGGTACGGTGCGTGGATTCTTGTGCACGCCGTTCATCCGATATTCGTAGTGCAGATGCGGTCCGGTCGCGGCGCCCGTGCTGCCGACGTAGCCGATCGTTTCGCCTTGAGTCACGCGTTGCCCATTTCTCAATCCTTTCGCAAAACGCGACATGTGGCCGTACAGAGTGGAGATGCCGCCACCGTGCTCCAAAATCACGACGCGTCCGTAGCCGCCTTGCGTGCCGACGAATCCGACTCGGCCATCGCCGGCGGCCTTGATGATCGTGCCGGTCGGCGCCGCATAGTCCACGCCCTTGTGAGCGCGAATCGTGTTCAGCAGCGGATGCCGGCGCCGCGGATTGAAGTTCGAGCTGATCCGAGTGAAGTCGAGCGGAGCACGTAGGAACTGCCGGCGCATGCTGCGGCCATCCTCGGCGAAGTACCCGCCGATCTTGCCGTCCGCAGATTCGAAGTAGACCGCTCGATGCGAGGTGCCGGCGTTGATGAATCCCGCAGCCAAAATGCGGCCGTCGCCGATGTATTCGCCGTCCCGAAATTTCTGCTCGTACACGATGTCGAAACGGTCGCCCGGTTGAATCTCCAACGCGAAGTCGATCTTCCACCCGAAGATGTCGTTGGCCAGGCGCATGATCAGCTCGGAACCGACGCCGGCTGCTCTGGCGGCGACGAACAATGAAGAGTTGATGACTCCACTGGCTGTCGTCTGTCGGATGTCGAGAGGAGTGGCAGCTATCGTTGCTTCGTAGCCTGTAGCCGTCCGCGCGACCGTAAGAATTTCCGTTTCGCTGATGCGGCGCGTCAGCGACGACACCGAGCCTTCATCGTGTATGAGCGTAATGGAGTCTCCCGGCCGCAGCGAATCGAGCTTCTGTCGCACACCGTCGACCGCTCGAATATTGCTCAAATCGTTCAGGCTCAACCCGAGCTGGCGAAAGATGCGATCGAGGGTGTCGTTGGGACGGACGACGTACGCGGTCGTTTGCCCAGTCGGCGCAGGCGGAAGAGGTTCGATTTCCAGCGGGGAAAGAGCCGCGGTGGGAAGCTCCGGCGCAGCTGGAAGGGGTTCCAACGACATCGGCTCGCGCGAAAGGATGTATGCCACGACCGCCCCCGCGAGCGGTAGCAGCAGTCCCATGGTGAACCACTTGGCGTGGGTGCGTGCTGCAGATGAAGCCGACCTTGTCTTGTAATCGAACGCGATCTTCGATTCCGGTCGCACCTTTCAACGCCCCTCATGCATGTAATTCGTAGCGGTCGGACGTTAGTCGCTCATGACCGAAAACGTCAACCGATGCCGACGCGACCACGTAATCATCAACCATGAGGGAACTCGATTGCGCGCAACGCGATCTGGTACGTGCGCATCCGCGATCGATCGCGCAGAAGGCATCGGAGGATCGCTGACTTCGTGACGCTCAAGCTGGATCAGCGACGTTGTGGCGGAAACCGCCTCGGGTGTTGACTCCTGAGCTTCGGTCATTACACTGCGCGGCCTTTCGCGGGTGTGGTTGCCCAAAAAGCGACCACATGAATCGAGATTGGGTCGGAAACCTTGGTCGCAAAACAGAGGTTGACGAACAGAAGATCGCGGTTAGACTGCGCGGCCTTTCGCGGGTGCAGCGGCTGAATAAGCGGCGGCACGAATCGAGATCGGGACCGAAACTTCAGCGTCAAAAACTGGGGTTGACGAACCAAAGATCGCGGTTAGACTGCGCGGCCTTCGCGGGTGCAGCGGCTGAATAAGCAGCTGCACGAATCGAGATCGGGACCGAAACTTCAGCATCAAAACTGAGGTTGACGAACCAAAGATCACGGTTAAACTGCGCGGCCTTTCGCGGGTGCAGCGGCTGAATAAGCGGCAGCACGAATCGAGATCGGGACTGCAGCTTCTGTTGAAAAACAGAGGTTGACGAACCAAAGATCACGGTTAAACTGCGCGGCCTTCGCGGATGTGGGTGCTGATAAAGCAGTCACGCCGCCGAGATCGAGACTAGGGCTTCTCGCTGAAACGAGAGGTTGACGAGTCGAAAATCTCGGTTATAGTTCCGCTTCTGTCTACGCCTCGCGTGTAGATCGCTCTTTAAAAATCGAAACAGGTAATTTGTGTGGGGACTCGCGTCGGTCGTTTGCGAAGCGCAAATCGACGATGAGAGTACTCAATAGCCAGTAATGAGTTATTGAGGATCTGATCGTCACTTGATAGGTCACAAGCCTTTAAGTGAAGAGTTTGATCCTGGCTCAGATTGAACGCTGGCGGCGTGCCTAACACATGCAAGTCGAGCGGCAGCGCGGGGGCAACCCTGGCGGCGAGCGGCGGACGGGTGAGCAATATTTGGGAATCTGCCTATTAGTGGGGGACAACCCGGGGAAACTCGGGCTAATACCGCATACGCACTACGGTGGAAAGCCGGGGACCGCAAGGCCTGGCGCTAATAGATGAGCCCAAATCGGATTAGCTAGTTGGTGAGGTAATGGCTCACCAAGGCGACGATCCGTAGCTGGTCTGAGAGGACGACCAGCCACACCGGAACTGAGACACGGTCCGGACTCCTACGGGAGGCAGCAGTGGAGAATATTGGACAATGGGCGAAAGCCTGATCCAGCGACGCCGCGTGGGTGAAGAAGGCCTGCGGGTTGTAAAGCCCTTTCGGTGGGGAAGAAAAGCTTCGACCTAACACGTCGGAGTCTTGACGTAACCCAAGAAAGAAGCACCGGCTAACTCTGTGCCAGCAGCCGCGGTAATACAGAGGGTGCGAGCGTTAATCGGAATTACTGGGCGTAAAGCGCGCGTAGGCGGCTTTGCAAGTCGGGTGTGAAATCCCCAGGCTTAACCTGGGAACTGCACTCGAGACTGCATTGCTAGAGTATGGGAGAGGGAAGTGGAATTTCAGGTGTAGCGGTGAAATGCGTAGATATCTGAAGGAACATCAGTGGCGAAAGCGACTTCCTGGACCAATAC